>CALKXI010000123.1 GCA_938003965.1 uncultured Chlorobiales bacterium
CGAACCCGCGTGTATTCCGCCACAAACGATAAGTTTTTCAGCGTCAGAAATTCATACCAAAACATGCCAACTTGAAACGCATACTTGTTGCGTTCCTTGTTCAAATTCGAGAAGTCTAAATTTTCATCGAGAAAAAATGAGGCTTGAAACTCAATGTTTTTAAGGAAGTGCGTTTGAATATCGAAGAACATCGCCGCATTGTCACGGTCTTGAAGTGAATGTTCGGCGAACTTGTAGAATTGAAACGGATTGAGATAGGCAAGGTCGAAGCGACCGTGATAAACCACTACTGCACCAATGCCAACGGCAAACCAATTCGGCACAAGCACGCGCAATCGCTGTGCAGAAAAATACTTCGTGTATCGCTCGCCGCGCGGAATCACTCGCCCAAGCGTGTCGAAGAAGTTTCCCGATGTTGAGGCGTGAATTGAGGTAAAGGAAATCTGTTTGTAGTTAATGCCGAAGCGAATCGCATCGAGGTTTTGATGATTTCCTGAAAGCGTAAGGCTGGCACTATAACCCAAGCCGTAGCGCAGTTTTTCGCGTCCGAGTTGCGCGTAAATCATCACATCTTCTTTTGGTTCATATTGATAGCGCAAGTAGCCATCGGTGAAGTCGATGCTTGGTGTGCCGTCGATGTTTTCAACAAATTTGAAGTTATAGAGAAAGTCGGGGCGCGTGAGTTGCATGGTTTGACGATTGCCGAGCGTTGCGCCTTTGACAAACGCAAGGCTGTAGCCGAAATACTCAAAGAGCGTTCCGCGAAAACGAAATCCACCTTGCGCAATGAAGGCATTGTTCCGAAAGCGGTCTTCGGTAAAATCTAATTCTCCAAAGAATTCAACAAACAGGCGGTTTTCGCCGTCGCGTGCGTAGAAGAGCATTTTTTCTTTATCGCCGAAGGCTTCACGAAAGTGATTTGGGGAAGCATCGACCGTTCCGAAAAAGTAGGTGTAATCGCTTGCGTGCTCTTCGGGATTCTCGAAGGTGCGTTGAAAGCGTTTGGTCAATTTCTTTTCGGTTTCGGAAAGGTCGCTCCAACGCGATTGAATCGTTTTAAGGTGTTTGATGATTTCGGCGCGTGAGAGCGAGAGCACATCGTCGCGATAGTCGAGCAGAATTTTTTTGACGCGCATTTCTTTAAGAAACTCATAAATGTTTTGCGCATGAAAATTGGCATCAAGCGGCACGGTCTCAACTTGCGCGAGCAGTTTGTTCGCAAAGAGCCAAACAAGGCTAACGAGCAATAGGCTCTTGCAGAAAAGCGCGATAGTGTTCATCAATGAACATTTTAATTTTTTCGGCGAAGATGGTGCGGTCGAAGCGTTCCGCATGGTTGCGAATGGCGGCGTGGTCAAAGTCGGTTTGCTCGAAGGTTTTAACGGCGTCAATCAAACGCTCGGCAGTTTGTTCAGGGAATAGCACGCCTGTTTTTCCGTTCAAGACGGTTTCGGTTGCGCCACCTTTTCCAAACGCAATCACGGGCGTTCCAGAGGCTTGTGCTTCGACAATCGTTATGCCGAAATCCTCTTCAGCCGCATAAACAAAGGCTTTGGCAGACGCTAAGTAAGTTTTGAGCGATTCAAACGGTTGGAATCCAATCACTTCAATGTTGCGCGTGGCATGTTTCAAAACGGATTTATCGCCTTCGCCAATGAGCACAAGTTTTTTATCGGGCATGCGCGAAAAGGCTTCGACGATTACATCAACTTTTTTGTAGGGCACAAAGCGCGCTACGGCAAGGTAGTAGTTATCCTTATTCGGCTTGAAGTCGAACTTCTCGACATCGACGGGCGGATAAATCACGGTGGCTTCACGGTTATAGACGCGCTTAATACGCCGCGCAATGTAGTGCGAATTTGCCACGAAGGCGTCAACTCGATTTGCGCTTGCCACGTCCCACATGCGCAAGTAGTGAAGCATCAGTTTTGCAATCGCGCCGCGCAATCCCTTGTCTAACTTGGCTTCGCGCAGATACTCGTGATAAAAATCCCACGCATAGCGCATTGGCGAATGGCAATAGCAAATGTGCAGTTGATTTTGGTGCGTGAGCACGCCTTTGGCAACTGCATGATGGCTTGAAATCACCACATCGTATTTAGACACATCGAATTGCTCAATCGCAAGCGGCATGAGCGGCAAGTAACTACGAAACGACGTTTTCGCGAAGGGCAGATTTTGGATAAAACTTGTTTGTGCGCGTTTGCCGTGAAGCAGTTTTCGCGCGTCGTCATCGAAGAAGTCCACAAGCGTGAAGAGGTCAGCGTTCGGATAGAGCGCGAGCAATTCGCCAACGACTTTTTCCGAGCCCGCAACGATAGAAAGCCATTCGTGGACGAGGGCAAGTTTGTATGATTGGGCGTTCACAGCAGTTTAGTAATAGTTAAACATCACCATTGCCTTAAAGATAACATTGTCTAAGCGTGAGGCTCGGCGCGCTTCTCCAAAAAGCGCATAGCGCAATCGTCTCATAAAATTCTCTTTTGAACGAGTAAAATTGGACAGCACCGCTTGATGTTCAGGCGAAAGATAAGACACAAACAAACGCTCAAACTCCACCGCTTGACGCCACGCCGAAAGCACGGGCATATCACGTTTCTGCAAGAGCCTAATACGATTTCTGAATCGCGACATAAGCGAGGTCGTTTGTCCAAACACATTTTCACCATGCACGCGATAGTAGAGCGTCTCAGACGGGTCATACAGCACTTTGCCGATGCCAGAAATCACTAAGAAATTCCACCAATCGTGCATGTAAAAAAAACTTGGCACATGTCGCGAAAGCAACTGTTGTGCGGCTTTATTCCACACTTGGGTGCACCCAAACGGCACATTTTGGAGCAATGCTGTTTTGAAATCATAGTAGCGATATGGCGTTGATGAAGCAATCCGATTGAGCGATGTATCGACGATTTCAAATTCTGAAAAGTAGAGCAAGGGTTGTGTTTGGTCTTCTTGTTCGTGCATGGCGATGGCGCGTTCGATTTTGTCGGGCTTCCACACGTCGTCTTGGTCGCTGTAAGCAAAGTAAGCGCATTGGCTATTGGCATTGAGCAGTAGTTGAAAAAAACTCTTCGCTGCGCCAAGATTTTCTCCTTTTGTGAGACGGATATTTGAATGGGCGTTGGTATAGGCTTCGAGAATTTCTATGGTTTTGTCGGAGGAGCCGTCATCGCGGATGTGAATTAGAATGTTCGGATATGTTTGAGCAAGAAGGCTATCGAGTTGTTGCCGCAAGAATTTTTCGCCGTTGTAAGTTGAGAGCAAAATGTTGACCGTTGGGTTCATTGTCAGTGCCGTAAGGTTGAGAGGAGAACAGTGGGTGTTTGCACGAGGCAGTCGAGCGCAAGCCTCCATGCAGGTCGCGCAAGATGGTGTTGCAAGTGTTGAAAACTGCGTTTCGCCAAATTGAAATTTCCATCACGAATGTGATTGATGATGTCGTGCGCAAAGACTTTGATAATCTGTGTTGGCGTCGCGTTGTCAGGCATTTGCAACAGCGGAAGTCGGTGTTGCCATTTCTCAATGAACTTTTGATAAAATGTGCGGTGCGTGTCGTTGTAAGTTCCAAACGAAAAATGTGTTACATCGAGTTCGGTGCTTGCCATGACTTTGTATCGCGTGTTGACTTGCATGCTGAAATCCAAATCGTAGAGATGAAAATGAGTGAATTGCGCTT
>CALKXI010000124.1 GCA_938003965.1 uncultured Chlorobiales bacterium
GAAGTTTTCTCTCGCTTCAATGTTGATGAATTTTCAAGCGAAGCCGTTGCCTTTGTTGATATTGTTTTTGAACGCTTTCAAACGCGCTAACGCGTTCAACCCCTTTACTTCCACACAATTATGATTCCGAAGAAACTCCGACTCCAAAACTTTCTAAGCTACGGCGAAGAGACACAAGAACTCGATTTTGATTTGTTTCAATTCGCTGTTCTGACGGGCGAAAACGGCGCAGGCAAGTCCAGCCTCATTGAGGCGATTCCGTTCTGCATCTGGGGTGAAGGGAGAGAATCTAACCGCGAACTTGTGCGCAAAGGCGCAAAAGAGGCGCGTCTCGAGCTTGAATTCGAGTTACAAAACAACATTTACCGCATCACGCGAATCCTCAAGCTTGGAAAGTCAAAAGTGAATCAGCAGTTGGAATTCGCCATTTACGACCGTTCCATCAACGACTTTCGTCCGCTCACCCAACAGACACTCGAAGATACCAAAGCCGAAATTCAAAAGCGCATTGGCATTAGTTACGAAACCTTCATTAACTCTGCTTTCTTCGCACAAGGCAAAGCCGATTTGTTTGTTAAAAACGGACCGACAGAGAGGCGCAGAGTTTTGAGCGAAATTTTGGGTTTGAGCCATTACGAAGAACTACACGAAAAAGCCAAAAATGCCGCCAAAAGTCTTCAAGGAAAACTCGATTCCACCCTCACACGCATTGAACTTCTCAAATCCGACATTGCCTCACTGCCGCAACTTCGCCTCGACCACGAAGCGAAATTAGCAGAAGAGCATGCCGTTGAAGCCGAACTTGCCGCTCTTGACGCTTCGCTCCTTGCGCTTGATTCCGACCTTCAAGTGCTTCAACAAAAAGAAACAGAACTCGCTGTCTTAAATGCTGAACTCGCTTCACTGACGCAACAGCTTGAACAAGAGGCGCGTTTGGTTCGCCAAAAAGAATCCGAAGTTTCCGCGATTGACTTGCGCCTTCAAGCTCGTGAGACATTACTCTTGAAGCAACGACAAGCCGAATCGCTCAAAAAAGAACTTGAATCGTTGGACGAACGGCAATCGCTCGCCCACTCTTTGAAAGAACAGATTTCCAAACTCGAGAACGACTACAACGCCAAGCGCGCCAAACTCGAAGCCGAAAAAAAATCGGCGCAAGGGCAACTGGCTCAACTCAACCAAATGATTGCACAACGAAAAGCGCGCCTCGAGCGAAAAGCAAAATTGCTTCAAGAGCATCAACAAATGCAGCCGAAACTTGACGCGCTCAAAAAAGAATGCGCTCGCCTTCCCGAAGTTGAATCGTTGCTCAGTGCCACGCGCACAAAGGTTTCAGACTTGCGGTCTGCAATCGTCTCTGCACAAACGCAAATGGACGCCATCTCCGAAAAAGGCAAAAAGGTTAAAGAACTTCCCGACACTTGTCCGCTCTGTCAGTCTCATATTGAAGAATCGCACAAGGAGCACATTCTTCAAAATTATCGCGACGAATATCGCGCCTATCAAGTGCAAAAGAAGCACCACGAAGATGAACTTCAAAAGTTCCAACAAGAGCTTTTACAGTACGAACAAGAACTTGCCGCTCTCAAGCAAAAGGAGCGTGAACAGAACCAATGCGCCATTGAATTGAACAAAATCACCACCGAGATGGCATCGCTTCAAGAAGTTGAGCGAGAGTTGAAGCAAATTGAATCTGACAAAATCGTTCAAGAAGCCAAAGCCAAAGAGGCGGAACGCGAATTGCATTCGCTTGCACAAGCCAAAATGGAAATTGAAAACCTTCAAGCCGAACTTTCAGCGGTCGGATATGACGCGCAACTTCATCAACGTAAAAAATCCGAACTCAAATCGTTTGAGTCGATTGAAAAAGAACTCGCCGCTCTCGAGAGCGACGAAAAACGCCGAGACGCGCTCCTTCAAGAAATTTCCGCACATCGTAAAAATTGCAAATCGCTCGAGCATCAACGAACCTCAAAAGAAGAAGACATCAATGCACTCCGCAAAGCCCTGATGGGCAAGGCAGAACTTGAAGCGCGCCGACAAACCACATTAAACGAGAAGCGCGAGAAAACAACGCGCCTGCGAGAAGTTTCAAGCGAGCGACACGCGCTTGAAAACACCATCGCTGAGAAAGAAGAAAAGGAAAAAACAATGCAGAAACTGCAGGAAGAAATTGCACCGCAACAAGAAACAATCGAACTCTATGAAATTTTAGCCGAAGCCTACAGCGTCAGAGGCGTTCAGCAACTTCTGCTCGAGCACGCTATTCCTGAAATTGAACGGTTAGCCAACGAACTGCTCGCACAACTGACAAACAACTTGTTTTCGCTCTCGCTTCAAACCGAACGACAAACGCAAAAAGGTACCGTGGAACAGACGCTTGACATTATCATTTCCGACGCCAACGCCAATACACGCCTCTACGAAACCTTTTCAGGCGGCGAACGCTTTCGCATTGATTTCGCTCTGCGGCTCGCCCTTTCAAAATATCTCGCCACCATCAGCGGCACGCCAATTAAAATGCTCGTCATTGACGAGGGCTTCGGCACGCAAGACCAAAAAGGAATTGAGGCAATGGTTGAGGCGATGAATCAAGTGAGCGATGATTTTGAAAAACTCATTCTCATCACGCATTTAGAAGAAATGAAAGATGCTTTTCCGACGCGAATTGTCGTCAGTAAAGACCCGCTTAAAGGCTCGCACTTTGAGGTCATCGGCTAAACTTGTATAATTTGAGGATAATCGTCTCGATAACCGTTTTTATGAACGCGATGCAGAAATCGACTTTAATTTTTTTAACAGGATTCAGCACGGCGGGCAAATCAACCATCGGACCGATTCTCGCTAATTCACTTGGCTTCGACTTTATTGATATTGATAAAGCCATTGTCGAGCGCGAACAAAAATCTATCAACGAGATTTTCGCCGAAAAAGGCGAAGCCTACTTCCGCCAACTTGAATTTGAAATTCTTTCCTCGATTGCCAATCGCGAAAACCTTGTCGTCTCGCTCGGCGGTGGCACGCTTGAAAACGATTCCAGTTTCGAACTCGTCCGCAATTCAGGTACGATGGTTTATCTGAAATCGGACTTGAATACGCTCACGCGCCGACTTTCCACCAAAGACGACCGCCCGCTTCTCAAAGGCGAAAACGGACAGAAGATTACCCCCGAAGAAATTGCTAATCGCGTCAGTCTTTTAATGAGCCGTCGTGAAGAACGATACGCTCAATCGCCAATTTGCATTTCAACCGACCAAACGCCGCTCGGCAAAACGGTCGATAAATTGCAACGCGAGTTGGAACGGCATTTCAAATCACAGCGTCATCAGTAACCTTTCAACTTTTCAGCGTTGCATCACGTTGTTTTTTCTTCATTTCACACCTTCAACGACGCGCTTATCTCGCATGGGCTTTCGCCCAAAGTCGCCCTGCTCTTCGACCGAAATACGCACAGGCTTTTTTCACAACACATTTTTCAAATTTTTCATCGCGCTAACATTGCGCATTCTTCTTTTGTTGTGCCTGCCAGCGAATCGGCGAAAAGTTTGCGCACGGCAGAGCGGCTCTACGGCGAGTTCATCAAAAACGGAATTGATAGAGCGACTGCGCTTGTCGCCGTTGGGGGCGGTGTCGTCGGCGATTTAGGCGGATTTCTGGCGGCAAGTTATTTGCGCGGCATTCCGCTGGTGCATGTGCCGACAACACTGCTCGCAATGGTCGATAGTGCCATTGGCGGCAAAGTCGCCGTGAATCATTCGCTCGGCAAAAATATGATTGGCTTCTTCTATCCGCCCAACTTCACATTTATCGATGTCGATTTTTTAAGCACCCTTCCAAAGCGCGATGTTTATTCAGGACTTGCCGAAGCCTTCAAATACGCGCTTATTCAAGACGCGCCGTTTTTTCATCACCTTGAATCGCATTTTGAGCCAATCATTTCGCTTGACCGCACCGACATTGAGCGCGTTGTAGCGCGAAGCGTCAAAAACAAACTGCGCATCGTCAAAAAAGACTTCAAAGAAACGCTCGGACTGCGCGCCCTCTTAAACTTCGGACACACTTTCGCTCACGCCCTCGAAACCCTCAGCAACTACAAGGCTTTTCGGCATGGCGAAGCCGTCTTAATCGGCATGCTTTGCGCTTCTGCCCTCTCCAAAAATTTAGGCTTGCTCGACCACGATTCATTCACGCGCATTGCGCACTTCGCCAAACGCTTTCCGCTTTCGCCATCGCTTTTGAAACGGCATTTCTTTGATGTGGCGGAATCCGACCTTGAATCGGCAATGCAGCGCGATAAGAAAACGAAGCACGGCACGATTCACTTTGTTTTGCTTCGCCGCATTGGTGAGGCATTTTTGTGTCAAGAAAAAATATCTTCGCGCAACATTCATCGCGCCATTCTTGAAGCCAAACAGATTTTGACATGAAACGAGCGACGTTCTACAAAATTCGCGCGTGGTTTTTCCGCATCGTGATTTTTCTGATTCTTGTGCAAGTGCTTATGGCAATCGGCAAGTGGATTTATAGTTCATTCTTTTTTTGAGAAACCCGTCACATCGCCTCGGCTTGCGACTTCGCCTTTTCAACATTCACAAAAAGCAGTACGACCAGACCGCTCACAAACAGCACAATCAGCGAGAGAATGCCGTAGCGCAATCCGCTGAACAGTTGATTGATAATCCCAAAGAGGAACGGACCGACCCACGATGTTCCGCGTTCTGAAAGTTCATAGAAGGCAAAGAACGCCGCTTCTTTTCCTTCGGGAATCATCACTGAAAAGAGGCTTCGCGATAAGGCTTGCGTTCCGCCCATTACGAGCGCAACGACCGACGCCATTCCCCAAAATTCCAACGTGCTCGAAAGGAAATACCACGCATAAATCGTAACGGCGCACCATATTACAAGACAACTCACAACCGCCTGCTTTGCGCCAAATCGTGCGGCAATGTTTCCGAACACGGTTGAGCCGATAAACGCCACAATTTGCACCATCAAAATCACTTGAATCAAACTCGACGATTCCATCTTCAATTCTTCCGAGCCGAAAATGGTTGCCACAACGAGAATGGTCTGCACGCCGTCGTTGTAAAGCAAATAAGCGACGAGATATTTCAGCGTTTCGGGAAGGCGTTTGATGTCGCGGAAGGTTCGCGCAAGTTCCTTGAATCCGATGTCTAAATACGTTTCGCCTTGTTTGAGCAACTGCACCGCATAGCGCGAGCGCACCATTGCAAAAGTGAACATCGAAAACCCAAGCCACCATACGCCTGCGGAGGCAAGGCAAATTCTTACGGCGTCGCTTGTGGTTAAGCCAAGCGAGTCGCGCAAAGTGAAGAAGATGAGATTGAGAAGCAAGAGCAAGCCGCCACCCAAGTAGCCAAGTCCCCAACCAAACGACGAGACGCGGTCGTGTTGTTCTTTTGTCGCGATGTCAGGAAGGAAGGCGTTGTAAAAGACCATTGCCGCACCGAAGGCGATATTAGCAATGATGTAAGCCCCTGCGCCGAACCAGTGCCGTCCGTCATCAAGCCCAATAAGCGCAATGGTTGCCGTTGAGCCTATCAATGTGAAGAAGAGCAAGAACTGTTTGCGGCGTTTGGAGTAATCGGCAATCGCGCTGAGTAGCGGCAAGAAAAACGCTTGAAGCAATACGGAAATCGATGTGCAGTATGCAAAGAGCGAATCGTATTTGATGGGAATCCCCACTGCATAAAGCAAGCCGTTTGAATCGCTGGCGGCTTTGGCAAGCGCGGTGAGATACGGACCTAAAAAAACCGTTACCACTGTTGTGCTGAATGCGCTGACCGCCCAATCATACATTGCCCACCCGAAAATTGTGCGCTTGTCGTTTTGTGCGGGCGCGTCTTTTCTTTCTGATGTGGCTTGCATCTTTGGGCGGTGCTTCAACAGACTTATGAAAGTTTTTCCGTCAAGAACGCTTTGACTTGCGAGAGGTTTAGCCGCTCTTGATTGCTGGTATCGCGATAACGAACGGTAACGGTTTGGTCGTTCAATGTGTCGTAGTCAATCGTAAAGCAGAAGGGTGTGCCGGTTTCGTCTTGTCGGTAGTAGCGTTTGCCAATTGAGCCTGCGTCGTCGTATTGCACTTTGAAGTAGCGTTTCAAATCGTGATAAAGTTTTTCGGCGATTTCAGGCAAGCCATCTTTTTTTGTGAGCGGAAAAATGCCGGCTTTGACGGGTGCGAGTTCAGGTTTGAGTTTGAGAATCACATGTGGCTCGCCGTCTTCGATTTGTTCGGTATAGGCGTCGCAGAGCACCATGAGAAAATTTCGGTCGCACCCCGAAGAAGTCTCGATGACGTAGGGAATGTATTTTTCTTTCGTTTCGGTGTCGCTATACATCATGTTTTTGCCGGAATACTCTTGATGGCGGCGCAAGTCGAAATCGGTGCGCGAGTGAATCCCCTCGATTTCCTCTGTGCCAAACGGGAACTTGTATTTGATGTCGAAGGCGGCATCGGCGTAGTGCGCGAGTTTCTCGTGTTGATACCAAACGAGGTTTTCAGGCTTAATGCCAAGCCGCTCGATGTGCCAGTTCATGCGCTTTTCTTTCCACATCTCGAAGGCGTCTAACTGCGTGCCCGGCTTAACGAAATACTGCATTTCCATTTGCTCGAACTCAATCATTCGGAAAATGAAATTGCCTTTGACGATTTCGTTTCGGAAGGCTTTGCCAATTTGCGCAATGCCGAAGGGAATTTTCATTCGCGCCGATTCGCGGACGGTGTGAAAGTTCACGAAAATGCCTTGCGCTGTTTCAGGACGCAGATAAACGATGCCCGCCTCATCTGCGACTGCGCCGAGTTTCGTAGAAAACATCAAGTTGAATTGCCGCACTTCGGTCCAATTAAATGCGCCTGAATCAGGGGATTTGATTTGCTCTTTGATGATGAGTTCGTAAAGTGCTTTGGTCATGTCATCGCTGTTTTGTGCTTTGACAAATTCATCATTGACGCGCTTGGCTTCCTCTGTTTTGCCTTTTTTCTCCAACTGTTTGATGTATCCCTCGATAAGGTGGTCGGCGCGATAGCGAATTTTGCTGGTCTTATCGTCAATCATTGGGTCGCTGAAGCTTTGCACGTGTCCTGAGGCTTCCCAAGTTTTGGGGTGCATCATAATCGCGGCGTCAATGCCTGCGATGTTTTCGTGTTCGCGCGTCATGGCGTTCCACCACGCGGTTTTGATGTTGTTTTTGAGTTCGACGCCGAGCGGACCGTAGTCGTAGCATGCACCCAGACCGCCGTAAATTTCAGACGATTGAAACACGAACCCTCGCCGCTTGCACAGCGAGACGATTTTTTCCATCAGTTTTTCAGATGTGTCAGTTTTAGACATAGATAGGTTTGATTCAGAGAGATGATTGTCATTGATGATTGACGGCAAATATACGAAACCGTGTTTAGCCGAAATAAAAAAGCCCACCGTTCAAGATGGGCTTTGATTGATGCTTCAAGATGCGGATTATCTATCCTTTATGATTCGCGTTGCAAATTCTTGTGCACCTGTTCCGCCGACAAAACCGCGTGCAATCACTGTATAGACGCTCTTGTCTTGAACGCGCACGTTTGAGAGCGGAATGATACCGACGCCTACGGCTCTGATAACCAAGTTTAAGGTGGTATCGGCGAGCGTTGGGTTGGTTGCGCTCAAATTGAAGGTTCTGAATCGGGCTTGCGTCGCAATATTTGCCGCGCTGAGGTTTCGCAAGAAAGTGAGCGTATCGGCGATGATATAGGTTGTATCCGTGGTTGTATCCGTTGAGCGCACCAACCCGATATTGACGCCTGGCGCGTTTGGCGAAAGGTGAAGCACGCGCAGTTGGAATCGTCCTGTTAGGGTATCGGGTCTGAGGTTGTAATTATCGCGAATGAGCAATGGCGCGTTGTTTCGTGCCGAATCTACCACCATGAAGGTGAAGAATTGATTTTGGCGGTTGCTGAAATCGGCGAGCGTGTCAATTGTGATTTGGTTGCGATTGCCGCCAACGGTTACTCTGATGTTGCGATTACCCGAGAAGACTTGCGAGTAATCCGTTTGTTCCTGCCCGTAGCGAATGTTGGTTACGAATTCGCCATCGACGAGGATGTCTAAACTTTGCACGTTTGCATCAGGCATCATGTTCCAGAAGCGCAGATTGGTTTTGCGCGTATTGGTTGCGAGCGGCTCTGACTCTCCGCAAGCGGAAAGGAACATAGAGACTGCTACAAAAAGAAAGAGGAGCGATAAAAGTTTGTTTCTCATTTTTGTTCGGTTTGACACTTTGTTGTTCTTTCACTTTTTAGAAGCCTAAACGAACAGCAAACACTTGATTTCCGCTGAAAAATTTAGCCGAACGATAGGCATAATCAAGCATAATTGAAACACCACCTAAACGGTAATTGATGCCTGCCCCTAAGGCAAAGCTATTTGTGAAGACGTTTTCGCCATGTTTAGACACATCAAAGTTCATGCCTCCACGCAGGAAGAGCAAATCTTGAAAAGCATATTGAGCACCTACTTGATATTCATCGTCCGAGAAGTTATTGTTTCGGAAGTTTCCTGCGAGGGTAACCGTGTTTCGCGGGTCTATCTTGAAATCATAGGCTGCGCCGATTTCAAATGATGATGGAATTTCGCCGGCTGACGCGACAATTTCCGTTCGAAGTAAGTTTTGAGGACCGTCGCCAGGGAAACGTGCAATTTGTCGCTCCAAATCAGGACCGGCATAGCGCATTTGGTTTCCAAGATTTTTCAGCACAACGGCAATCTTCAAATCAAACGGTGTGGTGTATTGCACGCCGAAGTCAAACGCAAGACCCGTTGCCGTTGAACTTAGAATGGTTTCTGAAATCAACTTTGCCGTTGCACCAACCGCAATTCTATCCGTAAATGCTTTTGAATAGGTCAATGAGGCAGTGATGAAGTTGGGTGACCATTGCTCGCCGCGCAATCCGTCGGGGTCTTCGTCGGTTGTGCGCAAGATGTCTCCGAAATTGAGCGACTTAATCGCAAAGCCGACTGTTCCGACGTTTCCGAGATTAGCAGTTGCCGCGACATAACTGATTCTAATATCTGCCAAGTAACTCATTGAAGAGAACATCAATTCGCCTTTGCGTGAATAGGCGACAGCACCCGGATTCCAATACATGGCTTCAACGCCTGTGAGCGATGCGGTTGCCGCGCCTGCCATTGCCAAGCCCGCCCCGCCCACAGGAATCAGGACTTGGTTGCCGCTTGAAGCCCCAACACGTCGCTCCTGCGCCGACGCTGGTTGCATGAGTGCTAACGCAATCAGTAAGGTTACTGCTATTGTTTTGAGTTGTCTCACGTTTCGTCTCCCTTATTGAAAGTTCAAATTCTTTAAGTTTTAAGTGCGACCCCGTTATGACCACGAGGTCGCTTTTCCAGTTTGATGCTTGTGTTTAGAAGAAGTCTTCGCGTTCTTGGCGCATGATGACGCCCAGTTTGAGAATCTTGTTTCCAAACTCGGTTTCAATATGCACGAGATACATACCGCTTGCAACGGGAATATTGGAGGAATTTCTTAGGTTCCAATCTTCCAGCGACGAGTTCGGGTTATCTCTATCAATCACACGCACCAAATCGCCGTTCAGCGTGAAGATGCGGATTTTGCACTTTTGCGGCAGGTTAGTGAAGGTTACAAAGGTTTGGCGCAAGAATCGTTCGCGTCCGCTTGAACCGAGATAAGGGTTCGGGAACACATTGATTTTCGCCAAACGGTCTTCCCCTGCACGGCGGTCATTAACTCGCGGGGCTTCGGTTTGAATGACATACTCCGTTTGTGGCGTCAAGCGGTAGTTCGGGTAAATGAAGAGCGTATCGCCTGCTCTGAACGTCCTATTAGGCTGCTGAGCAATCCACATGACATATGCAATATCCAGCTGATTGGATTGCGTAACGATATACCTTGGCTGGTTATTTGCGGCTACACCTGAGATGTATTGCAGCAAAGTTGTGTCTTCTCGATACGGCGAATTCATAATGAAGAGCATCTCTTGCCCACCGTGAGTCGCCGTTGAAGGTTCCCATGCGCCATTCACATTGAAGCCTAAGGCGCGTTGTTCGTTGCGTTCGGTGAAGAGCACATTCACACGCTCAAAGTTAAATGCACCATTTGCCGTTGGACGCATTTTGAAGGCTTGAACGGGAATTCGCCGACGGTCTTGATATGGACCGTTTATACTGAGGCGCGCACTTTTTGGAACCGTTGGTCCGCCTGGAAAGAGTGGATTGGTCGTTGTGTCAATAAATGCGAGGAAGGCATCATCTGCGGCATCGAGGTATAGATTTCCACTCACGCGTTTGCTTTTAATGTTCAGCACATATCGATAAGCACTTGTCCATTTCGTTGTATCATTTCCTTGAAAGACAAGTGCAATGGGCAGAAGGCTATCGGCAGGCAGGTTTGTTCCAGGTGTGATTCGACCAAAGATGTCCACGAATGGATAACAGACGCTACCGTTATCACTTATCCCATTCGCATTGAACTTTTCGGCTTGTGATTGAAGGTTGGCAGCACTCTCGCCCGCAGTTGCCGCTGTGTAAGTCGCACTCTTCGGCACATACCATCGGTTATTTGCAGGGCTATACACAACAGGTGGTTTACCTGTTTGCCCATCGCGCTTAACGCCGGGCAGGTTTTGTTTGGCAATTATTTTCAGCCCATTCACAAGCGCGGCATCAGCACGGTTTTCAAACTCGGCTAAAGTGTCGGGATTATATTGGTTGTTGTTGGTGAATGCCAACACTTTCAGCGAATCAACAGGGTCGACTGCCGTTGGATAGACGAGCGCGTCAGTATCCGCATTGCGCACTTCCCAGCGTGTGCCTTGTGGATTCACGATTTTGACTTTAAGCCGTTGCGCCGTCATCTTAGTCGGGTCCTCCACAATCACTTTGACATTATCATCGCCGAGTTGTCTGAATCTATCTGATTCAATTCGGTCGCCGACGTTGTTTGGCAACACCGTTCCCAAAAGTGCGGCTTTGGGAACGACTTCAATGATTTTCTCGAGGCTTTCCAACACGGCAGGGTTCGGTCTGTCGGGAATCCCTGTTTGGAAGTTCGGATAGGGATTGAGAGACAAGAGGTAAGGATTCACATAATAGGTTGTAACCGCGTAAAAATAGCGTCTTCCATTGATTAGACCCCCGCCTCGAATAAAGTCCTCGTTGATGCGGATAGAGCGTTGAATGCCTGAGTTTGTGCCTGTTTGCACAATATCAACGATTGGGCGTCCTTGTGCATCTGTGCGTCGTGGGTCAAAATCCAGCACGTTTGTAATGCTATCAATGATATCAAAGGTCGCAATTTTACGCACGCGCGATGTCGGCACGGCGCGTCCTTCAACGAGTTCAAACTGATACACATTGTAGCCTTGGAAGAAGTATTTATCATTCGGAAGCAACGCGCCCGGGCGATTGAGCGGCTCATTTTCAATCTTGCGCGTGAAGGACTGCGCTCTTGAATTGGTATCGACCCAGTTCAAGATAATTTCATTTTCAAGTGCGGTTACTTTCACATTCGGGGCAGGTGGCTGAGGCACTTTGAAGTTCGCATCGAAGATGGCTTGAATGGCGAAGTTTTCTTGGCGCAGTCTTGTTACAGAGTTCAAGTTACTCGTTCCTTGTGCAATGTGGACGCCGATAACAACGAGTTGCTCTTCACCTGCATATACATCAAACGGTCCTGTAACAATCAACTGCCGCTTGTCTGCAAGTTGGGTCTCAATGATGCCTTGTCCTGTTTCAGGGTCGCCAGGGAACATGAAGTTTGAACCCGGTTCGGTGTTACCCAGTGGGTTTCCGTTTTTGTCCAAGCCACGCATGAAGTTATAGACGTGGTCAGCGCGTCCGGTTTCGGGGTCTCCGATTGGACCACCTGCGTTGTCAAATCGCACGTGTGCTGAGGCACCTAGCGTTGCGGGTTGATTGAAACGCGGGTTTGGAATCACGGTGTTGTCAGGTAAGGTAATGGTTGGTCTTGTATCGAGCTCAACCGGGCGAGGCGTTCCTGTAAATGGCACATTTTTCCGTTTGAACGGTCCTTGGAAGTAGTCAACACCGACAGCAGGCGGTGGTGTACCGTAGACAGGGTCCGATGGTGCACCGTTGTAGCAATACGCAAGGCTTCGCAAGGTATCTACGCCCACAAGGTCGTCTCCTGCATCGCCTAAGTCGTTGTCATTAAAAACCGCAAAGTAGGTGTTCTTCCAAAGCCCTGTACTCGGATTGTTTGGATTTGGGATATTTCGATTGATAACTCGGAACTTGAAGAACACGGCTCTGCCGACTTCGCCTGCGGTTGCAAACGCGAACGCAAGTTGTTGGATTTCGCAGTTCATGGGTTGGCTGCTGAATCGGCGGTTGAGACGGTCGTTATAGACGCACCACGCCGTTACTGCGCCAATGAGTTTGGGTTGCAGGCGGTCTTTGACGCGCGTTACAAACTCCGAAAGTTTTTCGTTTGGTTGCGGGAAAATTGGGTTGTTCGTTTCTTTATCCAATGCAATCGGCGGCGTTACACCGGGAATCACATCTTCGGGGGCAACGGGCAGAATGGTTGTGCCGCCGTCAGGGCTAACCGCAAAACTATCGGCTAATCCGCTTTCCGTTTCGAGCGTTAGATAAGGCGCGCCTTGTTCATATGGCCATTCGCGGTAATCGACATTGTTATTTTCGTTATCGCCCGAGCGAATCACATAGAGGCGATTGCGAATTGCCGTTTGGTCGTCGGATTGCAATCCTGTCGGTGTTTGAATAATTCTGCCTGGGCGAAATTCTGTGCCATTTCGACCAATGTTTTGAACCGCAGCGGTTCTTAGTCCTCCTAAACTTTCGTCACCTTCAAACTGACAAGCAAGCCAAGGGCTCATCAAAAAGATTGCAGAGCGACCGCTTCCTGCGGGCCAGATAAACGCGGCTGCGTCGGAGGCTGATTGAAAGAGTCGTGCATCGTTTGCAATCCACGCTTCCACTTGATTGACATTTAGAACGGGTCTATAATCTAAAATCAAAGAAGACGGTGCAGTGTTTGTTGGCTTTCTGGTGCGTTTGTCCTCTTTTCCGTATAGCGTTAGAGCGGTCGCTATTGTTAGAAGGAAGACCAACGAGAATATCGTGCGAATAGGCTGTTTTGTCATTTCCTTTTTCGTTATGGTTAAAAACGATGATGTTAGAATCCAAGCATTAAGCCGAGGCGAATTTGTTGCGCTGTTCCATAGAAGAACGGACTGCGCTCACGTGCTCTGTAATGCTCACGATACTTCTTTTCGATTTCGGCATCGCGTTCGGGTGTCCTTGCAAATGATGCAATGCGTCCTAGAATGGTGCTTTCAAAATTTTGCTTGAATTCTGCGGTTTGACTCCATCCGCCGTTATCAGGCTGACCTGTAGTCGCATAAACATTCACAACATTTTCGTTGCCAAGCAAGTTGAGTGCCCAGAGATACACCTTTGTGTTCAGTTTATCAAAGAGGCGGAAGTCTTTGTCTAATCTCAGATCGACCCGGAAAACCCAAGGTGTGTAGGCGGTATTTTTGAACGCGCGCGACACCGATACTCCGCTTTGCGTCACAGGGTCATAATCGGCAAATTGCGGCGTATAGGCATTGCCACTGTTGAATCGGATGAGAAGGTTTGCGCCGAAACCACGCAGCACTTCTGGCATCGACTTGTCATTCAATCCCACACGGTAATCGACTTGAATGTTTCCTGTATGGCGTTGGTCAAAGTCCAATGCCGCAATTGCGGTTGGGGCGGTTTCAGCATCGGAGTTTCTTCGGTAAAATTCTGCAAATCGCGTTGGGTCGGTGTTTGTGCCTGCTGCAAATTGTAGCGTGTAAGCAGCAGAGAGATTTACATTGTTGAATCGATTTGAGCGAAGGGTTACATCTAAACCGCGGATTGTTCCGAAGTCGGCGTTTCCAAAGTAGTTCAGCACAAAGCCATTGTCCAACACAATGCGAATGGTTTGGAGCAAGTTGCTGGTTTCTTTGTAAAATGCGGTTACATCGATTGAAGTGGCGTCGCCGAGCATTTGTTGGAAACCAACTTCGTAGCTATTAGTAATTTCGGCTTCAAGGTTTGGATTGCGTCCAATCCCTTGTCCTCTCAAGCGTTGTGCACTCGTGTTTCGGCTATCATAGAGAAACTGCAGTTGAGGCATTTGCGCAAAGCGTCCGTATTGGGCGTGAAACACAGTTTGTTCCGACACAGGGAACGAAAACGAAATACGCGGTTGGAGCACAAATATCGTTCGGTTATTCCCGAAATTGATACTTCCATCATTTTTAAGCGGATTGGCTAAGTTTATCGCTTGCGTATTAGCATCTAAGTAATCAAAGCGCAATCCGACGTTCACATTGAAATCTTTGATACCATATCGGTCTTTGATGTAGGCAGATGCAATAATCGGATGGCGCGTTGCGTCGACACGTGGGTCAAAAATTTCGCTGTCTCTGACACGTTGTCCCCCGACCACAAGCGGCATTCCCGTCTCAGGGTCTAATCGGCGATTCGTTGATGTGAAGCTATTATACCAAGTTGTGAGCGGTGCAAACCCAAAATCTTCGGGCGTGTAACCAATAAAATTCAGCGTATTGACCGTTGCACGCGGGTCAACCGAAGGATCGAAGAAGCCAAATTTGTAGGTGTGATAACGAAACTGACCTCCTGCTTTGAGGTTATGCTCGTTAATCTGTGTTTCAAAATCACCACGCACTTCAAAGTATTGAATTAACTCGCGTGAGTATCCTCTCAGAGGTCGTCCTGTGTTGATAAAAAACCCAAATGCGTCAAATGCAGAAGGGACAGAATCCAATTGCGCCTTGTAGGAGTAAAAATCTCGGCGGAACGTGTGATCCATCGTCTCGGTAAATTGCCGCAAGAACTGCCCTTGAATCGTGAAATACGACTTTGCTGTTAGGGCTTGGGTATAGCGTAAATACACTTGATCGACCGCACTCTCTACGCGTTGCTGGTGCGCGGTGTTTGTGCCCGGGATTCCATCACGGTCAAAGAACCCAATGTCTATGATATTTCCGTTTTCATCTCTTATAAACTCTGAATTCTCTGTGATTGCTGCTCTTGGATTTAATCGTCCTCCGTCGTTTGCATTTCGAGACGCAGTGCGCGTAAAGTTGCCGCCGAACTTCAAATCAATCCCGTTTCCGAGTTCGTAGCGCAGTTTATAAACGCCGTTGAACTGCTCTAAATCATTGCCGGGCAAGAGACCAAACCCTTGTCGTGGGTCTCTATCCTCGAGATTTTGGTATTCAATCAAGCCGTAAAACGACAAGTCTTTGAAGCCGGGAATGAGCGGACCGCCCACGCTAATGTTGCCTAAATTGTATCCATATCCGCCAAATTGATTCGTTCCGAACGGGCGTTTTGGCAAAAATGCGTCTGTAATCAAATGGGTGTTGATTGAATACTTATCGGTCGAAGGGTCTTTGGTGGTGGTTGTAACAATTCCCGAACCTGCATTTCCAAACTCTGCATCAAAGCTTGAAAGCACCACGATTTCTTGAAGTGCGTCGTTGCTTACATTTCCTGCAAAGCCGTTGTTCAAGGGGTTGTTCTGTAAAATGCCGTCGACATAAAATGCCACTTCGCCTGCACGACCGCCACGCATATAAATCGTGCCACTGCCCTCTGGTTGAATCACCCCCGCTTGCAATCCGACAAAGCCTTGCACGCCGCGAAGTGGAGAGTTCTGAATTTGCTCCGAAGAAATCACCATCGTTTTTGTCGTCGCTGACGGCTCAATCAGTGGTCTGTCTGCAATCACATCGATGACGGCGGTCTCTTTCGCTCTGGTGCTCAATGCAAAATTCAACCGAGTCGTTAAGTTCGATGTAATTTTTACCCCTTCAACTACCATTTCCGTATAGCCAATGTAGGAGGCTTTTACTCTATAGACACCAACGGGCACGTTCAAAATCGTGTAGTTCCCTTCAAGGTCAGTTACCGCGCCGATTTTCGTGCCTTCAATGCGCACGCTAGCACGAATGAGCGGTTCACCTGTCTCTGCATCGGTTACTTTACCCGTTAGTTTCCCCGACACGCTCTGCGCTGACGCCGTCGTTGCCCAGAAAAGCGCGCTAAAACTAAAAAGTAGCACCCACAGTATAGGTCTTTGCTTCATTGTTCGGTTGTGTTTTCTATGATGAACTATAATTAAACTTTCTTAGACCCTTGAATAATCTTCAAGCGAAAAAAAACTCTTAGTGAGATTAAACTCATTTTTTGGTGGAAATCACATGAAGGTGGTGCTTTTGTGTTTGTTGAGTGATTTCATCATGCTTAATGTTCTTTTTGTAGCATCAAAAAAAGCAGCGTGCGCGTGGTTCAAGTCACACGCACGCTCTTCTAAAAATTTACTTCACAAGCATCATTTTCTTCGTTTGCACGAACGAGCCTGCTTGCAGTTTGTAGAAATAAACACCGCTTGCAAGGTTCGACGCGTTGAACGGAACAGTGTAAGCACCCGCGGCTTTGACTTCATTCACGAGCGTTGCTACTTCTCTGCCCAACACATCATAGACTTTGAGCGAAACATTTTCAGCTTTTGGAAGCACGTAGGAAATGTTCGTCGTCGGGTTGAACGGGTTTGGATAGTTTTGCTCTAACCGATACGCCTTTGCCACATCAACGCCACGATTGTCTCGTGTCGAGAGCGTAGAGAGACGTCGATGGAGCAATTGTGCGCGTGTAATCGGCGCATTGTCGCTGAATGCACTTGAGCCGGGCAATAAATCTTGCTGATAGACAATATCAACGAAGTTGTCATTCGGATTGAATTCCGCGATGCTGGGATAGCGGAAATCTAATTGATTGTTCGTCTCCAATAGCGTCGGTGCTGTCCAAGTTGCGCCACCATCGGTCGACTTCGTATAGGCGACAGTGTAGTAGTTGAAGCCTTGTACCGAGGTATCTGTGCGAGCCACCGTGAAAACGCAATGCAAATCTCCGTTCGGCGTTACACCAATAGATGGATAGTCAATTGGGAAATGGTTTGTTTGTTGCCTACCGCCGTTGGGACGAACATAGCCAGTCCAATCAGGACCAAATATCGCTTGAATCTCGGTTGTGTCAATCACATTCACAAAGCCTGTGGCTTGCGACCAGAACCAAATGCCTTGCCCTCTGAATTGGTATCCTGTGCCGACATACCTACCTGTTGAGAACACGAAATTTAAGTTTTCTCCGCGATAGACCGCATCGCAACCAATCCATGGTGCAATTGAGTCGGTGGCTGTCGTAATCACACCAATGCCAGGTCCGCTGGGTGTTAATTTCGTCAAACGTTTGAATGCCGGGAAAGTTGCACCTCCGTCGGTCGATTCAGCAAACGAAATATAGTTTTCATCAGGACCACCCAAGTGATACATCGTTACTTTGTTGCCGCTTGGCGACACCACTACATTATATCGTCCTCCTGGATCCAACGTATCACCGTCTTCCGTTACCAATGCATCGCTCCAATTTCCAAACTGCCCGGTTGTGGCATCAAATTCCGTCACGTGCACGGTTCCTGGACCGCCTGAAAACGACGACATCATCCACATTTTTGAGCCTGATGGATTGGCGGTGATGTAGGGCCAAATTAAGTTACCACCAAGTGTTATACCAGGGTCAGGGGGTACAACGGGTGAAAAGCTGGCAAGCCCTTCGTCGCCGTCGATGTAGGCACGCGAGAGCAATCTGCTACCTGTTGGCGCATTGTGCGCGGCAACAACGCCCAAATATGACCCGTTGCCTTGATTGAGAATGGTCAATGATGGAAAGCCTTCGCGAATTCCACTTACACTTGCAATTGCGGTCCATGTTGCGCCACCATCTGAGCTAAATGCGTAGCCTGTTCTGCGCGTCGGGCTTGTATTGGTAGAATCCGTGCTTAACATGTAGGTTGCATGAATCTTGTTTGCATCCTGCGGATTCACAGAGACATACTTCACTGCGCCGCCATTGCATTGATAGTCATAAAAACCTGACAGTCCTGTGGGTGTTCCCAAGAATGATGTGCCTTCTGTTCCTTGCACAAATCCTTGAACGTGAATGGAACTTGCTTTTGCTACCGCTGTGGTTTCGTCAAATTTTACGGGCTTTGCGGCTGTTTCTGCCTTTCGCTTATCCTTGCCGCTGGCAAATGTTGCCACGCTCATCAGCAGAAGCGCAGATAAAAGCAATGTAAAGTGCTTTCGCATTTTGTTTTCTCCCAAGTTTTGAATTGAAAAAGTTGATGTTGATTGATTGCGCTTGAAAGTTTGTTGTTTTGTTGTATTTGAAAGAACGGAATCTCGCTTTGATAGAAGATACTTGCCTACTTTTGTCGTTGTTTGAACATTTGTTTTACCTGAAACAAATTTGGAGATGAATCCTCTGCCGCTGACTTTGAGGCAAAACTCATCCCCATTTCAAAAACAATACGCAATGCAAAAGTTATCAAAGGTGAAACAGGACTTCAGCCCTTGATGAGTTTTGCCTGCATGTTTTTTATGTGCTGATTTTCAAGAAACAGTCGTTAAACTTTTTCGAGAATCCCCTTTGCTGAACATCGTTGCTTATCGTCTTTCTTACGCACAACGACGCGATGATACAAAAAGCAGATTTTGAAAGAGCACCTTTGTGTTGTTGACCTTAACTGAAATTTAACACTTGCAACAAATTCTCCAAATTTTTTTTTCGGCTTTTTTCTGCTTTTGCCTTAAAAAATTACTTTTCTTGTTGGAGTGCGTTCAAGCCAATCACAGCAAGCATTCTGCCTGTTTTTCCTTTGTCATGGCGAAAGGAAAAAAATCGGTCATGTTCGAGATAGGTGCAATGTGGAGAAACTTCAATATGCTCGTGCGGAACGCCGAAGTGTTCAAGTTGCATGCGGTTAGCCGTTTTGAGGTCGAGCAGAAATTTTCCTCGTGCGTCGTCATATCGCTTCACTTGGTTTGGAAAGTGCCTTGCGACGTCTTCACCAACTTCATAAGCCTCGCCACTAATGCACGCACCGATGAAGGCGAAACAATCTTTGCCCTCTGTGCCGAAGGTTTCGTTCATTTTGAGCAAGGTTTTGTAGAGAATGGCTTTTGCGGTGCCGCGCCAACCTGCGTGGACGGCGGCAACGGCGTTGTGGGTTCGGTCGTAAATCAAAATCGGCGTGCAATCCGCGATGGAGACGGCGAGAAAAACGCCCACTCGATTCGTGATGTGTGCATCGTAAGCGTCATAACTTCCACCGTGCTCGGCAATCAAAACCGCGTCGCCGTGAACTTGATGTGAGAGCACAAGTTGAGTTGGCTCAATGCCAATCGTGCGGCACAAGATAGCGCGATTTTTCAAGACGGTTTCACGAGCGTCGCCTGATGAAAGTCCCAAATTGAGCGAGCGGAACGCGCCTTCACTGACGCCACCCTCGCGCGTGGTTTGAAGTGCGACAACATTTGCAAAGGCTTGAAAAATTTTTGGTCGAAGTAGTGAACTTATTTGTTGGAACATTTCATCTACTTTTTTGTGCGCTGTTGCTGTTATCTTGAATTTCAAAACATAACAGAACCTCTCGATATGTTCAAACGCGCTTGGCTTATCTCTTTTTGCTTTTCCTTGATTTCTCCTTCACTGCTTGCGCAGACTTCGTGGCGAACATTTGCTTCTGTATCGTCTGCGTCATCGGTTGAAGTCGCCAATAGCGGTCAGGCTTGGGTTGCGACAAGTGGCGGCTTGTATCGATTCAACCCCATCACGAATAAAACTGAAACCTTCACCAACATTGACGGACTTGCCGACATTCGCTTGACTTCACTCGCGCTCGATTCCAAAAATAATGCGCTTTGGATAGGCACTGACGAGGGCGTGATTACGAACCTGAATTTGAACAACCTGCAATTCACGAACAGTTTTGCCATTGCCAACGTCACGCAGTTTCCGCAGAAGCGGATTCGCGCCTTTGCCTTGAGCGGCGACTCGCTTTTGGTGGCAACGGATTTCGGCGCATTGCTCTACACGCCTTCACGCCGCGAAGTTCGCGAAACCTACCTCACACTCGGCACATTTGCGACGGGCACACAAGTTCGCTCGGTGCTTTTCGCCGATACGCTCATCGTGGCAGGCACGCCGCTCGGAATTGCCATCGCTTCTCGGCGAACACAGAACTTGCTTGCGCCGTCGTCTTGGCAGAGCATTAGCATTGCAAATGTGAATGCACTCGCTTCGTTCAACGGGAAAATTTACGTTGGCACCAGCAGTGCCCTTTTGGCTTACAGCGTCGCCACGCAAAGTTTTGAGACTGTTGCAACCGATTCCGTTATCGCGCTTCGTACGGCAAATGGTCGCCTATATGCGTTGATGAAATCGCGCTTGCTCTCGCTTTCCGAAAGTGGCGCAACCAGCACGTTCGCCTTTGATTTTTCAAGCGCAACGGATATCGATGTGGCTTCCGATGAAACAGCGTTCATCACCGATGCGCGGCAATCCCTGCTTGTTTTGCGCAATCAATCCGTTTCGCCGATTTCGCTTAACACGCCGCTCGCCAATCGGTTTGAATACTTCGGCGTCGATTCGCGTGGCAGGCTCTGGGTGAGTTCAACCGTCGGCGACCGAAACACAGAAGGATTTTATCGATTAGATTTTGCCACAGGTGAATGGACAAATTTTGCGTCGCTTTCGGCATCAGGGCTGAACGGCTCGCTCCGACAATTCAATGCGTTTGCCGAACAGAACGGCTCGATTTATTTGAGCGGCTGGGGAAATGGGTTTGTTGAATTTTTCAGCGACGACTCGGTGCGTGCCTACTCGCGTGCCAATACGCCGCTTCTCTCTGGTCCGCCAAACGCGCCAAATTTCATTGTGATGACCGACTTCGCCCCCGACGCCAACGGCGTGCTGTGGATTGCCAACTACCTTTCCGCGAACGGTGCGCTGACGGCTAAACTTCCTGATGGTTCATTCAGAAATTTTGCCACGCTCAACACCAGTGCAACGGGGTTGAATGGGTTTCCTTCGGGCGTTTTTGCGTTTCGCTTAACGGTTGACAACTTCGGGCGCAAGTGGGTTGCTTGTCGCGGTTCAGGCTCCGACGCGGGCGCAGGCGTGATGATTTTTGACGACAATGGCACGCTCGATAATCTCAACGACGACCAATACATTCGCCTGACCACATCGCCCAATCAAGGCAACTTGCCGAACTTGAAAGTCAATGCGATTAAAACGGATTTAGACGGCGCAATTTGGTTTGCCACTGACGAAGGCGCGGCATATTACTTCGACGCCAGCCTTGTTCAAGCTGGCTCTGCCATTCCAAGTGTTACGCGCATTTTCGATTTGCAAGATCAAGTGCTCACTTCGCTCGGCATTGACGCTCTGAACCGAAAGTGGTTCGGCTCGACGAGTGGTGTTTGGCTTCTCTCGCCCGACGGCTCGTCGGTGATTGCGCACTACACCG
>CALKXI010000125.1 GCA_938003965.1 uncultured Chlorobiales bacterium
AAATCGAATTAAATCGCACTCCAAAATTTCTCCACTTTTGCGATGCACCTTAATTCGCCGAAGCGACGGCTGAATGTGCGGCGCATAGTTCGGATAAAGACGCACGGAAAGCCTATCGCTGTTGAGTTTTTCTGTTTGAAGCGTTGGCGCGAGCGTGTTGTTTTCAATCGGCGGCGCGTTTGCCAGCAGAACCGCTTTATCGACACGGTCAACTGACGAGACAATGTGCTTGCCAGGCGTGCGAACTGCACCTGTAACCGTTACCAAAAACGTGCGCGGACGCTGCAGCGTAATCGAAACCGCACTGTTTTTATACTGCCTCGATAACTGCAACAAAAGTTCAGGCTTAACAGAAGCCAATGTTTTGCCGCTTACTTCAATCGCGCCAACATTCGGAAGCGTCAGCGCACCATCGGCAGAAACCGTTGCGCGAAATGTAATCGGCGTCAGCGCAAAGATGCTGATTTCAATAACATCGCCCGCACCCAGCACATATTTCTCTGCGTCAATCGTCTCTTCCAACGGAATGGCTTGTAACGAAGCCGACGCCTGCGGCAACGCCGAAATTTTGTCTAAGAAATTTTGCTCTTGTGAAAATCCCGAAAAATAATTTCTGAGCAATGACGAACGACTTTCTCCCGTCGCTTGTGAGGCTGATGTTTGGTCACGAAACTGCTGAAGCACATCTTGACCCCAGGCCGTAAGCGGCAAGAACACGAAAACAGCAATCAAGCCACGCTTGATGAACAAAGGAACTGACATTCGCAAAGTTTGATTCAAAAATGAAGGGCGAAGATACAGAACGTCGCAATTCCTTCCAATGAATGTGTAGCGGAACAACAACGCAAGTTTGTAGATGCTTCGCCTCGCTCAAAATGAGCGCGTCGTTAATGAATAATGAAGAGTGAATAGTGAAGAATGGCTTGTATCTCTTTCATCATTACTCATTACTCGTTATTCATTACTCATTTGTTGGTCATTCCGAACAGTATAAGCAGTCCATGAACTGTTTTGCACAACATCATAAATCGTCTTACTTTTCGCTCATCACTTCCAATCAACTTGACAACAGCTATGTGGTTTGAGACTTTATTTCGTAAAACGCCCGCGCTTCCTGCCGATTTAGACGAGACTGTCAAAGCCTATTTTCTTCAGCAACTTCCGAACAAGAAAACGCCGATTTGCGATTTGCGCTTCGTCGTCTTCGACACGGAAACGACCGGACTTGAAGAAAAAAAAGGCGACCGACTGCTCTCGATTGGTGCGGTTGGCATGAAAGGCTGTCGGGTTGATTTGAACGATACCTTCTACGCCGTCGTCAATCCTGATAATCACTGCGCACCTGCCGAGACCGTGAAAGTGCATTTCATCACGCCGTCTGAAACCGTCGCCGCACCCTCGATTGAAGAAGTGTTACCGAAATTTTTGGACTTCATTAAAGCCGATGTCTTGGTGGCGCATCACGCCCTTTTTGATATTGGCTTCATCGGCTCTGAAATGAAACGTCTTTACGGACGACCGCTCATCAATTACTTCACCGATACGGTTGAACTTGCCCACGCGGTCGACTCTGCTGAACAATCTTCGCAATACCTTCTGCTCAATCCGCACCGCATGGAAGAATATGAATTGGATAAACTCTGCGAGAAATTTCATATTCCAAACGAAACGCGCCATCACGCGCTTGGCGATGCGTTTGTAACGGCTCAAATTGCCGCACGCATTTTCAAACAGTTTGAAAAAATCGGGGTTAAAACGCTTCAAGATTTACTGCTTCTGCGCCGCGTTTAATTTTTCCAAAACTGCATGAATCCTGTCGAACTCATTCGCAAAAAGCGAGACGGCAACGCGCTTGCCGAAGAAGAAATTCGCTTTTTCTTTTCGTCCTACCAAGCTGGCAAAATTCCCGACTATCAAGTTTCGGCAATGTTGATGGCGATATTTTTTCGCTCGCTTTCAAAAGCCGAAATGACTGCACTCTGCAAAACGATGATTGAAAGCGGCAAGGTTGCCAATCTTTCTGCAGTTCGCGCGCCGAAGGTCGATAAACACTCCACAGGCGGCGTGGGCGATAAAACCTCGCTTATTCTTGCGCCGATTGTCGCCAGCCTTGGCGTTGCCGTGCCGATGGTTTCAGGGCGCGGACTTGGACACACCGGCGGCACACTCGATAAACTCGAATCTATTCCCAATTTCAATGTTCATCTGTCCGAAAAAAAATTTCTTCGCCTGCTCCAAACACATCACTGCGCCTTGATTGGACAAACAAAGGAAATCGCACCGCTCGATAAACTGCTCTACGCCCTTCGCGATGTTACGGCAACCGTCGAGTCCATTCCGCTCATCGCCTCCAGCATTATGTCAAAGAAAATTGCGTCAGGGCTCGATGCGCTCGTGCTCGATGTCAAAACCGGTAAAGGCGCGTTCATGCAAGAATACTCACGCTCAAAAGAATTAGCCCAAACCTTGATTCAAATCGGCGAAAGTTATGGCAAGCGCATTCAAGCGTTCATCACATCAATGGAGGAGCCACTCGGCTACGCCGTCGGAAATTGGCTTGAAGTCAAAGAGTGTATGGAATGTTTGCAAGGACGAAACGACGCGCTCGTAAAGGATACGCTCGAAGTCTCGCTCACGCTTGCAGGCGCGATGCTTTGGCTGGCAAAGAAAACCGACTCAATTCAAGACGGCATTGAACGCTCAAAGCGTCAGATTGCAAACGGAGAGGCTTTTCAAAAATTTTTAGACATCGCCAAAGCACAGGGCGCAGACATTTCACCGCTCAAAGATTTTTCAAAATATCCAACATCAAAATTCACTGAACAGGTAACGGCAAGCACGGACGGCTACATTTCCGACATTAACGCGCTGGAAGTTGGTCTTTCCGCCATCACGCTGGGCGCAGGACGCATGAAAAAAGAAGACGCGATTGAGCCAAAAGCAGGGATTCTTTTCCGAAAAAAAGTCGGCGATAAAGTGAAGAAAGGCGACGTGATTGCTGAAATTTTCACCGACGAAAAAAAGGCTCTTGCGCCCGTCTGCGCCCGTCTTGACAAGGCAATTCAGGTGCGTGCGAAAAAGGTGATAGTGAAATCTAAAATTTTAGAAGTGTTGTAGGGCGATTTACGCTTAAAGCGCAACCAGTTCGATTTCTCCCAATTCCATTCCCAAAAAGCGTTCGGCGACGGTTCGGAATCGTTGAGGCATATCGCTGACGAGCACGCGCGGCGGCTGGGGCGTTGCGTCGGAAAGCAACTGCTGTTGTGCAAGATGGGCTTTAACTTCACGCGCGACAGCTTCGGCAGAATCAATCAGTTCAACGCTTTTCCCCACCACATCTTGAATGGTCGGTTTGAGCAATGGATAATGCGTGCAACCCAAGATGAGTGCATCGATGCGCGAGTCGAGCAATTCGGCGAGATATTCCTTTGCAATCAATTTTGACGCTTCGTGCGTGGCAAATCCTTCTTCGGCAAGCGGCACAAAGAGCGGACATGCTTTGGCAAAGACTTGCACGTCTTTATTCAAGCGATGCAGTTCGCGTTGGTAGGCGTAGGAAGCAATCGTGGCTTGTGTGCCAATCACACCGATGCGCTTATGCTCACTTTTCTCAATCGCAAGTGTTGCACCGGCTTTGATGACGCCTAAAACGCCAACGCCCTTCGCTGTTTCTTGAACGGTATCGAGCGCAAGTGCAGAAACGGTATTGCAAGCAATCACAATGAGTTTCGGCTCGTAGCGGAGTAGCAATGCGGTATCTTCGGCGGCGTATTTGCGAACGGTCGGTTCGGACTTTGTTCCGTAAGGCACGCGCGCCGTGTCGCCAAAGTAGATGATGTGTTCGTTTGGAAGCAGTTGGCGCAGTTGGCGCACGACCGTCAAGCCGCCGACGCCTGAATCAAATACGCCAATCGGGGAGTGCGATGAAATCGCGGATTGATGCAGCACGGAATTTCAGAAATGTTTGGTGTAGATGAGTTTATCGTCGCCTACGCGATAAAAATTTTTGATGCGCGCTTCTAATTGGCAACCGATTTTCTCGTAAAAGCGGCGCGTGTTTTCGTAGTGCGGTTGAGACGAGGTTTCAATCACAATCAGTTTTCCGCCCTGCCTCTGAATCTCCTTACAAGCAAATTCAAACAGTTTCTTGCCAACGCCCTTGCCTTGTGCTTCGCGTGCGACGGCAATCCAATAAAGGTCGTAAGTCGAGAGCGTCATGGGCGTTTTGCCGAAGCAAATGTAGCCTAAAACCGCACTGCCTTCAATCGCCGAATAAATTTGATAGTTTTCAGGATTGAAACTTGTGTAAGCAAGGCACTCGTCGATGAGCTCGAGCGCGACTTCGACTTCGTCGCTTCGAAAGGCATTTGTTTCCCAAAGCAGTTTGCGAATGGGCTCTTTATGCGCCGCTTGCAACGGAACGATTTGAATCATGCTCAACCGAAGTTATGCCGTTGCTCCGCCGCAACTTGACCCTGCGCCCGCCGTGCATCCGTAGCAATGTTGCCGCGTTACAATTTTACGCGTGTTGAGTTTTTCTTCGTCAAAATCTTTGATGTGAATCGGCGCGCCATAGCCCACTTTCAAGTCGAGCATTTGGTTGAAGTCGCAATCGTATAGGTAACCGTCCCAACCGATGGAGAGCGTATTTCGGCACATCACGCCTTTGGCGGCGGCAGGATTGAACAGCGAGACGAGTTTCGTCATATACGATTCATAATTTCCCGACACCAGCAGATAATCCAAGAAGCGGCTAATGGGCATGTTAGTAATCGTGTAAAGGCGATTGAACACAACGCCATGATGCTTCAAGAGTTCGCGTTTGTAATCTTTCTCGAGCGAACTTTGATTTGGCGGCAAAAACGCACCAACAGGATTGTAGACGAGATTGAAGATTAAGCCACTTCCCTCTTTGCCGTAGCCTAATGCGTTCAAGCGTTTGATGGCTTCAATGGAGCGCGAAAAAACATCTTCGCCGCGCTGTTTATCCGTTACCGACGGCGTGTAGTGCGGGAGCGATGAAATCACCTCGACGCCGTGTTGAGCGAAAAATTCAGGCAGGTCGGTAAATCCGTTTGCAAGCAGGATTGTCAAGTTTGAACGCACCATCACATGACGGTTAAGTTTTTTGACTTCGCCGACAAACCAGCGGAAGTGTGGATTCATTTCAGGTGCGCCGCCCGTGATGTCAACTTTCGGAATGTTTGTTTTGGCTAATGCCTCTAAACATTGTTCAAGTGTCTCGCGTGTCATGATTTCGCGGCGGTCGGGTCCGGCATCGACGTGGCAGTGCTTGCAGACTTGATTACAAAGTTTGCCGACATTGATTTGAAAAATCTCAATGCCTGTTGCGCGCAGTTCTGCTTCGCCCGTTTGTTTGAAGCGTTCATCGAAAGCGGGCAATTTCAATCGCTCGTCTATAATCTTCAACTGTTCTTCTGTCGAGGCAAGCGGGTGATGAATTGATTTCAAACTTTTCGCTGCGGTCATCATGTCGTTTTCACATTGAAAGTTTTTGATAGACGTTTTTCATTTGAACGCCGTGAACGAGCGAGGCACCGCCTCTAATTGCTGCGGCTACATGAACGGCTTCGGTCATTTGTTCAAGCGTTGCGCCTTTGGAGAGGGACTCTTGCGTGTAGGCGTCGATGCAATAAGGACACTGAACGGCGTGCGCAACGGCAAGTGCAATCAAGGCTTTTTCGCGTTCGCTTAGCGCGCCTTCGGCAAAGACTGCGCCATACCACGCAAAGAATTTATCCATCAATTCTTTATTGCCTTCGCCGACTTCGGCAAATTTGGCAAGGTCTGCGGGGTTGTAATAGGTCTCCATAATTCAAAGCAAGTTTATGAGTTTAAGAGAGGCTGAAATAATATAGACGAGATTTTTCACAAATCAATCACGACGCGCTCCTGCTCGCCTCAATTTCCAAAACGGCATTAGTCCGATTCCAACAACCACACTAACAAACACAAAGCATATTGCAACGCGCAACACGAAAGGCTTTTCGGCGAAGAGGAGTTCGTTCGTTGCGACAGCGAAAGCGGCCACAAGAACGATGATGAAGAATCGCGCCATTGGATAAGGCGTTGCGTCAATCGCTCGTCTTTTGTAATGGAAATAAAACACATTGAAGAGATAAGCGGCAACGGTGGTTGATGCGACAAGTTGTAGCGTTAGGACGGTATCATTCGGCGGAAAAGATAAGACAAGCGCAAGCAAAGCAAGATTGATGAGCAGACTAAACAATACTCCATTGAACAACGCTTTTGTGTCGCCCGATTTTGTCAGCGCGGCTTTGCTGAACTCCGTCGGCGCGGCAATCAAGTAGGCAAGGAGCACGATTGGCGTCAGCGTCGCCGCAGGCAAATAGGTTTGTTTGAAGAGCGAGTATCCGAAAATTTCTATTGTCATAAAGTCGCGCACGAAAAACGATAGCACCAAAAAAACCGCCGCAAGTCCTGTTGTGTAGAGCGAAAAAATTTGCACAAAGAGCATTTCGTTTTCTTTCGGCGAATGCGACTCAACGCGCTGTGCAAAAAACGGCAAGAGTGCCGTGCGAAACGACACGTTCAAAATCGCCATTACCATTCCCAAGCGATAGCCCACGCTGTAAATTCCGCCCGCCTCTTTTGAGATGAATCGCGTGACCAGAACTTTATCGAGCGAATCGAGCAAAACCGCCAAAACGCCATAGCCCAAAAGCGGATAGCCGAACCGCCAAAGTTTTTTTGCAAGGTCTTTGTCGAAATAACGTTTGAACAAATTCGCATTTGCAATAAACGCCACGCCGAAAGTGAAAACGACAGCGACGACTTGCGCCAAAAACAAGTTGAAGACATAATTCCCTTTCGGCACGAGCCATAACACCATGCCGATGTTAATCGCAAGCGACACCAGTGAAATGAACGCAAACAATGCGAGTCGATGGTCGGAGCGAATCAGCCACAGCAAATTAAATCCAAGCGTTTCAACAAATAGGCTAATGGCAATCAAGACGATGGAATCGGCGTAATTAGAACTGCCTATAAAGAGCAGTGAAATCGGCGTCGCAAGCGCAATCATCAACAGCGACATCACGAATGCGCTCACCGTTTGCATCGCAAAGAGTGTAGAGACGAAGTTTTGCTTCTCGGTGTGGGTTTTGGCTTCGGCGTAAAACTTGATAATGGCGGAAGGCATGCCGTATTGAAAAATCATGAGCATGACGGCATAAAACGGAAAGAGCGCGCTATAGACGCCAAATTCATCGGGCGGAACGACGTGCGTGTAAAACGGCACAAGCAAAAAGTTCATTGCTTTTCCAAGCGTGCTGACGGCAGTGTAGACCGTTGCGGCGGTTGAAAAGCGGCGTAGCGACACGTACGAGGTGTTCGAAGTGCAGTTAGTAAATCAACATAGCGTCGCCATATGCTAAAAAGCGATAGCCTGTTTTGATGGCTTGTTTGTAAGCCTTCATCAGCGTATCGTGTCCCGCAAATGCAGAAACAAGTATCATCGGCGTTGTTTCAGGGAGTTGAAAATTTGTAATGAGCATATCAACGACCTTGAACTCGTAAGGCGGATAGATGAATTTATCCGTCCATCCTTCGCCGAACTTGATGCGCCCTTCGACGGTGGCATGCGCTTCTAAGGCTCGGCAGACCGTTGTGCCGACGGCAACCACGCGCCCCGACTTCTTTGTTTTGACCTCGTTAATTTTTTGCGCCGTCGAATACGGCACATTCACATATTCCGAATCCATTTTGTGCTTTGAAATGTCTTCGACTTCAATTGGGCTGAAGACACTGCGTCCAGGGTGAAGCGTGATTGAGATAATTTCAACGCCCATGCGCTTGATTTTCGTGAGCAATTCCGTCGTGAAGTGGAGCCCTGCAGCAGGCGCGACAACTGCTCCAGGCACACGAGCATAAACGGTTTGATAACGCACTTTATCTTTTTCGTCAGGCTCACGCTTGATGTAGTCTGGAATCGGCATGTAGCCAATTTTTTCCACTATTTCGTAAATATCAATTTCAGGATTGAGAAAGCGAATGGTTCTGCCGCGTGATGTCGTGTTATCGACGACTTCTGCTACCAAATCTTGCGGGAAGTAAATTTTATTTCCAACGCGAACCTTGCGCGCAGGCTCAACGAGCACATCCCAAAGTCCCATTTGCTTGTTAAGTTCGCGAAGTAAAAAGACCTCTATTTTTGCTGAGGTTTTTTCTTTGTGCCCATACAGCTTTGCAGGAAATACTTTTGTGTCGTTGAGCACCAACACATCGCCCTTTTTGAGAAACAAGGTAATGTCGGAAAACTTATAGTCTGAGATTTCTTTTTTGCGACGGTCAATCACCATCATCTTGCACTTGTCGCGCGGCTCTTTGGGAACTGAAGCAATCAAATTTTTGGGAAGGTTGTAGCGAAATTCCGATAATCTCATGTGCAACTGTTGTGGCAGTTTAGATTAGATTTGAATGTGTTGTTTTCGGCGAGAATCCGTTTTGCGCTTTGATTTTTCAAAAGAACTAAAAGAACCATGGTAAAAAGAACAGATTTGGCTATTCCAAAATGTCGTGAATATAACAAATTTCACTTCTGCATGCAAATATTCATTGAGGCATTCGTTTTAGCCTTGCCTTTGCAACGGCTTTTCTTGTATCTTCGCTTACTTTTTGCATCAACTCACTTTAACTTCATGCGATTTTTTCTGGGACTGTTTCTCTCTTTGAGCAGTGCAAGCCTCTTTGCACAAGAAACGGGCTTAACTTTTTTAAGAATCGGAACAACTGCGCGCGAACAAGCGATGGCAAATGTCGGCACTGCATCAGCCACAGGCGCGGCGGCAAACTATTACAACCCCGCTCGCTTGACCGACGGCGAAACATCGTCCATTCTCTTCTCACAAAATCTTTACATCTTCGACACATATAGCAGTTTCGTTGCGGCAAAGTTCAAAGATGAAACGGCGTCGTGGGGCGTTTCGCTCACTTGGCTTTCTGTGCGCGATATTCCCATTCGCACCCGCGCTACTACCGAACCCGACGGATTGTTCGATTCGCAAAACGCTGCGATTGGCATCTCTTATGCTCGCTCCTTCGGAAAACAACTCTCGCTCGCGCTCACTGGAAAATTCATTTACGAAAAACTTTTCATCGATGAAGCTAGTGGCTACGCCGCCGACCTTTCCGCCGCCTATCGCTTTGAAAAAAATCCGCTCACACTGGCGGCAACCATTCAAAACATTGGCTCTATGAACGCTCTGCGCAATGAATCTACCGCGCTACCCACCTTGTTTCGCGCTGGTGCCGCCTATCCCGTTCAACTCTCTTCGCTTGGTGGCACACTCTTGCTCGAAGGCAATCTCGAGCATGTTTTTTCAGGCAATACACTTGCAAGTTTCGGCAGTGAATTTGCGTTTCGCAATCAGTTTTGGGTTCGATTCGGTTATGTTTTTGGAAACACCTCGCGCTCTTTTTCAGGCGGCATCGGCATTCGCTATGGAAACTTCAACTTCGATTATGCGTTCGTTCACTTCTCGAATGAACTCGGAACAGCAAATCTTCTAACCCTTCAGGTTTTTTACTAACTATGAACCATACTCTTCTTGTTTTGCTCGTCATTATGCTCTCCGCTTGTAATCAAGAAGAATTAGAACGCTTGAGACGCGAAGTCGCACAAAAGCAAGCTTCGCTCGATTCGCTCAAGCGCGAATACGACCGTGTCAATGAATTCAAAAGCAATGTGATTCGGGACTTCGGGGAATCAGCAAGCAAATTGCAAGAACGCTTAGACGAAAACCGTCGCCTTGAAGAAGCCCTCGCGAACAAACAAGCCATCATCGAAGAACGCAACAAGCGCATCGACACACTTCTGAACACGATTAAACTTCGTGAAGGCGAACTTCAGTCGCTTCAACGCGACCTCGCTAAACAAGAATCGTTCATCAAACAACAGGAATCGCTTATCAAACAGCAACAAGCCCAACTCAAACAAAAAGACGAACAAACCGAATCGCTTAATCAAGCCATTTCATCGCGCGATGCCACCATTCGCTCGCTCAACACCAGCATTTCACAGCGCGACGCCACCATTCAAAAACTCAACGCCCGCATCGCCGAACAAGACCAAATCATTCAATCGCTCCAAAAGCTCGCACCACAAAAGTAGTCGGCAACGACTTCTCATTCTGCTTTTGAGTTGAAAATAACCTCTTCGTAAATCTCTTGAAGCGAGATATTTTCTTTGATGGCGTGAAGTTCTATTTCGTCCGTCAGACTTGCATACTCGCGCAACACCCACTCGCCCGTCTCGCGCTTGGAATAATGCTCCACCAGCACACTTTCTGAC
>CALKXI010000126.1 GCA_938003965.1 uncultured Chlorobiales bacterium
TCGGGCAAAAAATATGCGACGCTTTGCACGCCGCAGTTTTGGCGATTTTCACTTTCGCCTGACGAAAACGTGCGCAAAGTTTATGCGCAAACCTTGCTTGGCACAATCGAATGGCTTTCGGCAAAGGAAGATTCAAAGCGGTTTCAAGTCTCGACCTCGCGCAAACTTTATGACGAAGGCGAAACTGTTTTCTTCACTGCTACGTTGCAAGATGAACTCTTGAATCCGGTCTCGACCGCCGAGATTGCCTTGCGCGTCAAGCACAAGCAAACGGGCGAAAGTTACAACGCTACCTTTGAGCGCGCCATAGAAGAGGGCGTCTATCAAGCCAAGTTCGAGGGATTTGAAAAAGGCGATTATACGTTCACTGCCGAAGCCAAAGAAGGAGAAACTGTGTTAGGCACGGCGAGTGGCATTTTTTCAGTGAGCGAAACCAGCACGGAACTACGCAACACGGCGGCAATTCCTGAAACGATGCAGAGCATTGCTGAACGCAGTGGCGGAAAGTTCTACACGCCGCAAACCTTCGAGCAATTTTTTGACGACATCAAGCGCGAGCCGTCGTTTCAGCCAGTCAAAGTTCGCACTGCCTCGTCTGTTGAATTTGCAAACTTGTGGTCGACTTTGATTGTTATCGTCTTGTGCCTTTCGGCGGAGTGGCTCTTGCGAAAACTCAACGCGCTTCCTTAAACTTTCACTTCTTCTTCTATTGGCGCGACTTCTTTCTTTTCTTCTTTCGGCGCAAAGAGAAGCGACAGCACAACGGAAAGGAGTAGCACGCTGGCAATCACGGCAAGGGAAATCGGCGAAGGAATGGAGAACGATTCGCCCGTAATCCAACGCGAAATTTCAGGCGTAAGCATTTTTATCCCTACAAATGTGAGAATAAACGAAATGCCTTTTTTGAGGAAGACGAACTTGTCGATAATATCGGCGAGCAAAAAGTAAAGCGAGCGCAAGCCCATAATGGCGAAGATATTCGAGGTGAAAATGATGAACGGGTCGTTGCTAACGGCAAGCACCGCAGGAATGGAGTCGACGGCGAAAATCAGGTCGGTAATTTCAATGACAATCAAGACGAGAAAGAGCGGCGTGGCAACGCGCTTTCCGTTTTCAATTGTGAAAAATTTTTGTCCGTGGTAGTTCTTCGAGATAGCGAAAAATCGCTTCACCAACTTTATCGCAAAGTTTTCGGCAACTTCTTCGGTTTCTTCTTCGCTCTCTTTTTCAAAGAGCAGTTTCAGTCCTGAATAAATGAGAAACGCGCCGAAGAGGTAAATAATCCAATGAAATTTTTGAATGAGCGCGACGCCTGCAAAAATGAAAATCGCGCGCATTATCACCGCGCCCAAGACGCCCCAAAAGAGAATCCGATGTTGATACCTATCCTCGACCTTGAAATGCCGAAATACCAACACAAAAACGAAGAGATTATCGACCGAGAGCGATTCTTCAATCAAATATCCCGTCATGAATTCAGTCGCTCTTTCAAAGCCATAAAAGTGCCACACTGCTCCTGCAAAGCCAATCGCAAGTGAAACCCAAAGGCAAGTCCACATCAAGGCTTCTTTGCTTGAAACGCGATGCGCTTGTTTGTTGAAGACACCCAAATCCAGCGCGAGCACAGTAGAAATAAGCGCGAAAAATCCGAGCCACATCCAAAATGATTCTTCTCCGAACATTATTATCTCACTAAAATTTTATCGCAGTGTGCCGCCGCCGTCGGCAATGATGGTTTGTCCGTGAATCCATCGCGATTGGTCGGAGCAAAGAAACGCGATAATGTCGGCAATGTCTTCGGCAGTTCCCAGTCGTCCAAGCGGCGTGCGTGCAATCCATTCCTTTTTCATTTCGTCTTGATTTTTGAAGTCGTTCAACGCTTCGGTGTCGATTGCGCCGCCTGAGACGGCATTGACGCGAATTTTTTTCGCACCTAATTCCGCCGCAAGGTAGCGAACAATCGTTTCTAATGCCGCTTTTGCCGCGCCCATTGCTGAATAGCCGTCCAAGCAGCGGATATTGCCAACGCTTGATACGGCCACAATCACGCCGCCCTTTTCGCCAAAGAGTTTTGTTGCTTCTTGCGCACCTAAGAGCAAGGCTCTCGGACCGGTTGCCATTGTTAAGTCGAATCCATTTGAGCCAATACGAAGAATCGAGCCAAAAACGCCCTTGGCAGCGTTGCTCACAAAAATATCTAAACGGTTGAAATGATTTTTAACTTCGGCGAAAAGTCGCTTAATGTCATCAGGCTTGCTGGTATCGGCTTGCACGGCAATGGCTTCAACGCCAGTTGCCTGCAGTTCCGATACGGTCTTTTCAGCTTCGGTTTTGTTTTTGAGATAATTGACCACAATAGAGATACCTTCGCGTGCCAAACGCAGAGCGGTTGCTTTTCCAATGCCACGCGAAGAACCTGTGATTAGAGCGACCCGCTCTCGAAGTGCGTTCATTTGAAACAGTCAGTGTTATTTCGTCAAAATCATTTTGCGCGTTTGTGAGAAGTTTCCCGCGCTCAATTTGTAGAAATATACGCCACTGGCAAGATTGTATTGTGCTGAATTAAAGTTGACGGAATAACTGCCTGCCGATTGCCTTGCATTAACCAGCGTTGCTACTTTTCTGCCGAGCACATCAAAGACTTCCAATTTAACATCGCTTAATGCTGGAAGTTGATACGTAATCATTGTTGTTGGATTGAACGGATTGGGGTAGTTCTGCTCGAGCAAGAATTGCGATGGCTTTTGCGCATCAGTTGGTGTTGAAAGTGGCGTGCGTTGATAAACGCGCACATAGTCGACCAGCATTTCTTGCGGAAATACGGTTGTTGAATCTGGACTACCAGGCCAATTTCCTCCTACGGCAACGTTCAAAAGAATATGAAACCTTTCGTTGAATGGCCAGTTTGCAGTTCCTAAATGTGCTGGCACGCGGAAGAAGTAAAGGATAGAGTCGACATACCATTTAATTTCGTTCTGCCCCCACTCAATATGAAATGTGTGAAAATCGTCGCTAAATGTGCCCTGTGAGAGTAAATAAAATGTGGTTTGAAACTGATGCTGGTATAAGGTATTGGCAAAGTGAATGGTAGCGTGAATACGGTTCGGTTCGTGTCCAATCAGTTCCATGATGTCAATTTCGCCGCTTCGAGGCCAGCCGCCGAAGACTTCGTCAGTTGGCAGCATCCAAAATGCAGGCCAAATGCCTCTACCCCTTGGTAGCTTTGCACGCATTTCAATTTTTCCATATCGCCAATCGCCTTTACCTTTCGTGCGAATTCGCCCTGATGTGTATTGCATACCTCCAAAGTTCTCACGACGCGCAATAATGTGTAAGTAACCACCCGATACATTGACATTGTCAGGACGATTCGTGTAATACTGCAGTTCGTTGTTTCCCCAGCCTACCATCAGCGGCGCACCAGTTCCAATCTGGTAAGACCACTTCGAAGTATCGAGTGATGAGCCGTTGAATTCATCAGACCAGACTAACTGCCACTCCTGTCCGTAAAGCGAATTTGACAGACATATTAGCGTAATCAGTAGAAGTGAATACTTTTTCATTGTTGTTTTGATGGCGTTATTGTTAAGAATAATTAAGATAGACAAGTTAAACAGATTTTTTACAAATTTCATCTCATTCAACACACTTCAAAGCGAAAAAATTTTTCTTTGATTGCACACAGTAATTTTTCTACTTGGGTAATGTTGATTTCGGCGACGCCAAAGGCGTTAAAGTGATGCTTGAAGACCAGTATGCGAGTAGCTGAATAATGACGCTCAACTCGCTTGCCCTTATTTGCAAGACCATGTTGCTCTTTGTCTTATCGGGCGCGACGCTTTTCAGATTGAAGACATTTGGCAGTATCTCTATCGCGGCGCGTATTGGCGCAGAGGTCCTGTTACAATATCCGCTGTTGATGAAAAGCAGCCGCGAAGTTTCAATATGAACGCGCTTATTTGCCTGTTAATCGCAAATTTGACGGCACAATGTTAATTGGTAACAACTCATGAACGACCCAGTTCTCTATCAATCATACCGCCGATTTGGCTTGATATTAGGCGTATTGATTTTCGCCATTTTGCTTCTTTTACCTGCACCTGTCGGCATGAGCGAGCCAGCTTGGAAAACCGCTGCACTCATAACGCTCATGGCAATTTGGTGGATTAGCGAAGCCGTGCCTGTTTTCGTAACCGCGCTTCTGCCGATTGTGCTCCTGCCTGTTTTGAATATCGCGCCGATAAAAGACGCCACCGCGCCCTACGCTAATCCGATTATCTTTTTGTTCATGGGCGGTTTTTTTATCGCGCTTGCGGTTGAATCGCATGGGTTGCATCGCCGCATTGCGCTTTGGCTTCTCTCAAAAATCTCTCCCGAACCGAACTTGATTATCGGCGGATTTATGCTCGTTACGGGCTTCATCTCAATGTGGGTGAGCAACTCTGCAACCACTTTAATGATGCTCCCGATTGGGCAGTCAGTCGTTGAACTTGTGTTAGGCGAAGAGAAACATGAAACGACACGACAAAATTTTTCCGCCGCCATGATGCTCGGCATTGCTTATTCAGCAAGCATTGGCGGGCTGGGCACGCTTGTCGGAACGCCGCCAAATGCGCTCTTCGTCGGCTTTATGAACGAGACTTACAAAGTTCAAATCACTTTTGCACAATGGGCAATGATTGGCGTTCCGCTCGTGTTTCTCTCGCTTCCCCTCTCTTGGCTGTTGATGACACGATTCGTGTTTTCGTTTCCCACGATGCAGATGCGTTCAAGCCAACACTTAATCCAATCGCAATATGCGTCGCTCGGAAACATGAGCAAAGGCGAAAAATTGGTCGGCCTTGTTTTCATCATCACGGCTCTGTTATGGATGTTTGAGCCGTTGCTTACTTCTTGGTTTCCAAACATCAAACTCTCTGACGCGGGCATTGCGATTTTTGGCGCAGTCGTTCTCTTTCTCTTGCCGATTGACCTCAAGCGCGGCGAATTTGCTTTGAGTTTAGAGCAAGCCAAGAAGTTACCTTTTGAAGTCTTGATTCTCTTCGGCGGCGGAATTAGCCTGGCGCAGGCGATACAGAAATCGGGGCTTTCGACCTTTGTTAGTCAATCGCTTTCAGGATTGAGCACTGTGCCACTTCTTTCGGTTGTTCTACTGGTTGCGCTTGTTGCGATTTTCGCAACAGAACTTATTGGAAACACTGCCCTTGCCGCTACGCTTCTGCCAATTTTGGCACCCGCCGCCATTGCGATAGGCGAAAACCCTTATCTGCTTTTGCTCCCAGCGACGCTCGGCGTTAGTTGTGCATTTATGCTTCCTGTTGCGACGCCGCCAAATGCGATTGTTTATGCAAGCGGATTCATTACAACGACCCAAATGGCACGTGCGGGTTTTTGGCTCAACGTGCTATTCACCGTTCTCATCACGCTTCTTGTTTTCATGCTTGTGCCGCTCGTTTTCAATGTTCAACTTGGCACGCTCCCCGATTGGGCAAAACCATGATTCAATACAGCGGCTCTGCGCCAAAATGCTCAATGAGATACTTGATGACGGGATTTGTTTCCGAGAGTTCCTTGAAGAGTTCCGCCGCACTTTTTTCAGATTTCATCGCTTCGGCGACGCTGGCTTTATCCAACACGATTTCAATTTCCAACAAGCCCCCAAAAAATTTGACCGCTTCTTTGTGCAAGTCAGTTGATTCTGTTTGGAGCGATTCAAACGAAAACTTCTTGGCGCATTTGAGCACAATTTTTCCATCTTGCACGGCTTCTACTTCGCACATTTTCAAGTTGGAAACGAGAAACGACTTGCCTTGATTTTCAAGCGACTCAATAAACGCGCCCCAATGTGCGTTCAACACATCTTTTGAAATCAACTTTTGCGCGTCGCTTTGCTCTTGCTCCGCGCTTTCTTTGATAGGCGGACGCGAACGCGCATAACGCGGTCGGTAATTGGTCTCCTGAATGAATCGTGAAAACCGCCCTTGCCATGCGGCGACATTGAGCGATTGATTCACACGCTCTAAAGTTCTGGATTGCATGACGGGCTTTGGGGAAGTTTGAACGGACGTATCGGCTTGCGTTATTGCTACGCTCTCGTCAGCGATTTTTTTTTTAGTTCTTGGCTCAAGGCTTGAACGGCTTTTTCAAGCGCGGCAATTCGCTCTTCATAATTGCCAAGTTCTGCCACCTTGATGAGTTTCAAGAGCGTCAGTTCCAATTTGAGTTGCGGCTCGCGAAAGGTTTTGATTTCTTTTTCTGCATTGGTTACAAGGTCGACAAACTGCAAGAGCGTATCGGCGTCGAAGTGTTTTGCACCGTCTTCATATCGCTTTTTGTAGACTTCGGTCGTCTCGATGAGTTTGCTCGAGCGCAAATTTTTGATGATGAGAAAGTTTCGGAAGTGCCCGATGAGTTTTTGAAGAAAGTCAGAAATGTCGAAGCCGTTTTCGTAGATGTAACTCGAGACGCCGAGCATCTTGTCAGGATTTTTCTCGACAATCGCATCGGTAACAGCGAAGAAGTATTCTTCGTCCAAAATGTTGAGCAGGCTGGCGGTCGTCTCGTAAGTAATCTTGACCGATTCTTCTGAGGCGTCTTGAAGCGAAAACGAAATGACTTGGTCTAAAAGGCTTTGCGCGTCGCGCATTGCGCCGTCGGCTTTTCGCGCAATGAGGTTGAGCGAATCGCGGTCGATGGTGATGTTTTCTTTTTTGCAAATTTCTTCGAGCGTATTGGCAATGTCTTGAACCGAAATGCGTTTGAAGATGAAGCGTTGGCAACGCGAAGAAATGGTTGCGGGCACATCTTGCAGTTCGGTGGTTGCGAAAATGAAAATCGCATGCGGCGGTGGCTCTTCGAGGGTTTTGAGAAACGCATTGAACGCCGCTGTGGAAAGCATGTGAAATTCATCAATGATATAGACCTTATACTTTCCCTTTTGTGGCGCATAGCGGACATTTTCGCGAAGCAATCGCACATCATCGACGCTGTTGTTGGACGCGGCGTCAAACTCATAAATGTTCAGGCTTGCGCCGTTATCGAAATCGCGACAACTTTCGCACACGCCGCACGGCTCAGCGACTTCGTTGCGATAAGTTTCGTCCGTCAAAATTTTTTCGCAGTTGAGGGCTTTGGCGAGAATACGCGCTGATGTGGTTTTGCCGACGCCACGCGAGCCTGAAAAAATATACCCATGCGCCACTCTGCCCGTGCGAATTGCATTTTGCAACGTGCGCGTGATATGCGCTTGCGCGGTAATATCGGCGAACCTTTGCGGGCGATACTTTCGCGCAATGACGGTATAACTCATCTTAAACTTTTAACTTGGTTTGCAACGCCAAAATTTCGTCGCGCTGTTCTGGCGTGATAAACCCCAAATCGACCATCATATCGCCCAAAAAAGTTTTATGCTCGTTTTGAATTGCCATCGCTTCATTAACCTGCGCGCTCGTTACATATCCTAACTCGACCGCACAATCGCCAATGCGTTTTCCAGGGTTTGCCTCTTGATAAGCCACCAGCGTTTTGAACTGTTCAAAGTTGATGTAGTTTTTTTCCAGCAAGGTTCGCCCCAACACATCACGCGTTGCCTTGTTGAGACCTAATGCGATTTCAACTTGCTCTTCAGTCGCGTATCCCTTTTCGACGACGAGTTCACCAAATTTTTTCATTGTTTGTTACTTCTGTTTTAGTTTTGGATAGTCATAAACTTGATGCTGTCAGGCAAAAATCGCGCCTTCTTTGACTTCGGCAAAAAATGCTTCGTGAAGCAAGCGCACAGCTCTTTCCATGTCCGATTCATCAACGGCAAAGCCAATGTTAATTTCTGACGCACCTTGTGAAATCATCTTCACATTGATGTCGCTAATTGCCTGAAAGACACGTGCAGCAATGCCCGGTGAGCGGCGAATGCTATCGCCTACAACGCTAATCGTAGCAATGTCTTTTTCAATTTCTACTTCGGCAATCAGTTTGAGTTCCTCAACAATTTTGTTCAAGTTCGTTTTATCTCCAATCGTGAGCGAAATTGAAACTTCGCTTGTAGAAATCATATCAATAGCAGTTTCATACTTTTCAAACACTTGCGCAACCTGACGCAAAAAGCCATACGTGCCGAGCATTTGCGTTGTCGTTAGATTGATAATCGTTTGTCCTTTTTTGTGTGCGATTGATTTTACCATTCCCTCAAATGAATCTACGGCGTTGGTAATCAGCGTGCCTTCACCGTCAGGACGCTTGGAGTTGAGCACATAGACGGGAATGTTTTTCATGACGGCAGGACGAATCGTTGAGGGGTGCAACACCTTTGCGCCTGAATAAGCCAGTTCTGCCGCTTCGTTGAAGGTCATCACTTTCAGTCGGCGTGCGTCGGGCACAAGGCGCGGGTCGGCAGTCAAAACGCCATCGACATCGGTCCAGATTTGAATTGCCTCTGCGCTAAGCATTGCGCCGAAAATTGCTGCTGAGTAATCCGAGCCGCCTCGTCCGAGCGTTGTGGTTTTGCCTGATACGGTCGCACCAATGTAGCCTTGCGATAACACCACAATGCCTTGATTGAGCAAAGGTAAAACTTCTGCTTTTAATTTGGCTTCAGACATTTCCCAAAGTGGCTGTGCTTTCCCGAAATGGTCGTCGGTGATGAGCAGCGTCCGTGCGTCTTTCCATTCTGTTTTTACGCCTTGCTCGTTCATGGCTTCGGCAAGAATGAACGACGAAAACAGTTCGCCATGTGCCGCAAACGCATCAATCACACGTGGCGATACATCGCCAAATATATCGGCGGCATTGATAAGGGTTGCAAGGTTATGCGTGAGTTTCTCGATAAAGTGCTTTGCTTTTTCGCCGTTCTTCAAAAGTGCTTCAGCAACTTTTACGTGATGCGCGTTGATTTCGTCAAGCAAGCCTAATGCCTCATCACGTTGATTGCTAACGGCAAGTTCTGCAAGTTTGATGAGTTTGTTTGTAATTCCTGCGCACGCGCTTACAATCACCATCGGTGCAGGCGAAGCATTGTGGCGCGCTCGCTCGAGTTGAATTCGCACAATATCAATGACATTCTGCATTGCCGTTGCGTCTTCAACCGAAGTGCCGCCGAATTTCATTACAAGCATGTTGAAAACCTGACAGGTGAGTTGAAAAGTTGTGCAAAGGTAAAAAGAAAAACGCTCGAAGTGAAATCTTCGACCTTTCTAAAAATTGATGGTTGCAATGCGTTATTGCGTTGGTCTGTTATCATCTTGCCATAACAAGAATGGGCGACACAACAAGAATGTGTTAAATTGATTATGCTTGACCACGACGAGCAATTACGGGCACGACTGGTCAAAAGCGAAATCTTAACTGATAATTCCTTTCGGCAATGTCTTCGCGCAAGAAAAATCTCGCCGTTTTTTGTTCAGGTGGCGGCTCAAACTTCAAAGCCCTTCACCAACACATTCAGGAGCGGAATCTTCCATGCCAAATTGTGATGTGCCTTTCGAACAATTCGCAATCTGGCGCGATGCAATTTGCGCGTGAAAACGGCATTGACGCCGTGCATTTGTCGAGCAAAGTTGTGCCTGAGGAAGCAGCGTTTGCGCAAGCGATGCTTTCGGAATTGGAGAAGCGGCAGGTCGATTTGATTTTGCTTGCAGGCTATATGAAGCGCGTGCCGAAGGCAGTTGTCGAGCGTTATCCAAAACGCATTCTTAACATTCACCCTGCACTCTTGCCGAAGTTTGGCGGCGAAGGCATGTATGGCATCAATGTTCATCGTGCCGTGCTTGAAGCCAAAGAGAAAGAAAGTGGCGCCACGGTTCACTTCGTTGATGAACACTACGACGAGGGCGAAATTATCATTCAAGGCAAAGTTTCAATCGCTCCTGACGAAACGCCTGAATCGCTGGCTTCAAAGGTGCTTGAAGTCGAGCATCGCATTTACACCGAAGCGTTAGTTAAAGTGTTAGAGAAGATGAATTAAGTGCTCTTTGCCAAAGCCGAATCAGCAAGCGGCGGTTGCACTGGAAGGCTTGTATGCTGAGCAAATGCGGGAAGTTTGACAGTAACGATGGCACCGCCTTCTGACGCATTTGAAATGTCAATCCTGCCTTGATGCTCCCCAACAATTTTGAAACAGATTGCAAGACCAAGCCCTGTGCCGTTGGGTTTTGTGGTGAAAAAGGGGTCAAAGACTTTTGCAAGAATGGCGTCGGGAATGCCTGTGCCATTGTCTTGAAATGTCAGCTCGACGAACGGTTGCGGCTCGCCATCAATGAAATAAATGATTTGTCTGGCGGAAATATCGAGCCGCTTGTGTTTTTCTTTCGCGTTCGGTTGCTGGGTGAGCGCTTCAATAGCATTGAGCATGATGTTGAGCACCACTTGTCGGATTTGGTCAGGGTCGGCTCTGATAGGTGCAAGCTCGGGCGGAAGATTGATGTTCAATTCAATATCGTTGGCTTTGAAATTTTGGGCTAACAGTTGCGCGACAGATTGAATTACATCGGCAACACTGACACGAGCGATTTTCGGCTTACGGTGCCGCGCAAAGGCGAAGGTTTCTTCAATGAATTTGTTGATGCGGTCGACTTCTGCGCCGATGCGTCGAATGTATTGATAGGTTTCAGAATCGGGTGGAATATCAAATAAGACGGCTTGAACCATTGACTTAATGCCGGCAAGCGGGTTTTTGACTTCGTGAGAAATCGCCGCCGCTATTTCGCCGAGCGTTTGCATTTTTTCGGCTTTTTCTTCCTCTTGCCGACGCTGTTTTTCGCGCGTGATATCTTTGAAGAGCAAAATGGCACCGTAGGGCTTTCCGCCCTCGTCAATTCGTGCCGAAATCGAATAGCCAAGCGTAACAGGGTGCGGGTCATGGCGAAAGAAAATTTCACCTCTGTAGCTGTGCCCTTTCAACACATTTTGCAACTGCGCTTCTGGAATGTTCAAAAACTCCGCAATGTGCTTGCCACGCAAGTTGCTTTCATCTTCGCCGATGATTTTTTCCGCAGGCATATTGAGCGAAACAATTCGCATCGATTTATCCAAAATTATCACGGCTTGCTCCATTTGTTGAATAAATCGACTCGCCGATACTTCTGGCGAAAGGTTCGCTTCCTCGAGCTGCAGCAGTGTATAGACATTTTGTGAAATTTGATCCATGGAGAAAAGCGATTGGCGCTTTCGCACTGCACGATAAATTGAATTGACGACCTCAATGAAATCTTGGTCGACTTCTCCTGACAAATTCACCACATCGCTTGCGCCTGCGCGAAAGGCTTTCACTACGAGCGGCGTCTTAGCATTTTTGACAAAAGCAATAATCGGCGTCAGATAAAACCGTTGACCAAGCAACTCAATCTCGTCAATGTCGCTCGGGCGCACCACTTCAAAGTATATCGCGTCGGTATCGCTTGAAATTTGCTCCAACGCGTCGTGCGAAAATCGTGTAGACTTGAAGGTTTGAGCAGAAATCGCATGTTGAATCAGTGCGGCTGACTGCGAAGTTTCTGAAACAATTGCAAAGTTCGGCATTTTCTCGGTGGCTTATTTATTTTGAGCTCTCTTGTTGGAAACTTACTCCGATAATTCAGCGACCTCCATCGCACATCCAATCAGCGGCAAAATCAGCGGCAGGTTTCTCTGCGACTCGCCTTGGACGCCAAAACTTGCAGGTAAAGACGCCACTTCAACCCTAAGTTTTGTTGCCTCTCGAATAAATTCAACCAGACTTTCATTGGTTAGTTTTCCAAACACACTCACTAGGCTTTTTGCGCCCAACGCTTTAAGCTCGTTAGTAGCAAAATAGGCAATGTCGGCTTCAGCCCCGAGCGTCCAGTATCGAAACACCGTTGGCTTGCCGTTTAGAAGTCTGGAAATGGCAAGATAGCCTTCTGAAAGTTCCAACATTATCAGTTCCGATGCGTTTTCATAGAGCGATTGCACCGCAATATGCGAGAGTTCAACCAAAGCAATGTTTTTTCCTGACGGCAACAGAAGTATTTGCAGGCGTGTTAAAAATCGCTTCGGCACAAAAAAGAGTTGATAGCTTTCAAACGGCATATTCGGCTCGTCTGCCAGTTTGACTATCTCCATCTCATAGTGGTCGGGTTCAAGCAAAAAGGCTTCAGCTTCACGCCTACACTCCTCTTCAAACTCTTTTTCATTTAAGTTGCGATTAAATCGCCCCATCACGCTTTTGACGCCCGTCATGTTCAAACACACGGAAATCTCGGTCTCGGAATATGCACTTAATTTTTCTGCAATGATTCTTGAACAGTCGGTTAGTTGCTTGGGGTCGCCTTTATCCAAAATGTTTTGGTAGATGTTGGTTTTTGCATCAATGGTTTCCAATTTTGAAACCGCAAACCCGCTTGCCGACGACGTGAGTTGAACGAGAATCACTCGGTCCGATTCAATCAAGAGCGAAAGATGCGTCATGTCCGTTTGGTTGTTGGCTTTTTGTAAAGTTTCTGCGTGAAAGTTTCTGCGTGGATTGCACTTTTTGCTATTGCACTTCCAAGTATTCTTTGAGTTTCTCGAGGCGTTCAGGCGTGATGCCCTTCACTTCCAAGAGTTCTTCTATCCTTTTCAATTTTCCGCCTTTGAATTTACGAAACCGCACGAGCCTATCGGCAAGGGTTGGTCCAATTTCGGGCAATGCGAGCAGTTCGGCTTCGGTGGCGACGTTGAAGTTCAGTTTCGCTTTCGGGGTCGGTTGTTTTTCTGCCGCTCCAAAGTTTGAAAGTTCGCGCTCAATGAGGCTATCAGGCTCCGTGCCGATGAACGCTTCTTCTTCAAGGCGCAAGAGCCGTGCTTCCTTTTCAGCCACGCCGTTCAGCGTAGAAAGAGCCACCCCAACCAGCATCAACCCAACGAGCATCGTGATAGCCAGCAGTTCGCTTCTGAGCAGTTCGGCTCTTGTTACAATGCGATTCCACCACCCCATGAATTTGCTTGGGAAAGTTGATGAAGGATTTTACTGAATTGAATATCGCCAAACACGCGCATTGCCACAAATTCCTTCCGATTTCTCCTTATCTTTTCGCTTCACCATTGCTCTAAAAAATTGCTATGCCAAATCAATCGCACTCAGACTTTGGACTTTTAGACCTCGTCATCACCGTGCTTTCCATTTATGTTTTGGGCGCGCTTGCGCTCGATACCTTCACGACGCTCGACGAAGAGGTTTCCAAACTCATCAACTATTTCGATTATCTCATCTGCGCTGTGTTTTTCTTCGAGTTTTGGTATCGGCTCTTCACGGCGGAAAACAAGTGGCAGTATCTCAAATGGGGCTGGATTGATTTGCTCTCGTCGATTCCGATGGTTGATGCTTTTCGCACGGCGCGGCTGGTGCGCATTGTTCGCGTTATTCGCATTATCAAGGCGTATCGCTCGGTTCAGCAGTTGCTCACGTATTTGTTTCATAATCGGGTGAAAGGCACATTTGCCTCCGCCATTCTGACGGCGATTTTAATGCTGATTTTTTCTGCCATCGCGATTTTGAAAGTGGAAACCTCGCCCGAAAGCAACATCACCACTGCCGAAGACGCGATTTGGTGGGCATTTGTAACCATTACCACCGTCGGCTACGGCGATAAGTATCCGATTACGACCGAAGGCAGATTGGTCGCAGCCGTGCTTATGACCGTTGGCGTCGGCTTGTTTGGAACTTTCACAGCGTATATTTCATCGTGGTTTGTCGAAGGCAATCAACTTCAATCGCAAGCTAAAACCGACGAGACATCGCCGACAACCAACATACCTTCTGACCATGTATCTGACCACTGAAAACATTCTTCTGATTGGGTCAATTCTTCTTTTGCTTTCGATTCTCGGTGGAAATGCATCATATCGATACGGCGTGCCGACATTAGTGCTCTTTTTAGCCATCGGCATGCTGGCAGGCTCGGACGGACCGGGCGGCATTTACTTTGATAATCCAAAGACGGCACAGTTTATTGGCATTGTCTCGCTCAACTTCATCTTGTTTTCAGGAGGATTAGATACGGATTGGAAATCGACGAAGCCGATTCTTTGGCAAGGCATTTCGCTTTCAACGGTTGGCGTGTTTGTGACGGCACTTCTGCTCGGCTTCTTTGTTTGGGTAATTACAGACTTCACCATCTTCGAAGGTTTGCTTTTAGGAGCGATTGTCTCTTCAACCGATGCGGCGGCAGTGTTCTCGATGTTGCGCTCAAAAAGTTTAGCCCTCAAAGGCAAACTGCGCCCAACCCTCGAGCTTGAAAGTGGGAGCAACGACCCGATGGCATTTATCCTCACGATTATTTTTTTGGGTTTAGTTACAAACCCTGACACATCGATTTGGAGCGTTGTGCCAATGTTCTTCAAGCAAATGTTGCTCGGCACTGGGAGTGGCTATGCGTTTGGGCGATTGACGAAATGGCTCGTCAATACGATTCGGTTAGATTTTGAAGGGTTATATCCTGTGCTTGTCATTACGATGATGTTTGCGACCTTTTCGGCGACCGATTTTGTCGGGGGGAACGGTTTTTTAGCGGTCTATTTATGTGCGATTTATCTTGGCAACCAAGAAATTATTCACAAGAAGACCATTCTTCGTATGTTTGACGGATTGGCGTGGCTGATGCAGATTGTCTTGTTTTTGACGCTGGGGCTGTTGGTGTTCCCGACGCAAGTGGTGCCAGTGATGGGGATTGGCTTTTTGATTGCACTGTTTTTGATGTTTGCTGCGCGCCCGATTAGCGTTTGGATTGCGCTGTTGCCGTTCAACATGCCCGCACGCCACAAGTGGTATATTTCGTGGGTCGGACTTCGTGGTGCTGTGCCGATTGTCTTCGCAACTTATCCGATGCTTGCAGGCATCGATAAAGCCAACATGATTTTCAACATTGTTTTCTTCGTTTCGCTCACCTCCGTGTTGCTTCAAGGCACAACACTTCCTGCAGTCGCGCGCTGGCTCAAAGTCGATTTACCTGCCCGAGTCAAACCGATGTTTCGCACCGATATGGTGGTCTCTGACATTGTTAAAACCATCATGGAGCGCATCGACCTGCCGCCAACCGCTTCCGTTCTCGGCAAAAAATTGGTCGAACTTGAATTTCCGCCCGAAGCCACCATCGCGATGATTATTCGCGGCAGCGAATTTATCATGCCAAATGGCAACACCGAACTTCAAGCCAACGACACGCTCATTGTGCTCTGTAGCAACCGTGAGCGTCTTGATGCCGTCTATGATTGCTTACAACTGCCAAAACCGATTGCGCCATGACCGCACACCACAAAACGCTTATCTCACTTGTCGATTTCTCCGAGACCACCGAGCCGCTGATTGCCTTTTGCGCCGACTGGTGCCGAACCTTGCGTGCACATTCCATACCCGCTGATTTATGGATGCTCCATCACCTCACGACTCAAACCCCCGTCATTGCCGACGAACAAACCCGAAAAGAACTCCTGCGCACCAAACGCGACGACGCCGAACGCCAACTCTACACCCTTGCACAATCTATCGCTGACCTCGACCCGCGTTACTTCATCACCGAAGGCAACTTCACTCAAACCCTAAACGACCTTATCGCCCAAACCCCCGCCAGCCTTGTTAGCCTCGGCTTAAAAAGTAGCGGCGCACTCAAACGCCTTTTCATCGGCAGCAAAGCCTCTGAAATCATCGACCACTGCCAAACCCCCGTTATCGCACTTCCAACCAACCTCTCCCGCTTCAGCATCGAAACGCTCTTCATTTCCGCCAATCGACATTATCCCATCAACCTCCTTAGCCTCAATAAACTGCTCGCCTTCATCGGCAACAGCCTCAAACGCCTTTACTTCTTCACCATCATCGACGCCTCTAACCCCATCGCCGCCGCTGATACTTACCTCTTCGAACTCTCTGAAACCTATCGCCACAACTACTTGGTCGGACGCTTTCTGCTCAAAAGCGAAAACTTCGTGCAAGACCTTAACACGCTTCTTTACGACAAACAACAAGAACTGCTCGTCTTGCAACGCGGCTCTCGTCTCCTCTCCGATACGCTCTTTCGCAAGTCGTTTATCAACGATGTTCTCTACTCAGGCTCGATTCCCCTTGCCGTTCTTCCGTAACGCTCCTTAAATTCTTCGCTTAATGGTTTGGTTTGTATCGTGAAATCCGTATCTTCGCCTGTTCCGTAGTGCATTTCAAAACTGTGATACGCATCACACCTGTTGCGCCTTTCACCGTTTAACTTCACATTGCTTGAAAGTGCCTGCTCCACTTTTTCAGTCAAGCATTGTCGCACTCTGCCAGCGAGCCCAGTAGAAACTCAATTTTTAACTCATAACTACAACCCAAATAGCGAACTATGAAAAATCGTATTTGCTCCTTCTTGACGTTGATGATGTTGCTTCTGGCAACCTCCTCACTCTCTGCGCAAACCACACACACTTGGACACTTACAACCGGCGGGGACTGGCAAGTCGCTACAAACTGGAGCCCTGCGTCAGTGCCGGCAGCTGGCGACAATGTTGTTTTCAACAATGTCAATGGCACGATTACGAACATTCCCACTTCGTCATACCACATCAATAACTTCACCGTGAGCGGCACGGGCACGGTAACCCTTGACGGTGATTTAACGATTCGCGGCAACCTTGATGTGGGCGCAGGTAGCGGATTTGTGGGCGGCACAGGCACAACCATCACCTTCGACGGCACAGGACCGCAAACCATCGGCGGCGCAGGAAGCACCACCTTCCACAACTTGACGATTAACAAGAATTGCACCAGCACTTTAACGCCTTCATCTTACACACAAACTGCCGCAACGCTTACGATGACAGGAAACATCACGGTCAATGAAACAATGGATATGAAGCGTGGCTTTGTGTCGTTCTGCTCGGCTACTGGTCCCGCAACCTTCAACCACACGGTTAAAAACCTCAG
>CALKXI010000127.1 GCA_938003965.1 uncultured Chlorobiales bacterium
AATTCTTAAAAATCACACTTACCTTTCAGAAAATTGCATCAAAAATTTACCCAAATGGCGAAGAAAACAACACACATAAAGAAACTACCCGTAACGGTCTTATCAGGATTTTTGGGCGCGGGCAAAACCACGCTTCTCAATCACATTCTTGCCAATCGCGAAGGCAAAAAGGTGGCGGTGATTGTCAACGATATGAGCGAAGTCAATATCGATGCGGCGTTGATTAAACAAGGCGGAGCAAATCTTTCGCGCACCGATGAAAAACTCGTCGAGATGCAGAACGGCTGTATTTGTTGCACCTTGCGCGAAGACTTGCTTATCGAGGTCTCCAAACTCGCGCGTGAAGGTCGCTTCGATTACCTTGTGATTGAATCGACAGGCATTTCTGAACCGTTGCCCGTCGCCGAAACTTTCACGTTCGAAGACGAACAAGGCAGAAGCCTTTCCGATATTGCACGCCTCGATACCATGGTTACCGTCGTCGATGCGTCGAATTTTCTTTACGAATATCAGCGTGCCGACTTCTTGAAACGACGCGGACAGGCGTTAGGCGAAGATGACCATCGCACCATTGCGGACTTGCTGGTCGAACAAGTAGAATTTTGTGATGTAATTGTGCTTAATAAGCTCGATCGCGTTTCAGAATCGGAAAAGGCACAAGTGAAAGCCGTCATTCACGCTTTGAATCCACGCGCGGAAATTGTCGAAGCCGTTTTCGGAAAAGTCCCACTCGAGAAAGTCTTGAACACAGGCAAGTTCAACTTTGAGGAAGCGGCAAAAGCGCCAATGTGGCTCAAAGAAATGCGTGGCGAACACACGCCTGAAACGGAAGAATACGGCATTTCAAGTTTCGTATTCCGTGCGCGAAAGCCGTTTCACCCAACGCGGCTGTGGAATTTGGTGCAAGATGCTGACGCTTGGAAAGGAGTCGTTCGCTCAAAAGGATTCTTTTGGCTTGCCACGCGCATGAAAACGGTCGGCGAATGGGCGCAAGCAGGTGGCGCACTGAATCTCTCGCCCGCAGGCTCGTGGTGGGCAAGCGTGCCAAAATCGCAGTGGGGCGTCGATGATGAACTTAAACGCGAAATCGAAGCAAGTTTCGTCGGCAAGTATGGCGACCGACGTCAAGAACTTGTGTTCATCGGCGTGGGTATGGATAAAGCCGAAATCATCGCGCGCCTTGAAGAAGCCTTGCTCACGCCTGACGAAATGGCGCAAGGTGAATCCGTTTGGGAAACCTATATTGACCCGTTCCCCGATTGGCAGTTTCAAGAAGCCTAACGACGTTGAACACAAACCGTTAAACAATGATGAAAAAAATTCTGATGTTGATACTCGGTGCAGCCCTGCTGACAGGGTGCGGCACGATGCAAAGCGGCGGATTCGGCAGACCGTCCCAACTGCGATGCGCATGCGGACTGATGATGGGACACTCCGGCGCACACGCTTACAACATAAGCGACTTCATCAAAGCCAAAGCCGCACACGAACAATCACTCAAAAATCATGCTCGAGGCAATTGACTTGACAAAGTCCTACAACGGCACGCCTGCACTTAAAGCATTGAATCTGAAAGTAAATTCGGGTGAAATTTTCTGTTTGCTTGGACAAAATGGTGCCGGCAAAACCACAACCATCAACCTCTTTTTAGGCTTTCTTGCGCCCACAAGCGGCGAGGCTAGAATTGCATCAATTAACGTGCAACAACAGCCCTTGGAGACGAAAAAACATCTTGCCTACATTCCCGAAACCGTCATGCTTTATCCCAACCTCACAGGGCTTGAAAACTTAGAATACTTTGCTACACTCTCAGGTAAAACTTATTCCGTCGCCGAACTTTCAGACTTGCTCTTGCAAGCAGGCTTGGAAAAGGAAGCCCACACAAAGCGCGTGAGCACTTATTCAAAGGGAATGCGGCAAAAGGTTGGCATTGCCATCGCACTTGCCAAAGACGCCAAAGCACTCTTGCTCGACGAACCAACCAGCGGATTAGACCCGAAAGCCTCATTTGAATTTTCTGAACGCCTAAAAACCCTTGCCAATAAAGGCGTCGCAGTGCTTATGGCAACGCACGACCTTTTTCGTGCGAAAGAAATTGGCTCGCGTTTAGGCATCATGAAACACGGCGAACTCGTCACCGTTTTGAACGCCGACGATATTGCACATGCCGATTTAGAAAAACTCTATCTCGATTTTATGCGCGATTAGAGCAACAAGTATTTTTTTTGCTTTTTTTGTAAATGCAAATCATTTGCAGTAAAAATGAACGCATCAGTAACATCGAAGGTATCGGAAAAACGACATAAAGCCCTGCGCCAACGCTTGATTTTACAAGTTACGACAGTCGTCGTTCATATTTTCATCGTCAAGTTCACGATTCCAAACATCTGGTGGGCACTGTTCGGCTTAGCGTTCTGGGTAGCGGTCATTATTTGGGCGGCACGAAGCGGACGATGGGTATGCGCCAATTTCTGTTGGCTCGGCGGCGTGCAAGATTGGCTTGAGCCGCTTGCCAAAAAGCGCGTCTCGTTTAACCCCAAAATTTCTCAATATCTCGTGCTTTTCGTGCTCGTCATTTGGACGCCACTGGTGTGGCTTTTTACAGATACAATGTTTGCTGAAGGTGAACTGCCGATTCATTTCCCTTTGCAAGGCGATGATAATTTCTTTGTTCAAGCAGGACACTTCATCATTCTGACGCTGATTGGATTTTCAGTGATGCTGTTTGGCAAACGTGGTGCGTGCCATTACCTCTGTCCGTTCGGCATTGCTGTCGGAGCGGCAAAAAACTATTGCTTGAAACAAAAGCCACATCAACATCACAATGAGGACTAAATGTGCAGGGCTTTTCATGCTCTTGGCGTTAATGCTTTCAGCGTGCATAAGAGAAGGCGAGAATCGCTTGGTCTACTTGAACGGACAACCGAAAGATGTTTTTACGGCAAAACGTTTGGAGAACGGGCGATTGGTCAAGGTGGGTATTTGCTCGACCTGGTTTGCGAACGGACAACTGCAAAGTGTTGAGCATTATGATGAACGCGGGTTGCCCACAGGCAAATGGACATACTGGGATTTCAGCGGTAAAAAACTCTGCGAAGGTGAGTTCCGACAAGAGCACAACGATTTACTGTCGGTTTGGACATTCTTCCACGAAAACGGCTCACCATGCCGCTCCGAGACTTACACCAACGGCAAAAAGCACGGCAAGTGGCTTTATTGGCAC
>CALKXI010000128.1 GCA_938003965.1 uncultured Chlorobiales bacterium
CGCATATCGTCGGTAGCGAAGAGCAGGGCGAACAAACGGCGTTCAAACTCAATATCGTCGTGAAGGTTGGTAGAGGCGGCGCGAAGCACGGCTTCTTTGGCAAGGCGCACCGCAATCGGCGGCTTTGAGGCAATTTCCGTAGCGAGTTTTTTAGCCTCGTCGAGGTAAGAGGCAACGGGCACAATTTTGTTAATCAGTCCCATCGATAAGGCTTCTTCGGCAGTGAATTGGCGTCCTGTCAAAATAAGTTCCATGGCTTTGACTTTGCCGATAGCGCGCGTGAGGCGTTGTGTGCCGCCTGCGCCAGGAATGACGCCGATGTTGATTTCAGGCTGACCAAACTTCGCGGTTTCGGAAGCGATGACCATGTCGCAAACCATCACAAGTTCCGCGCCGCCGCCAAGGCAATAGCCCGAAACTGCCGCAACGATAGGCTTTTTGAACGCTTGTAATTCGTCCCACATTTCTAAATAGCCTTTGGTAAGCATTTCCGCGCTCGTGGCAGTTGCCATTTCTTTGATGTCGGCACCGGCGGCAAAGGCTTTCTCGTTGCCCGTCAGCACAACGGCATTGACAGAATCATCTTTGGCGAAGGCTCTGAACGCGGCGGTCAGTTCCGTCATCAGTTCAAAGTTCAAAGCGTTGAGGGCTTGGGGACGATTGAGCGCGACGACAGCGATTTTCGCATCAGGCTCTTGATGAACGAGAATGTGTTGGTAAGACATCTTGTTGGAATTTTAGTTTTTTGAAAATGATTACCAGAAACGCTTGCTTAAATCCACGTTTCCGCCTGAAAAGATAATGCCAATGCGTTTGCCCGAAAAAAATTCTGCATGTTCAAGCACAACGGCAAGCGGCACGGCGGCGGAAGGCTCAATAACGAGTTTCATACGCTCCCAAACAAGACGCATCGCGCGAACGATGGTTTCTTCTTTGGCGGTAAAGATGTTTGAGACATAACGCTGAATGATGGAAAAGGTAATGTTGCCAAGCGACGTAAGCAGACCGTCGGCAATCGTGTTTGGCGCGGTTTGCGGAATAAGGGTGTGCGCGTGAAAAGAGCGAAAGGCGTCGTCGGCGTTGGCGGGTTCGGCGCCAATTACTTTTGTTGTTGGACTTTTTCCGAGCGTGGCAAGTGCTGTGCCTGAAATCAAGCCACCGCCGCCAACGGGCGCAAGGAGCAAATCGAGTGCGGGTGTGTCGTCGAGCAGTTCGAGTGCCGCTGTGCCTTGTCCGGCGATGACGGGGCAGAAGTTGTAAGGCGGAATGAAGGTCGCCCCCGTTTTTTTAACAATCTCGTTCAAAGTGGCTTCGCGAGCGTCTAAGGTTGGTTCGCAGAACACAATGTTGCCGCCGTAGCCTTTGACGGCTTCGATTTTGACGCTGGGCGCATTCTTCGGCATAACGATAGTGGCGGAAGTGCCGCGCAGTCGTGCCGCAAGAGCAAGAGCCGCCGCATGGTTGCCTGAAGAGTGCGTGGCAACGCCGTTGCGCGCAACGTCGTCAGGAAGAGAAAAAATCGCATTGCACGCACCACGAAATTTGAACGCACCAACCTTCTGCAAGTTCTCACACTTGAAGTAAAGTTCAGCCTGAGTGATTCGATTGAGACTTTCGGAAGTCATCACAGGCGTATGTTTAATGAACGGCTTAATGCGCTCGTGAGCCAGAAGCACATCATGGTAGGTTGGACCGATTTGAATCGGCAAAGTGAACGGCATCGGCGTGAAAACGGTGTGAGTTAAAAATCAAATCAAGTTACGCAACTGTATTGAAAGTTTGACAAATTGCCGTATATTCGCTCTGCTTTTCGCACCATTATCTATGGACACGGCGCAAAGCGGTTTCCGAAAGGAAATCCAAACGGGAAAGCCGTAAGTGTCCATAGAGCCGCATCAAATCAAGTGTTTCAGCAAGTGTTTGAGCGGCGAGATAAAGTTTGACACAAGCCTTTCCGTTGGGAAGGCTTTTTGTTTTCGAGAAAGTCCATTTTGAAATTCATTTAATTCCGAAGTCAATACAATCATTTGAACGAAATGAGCAAGAGCATTCAAGAGTTACTCGAGGAGCGCATTCTCGTTATCGACGGCGCAATGGGAACGATGATTCAACGCTACAAACTCACCGAAGAAGATTATCGAGGTGAGCGATTCAAAGATTTTGATGCCAAACTGCCGCATGACCCGATTGCCGAAGAAAATGAACGCAAACTCGATGAAATGTTGCACGAAGCCCACGCACAAAGCGGAACAGGCGTCAGCCACGATGAGCATCACCATAACCATCATCATCACGGCGGTTCGTGTTCGCATGGGCATTTGGATAAAGAATCGTTCAACAAGCCAAAAGATGGCTTAAAAGGCAACAACGAACTGCTTTCGCTTACCCAGCCTGAAATTATTAAAACCATTCATCGCCAATACTTGGAGGCAGGTGCCGATATTCTTGAAACCAACACGTTCAGCGCAAATGCGATTTCGCAAGCCGACTATCGAATGGAGCATTTGGTTTATGAAATGAACGTTCAATCGGCGAGAATTGCCAAAGAAGTGGCGGAAGAATTCACGAAAAAGAATCCTGATAAGCCGCGATTTGTGGCGGGCGCAATCGGTCCGACAACGAAACTCGCCTCGATGTCGCCCGATGTCAATGACCCCGGCTTTCGTGCTGTTACTTATCAACAACTTTACGACGCCTACTTTGAGCAAGTGCGCGGCTTGGTCGACGGCGGCGCAGATTTGCTTCTTATCGAAACCATTACCGATACGCTTAACGCCAAAGCGGCAATTGCGGCAATTCAAGATTACTTCGACCAAACGGGTAAATCCTTGCCGTTGATGATTTCAGGCACGATTGTCGACCAAAGCGGACGAACGCTCTCGGGTCAAACGACCGAAGCGTTTTGGATTTCCGTATCGCACGCACCGAATTTGCTCTCGGTTGGATTAAACTGCGCACTCGGCTCGGCGCAAATGCGTCCGTTTATCAAGGAATTAGCGCGCGTTTCAGATTGCTATACCAGCCTTTATCCGAATGCAGGCTTGCCCAACGAAATGGGCGAATATGATGAATCGCCCGAATTTATGGCGAAGCAGTTAGACGACTACATCAAAGAAAATTTCGTCAATATCATTGGCGGCTGTTGCGGCACAACGCCCGAACATATTGCCGCTTTCGCCGAAGTTGCCGCTCGCAATAAGCCGCGCAAGAAAAATAATATCGTTAAAACGATGATGCTTTCAGGATTAGAGCCGTTAGTGGTTCGTCCTGAAACGAATTTTATCAATATCGGTGAGCGCACGAATGTTACAGGCTCGCCGAAATTTGCGAAACTCATTCTTAATGGTCAGTTTGACGAAGCCCTTGCGATTGCACGTCAGCAGGTCGAGAACGGGGCGCAAATTATCGATGTGAATATGGACGAAGGCATGCTCGATTCCGAAGCCGCGATGGTGAAATTTCTGAACCTAATTGCCGCCGAACCCGATATTGCGCGCGTTCCAATTATGATTGATTCGTCTAAGTGGTCGGTTATTGAGGCTGGGTTAAAATGTTTGCAAGGCAAGTGTATTGTCAATTCTATTTCGCTCAAAGAAGGTGAAGAAAAATTCAAAGAATATGCGCGCAAAATTAAGCACTACGGTGCGGCAACGGTTGTGATGGCGTTTGACGAAAAAGGACAAGCCGACACATTTGAACGACGTATAGAAATTTGCGCGCGTGCTTATCGCATCTTAACTGAAGAGGTCGGGTTTAATCCGCACGATATTATTTTTGACCCCAATATCCTGACGGTTGCAACCGGCATGGAAGAGCATAATAACTATGCGGTCGATTTCATCAAGGCAACACGATGGATTAAGGAAAACTTACCGCATGCTAAAGTCAGCGGCGGCGTTTCTAATATCTCGTTTTCGTTTAGAGGAAATAATCCAGTTCGTGAAGCGATGCATTCAGTATTTCTCTATCACGCGATTAAGGCGGGATTAGATATGGGGATTGTGAATGCAGGTCAACTTGCTATTTATGATGAAATTGAGCCTGAACTGCGTGAACGTGTCGAAGATGTCATTCTAAACCGCCGTCCCGACGCAACTGAACGTCTGATTGAATTGGCTGAGCAAATTAAAAATCAAGGCGGCGAAAAATCGGAGAAAACGAAGGATGAATGGCGAAATTTACCTGTAGAAGAACGCTTAAAATACGCGCTGATTAACGGCATTACAGATTTTATTGAACAAGATACCGAAGAGGCTCGCCAAAAATATCCGCGCCCGCTTGATGTTATTGAAAAACCGCTGATGGACGGAATGAACGTGGTCGGTGATTTATTTGGTGCAGGTAAAATGTTTCTGCCGCAGGTAGTCAAGTCGGCGCGCGTAATGAAGAAATCGGTCGCCTACCTCATTCCATTTATTGAGAAAGAAAAAAAGCTATTACAAGCAGAAACAGGTCAAGCAAAGAAGAGCGCAAAAGTGTTATTAGCAACCGTTAAGGGTGATGTGCATGATATTGGAAAAAATATCGTAGCAGTTGTGTTGGCATGTAATAATTTTGAAGTGATTGATTTAGGGGTGATGGTGCCGACAGATAAAATTTTAGAGACAGCCAAAAAAGAGCAAGTCGATATTATTGGATTATCAGGTTTAATTACGCCGTCGCTCGATGAAATGGTTGGCGTGGCAAAAGAAATGGAGCGGCAAGGTTTTAAGATTCCATTGCTAATTGGCGGCGCAACAACATCGCGCGTGCATACGGCAGTGAAAATCGCGCCGAACTATTCAGGCACGGTTGTGCATGTGCTTGATGCCTCGCGCTCTGTGCCAGTGGTGCAAAGCCTTGTTACGCCTGAAACGAAAAATGCCTTCGCAGAAAAAGTGCGACTCGAATATGACCTGATTCGTGAAGACCACGCCCGACGCAAGCAAGAGAAAAAGTCGCTCCCAATAGAAGTCGCACGACAAAATAAAACTAAAATAGAATGGAAAGAAGCCGATATCTATAAACCAAATCGACTCGGCGTGTTTGATGTGTCGGTAACTATTGCGGAACTGCGCGACTATATCGACTGGACGCCCTTTTTCCAAGCGTGGGAATTGGCAGGCAAATATCCTGCAATTTTGAGCGACGAAATTGTCGGCAAAGAAGCCACAAAACTATTTCACGATGCAAATAAAATGCTCGATAAACTCATCGCTGAAAACGCATTGCTTGCAAAAGGCGTCGTTGGAATTTTCCCTGCAAATAGTATCGGCGATGATGTCGAACTTTACACTGATGAAACGCGCTCAACGGTTCTAAAAACGGTTCATTTTATCCGTCAGCAAGGCGAAAAGGCGAAAAACTTGCCCAATCAATGTTTATCTGATTTTATCGCACCGAAAGAAACAGGCTTGAAAGATTATTTTGGAATGTTTGCCGTTACGGCAGGTATCGGCGCAGAAGAACTCGCCAAAAAATATGAACAAGAGCAAGACGACTACAGCGCCATCATGGTCAAAGCCCTTGCCGACCGCTTCGCCGAAGCCTTCGCCGAGTATCTACACATGCGCGTCCGAAAAGAATTTTGGGGCTACGCGCCAAATGAATCGTTCTCAAATGAAGAACTTATCAAAGAAGCCTACCAAGGAATTCGCCCTGCGCCCGGCTATCCGGCTTGCCCTGACCACACCGAAAAACGCACGCTCTTTGAACTGCTTGATGTTGAGACCCGAACAGGAATTTTTCTCACGGAAAGTTGTGCAATGTATCCAACGGCGGCGGTGAGCGGCTACTATATCGCCCATAAAGAGGCGCAGTATTTCACAACTGGCAAAATAGAGCGCGACCAAGTCGAGGATTATGCACGAAGAAAAGGCATGAGCGTTGAAGAAGTAGAGAAGTGGCTTGCACCCGTGCTCAACTACGATAAAGACGCCGTTCAAAAACCTGTGTTAGAAGCCAGCGCGGCGTAAATCAAAAAGCTTTTTAAGAGTAGTCGTAGCATTGACGCTCTTTACAATTCCCGCCGTTTTTACTTATCTCGATATCTCGGAGTGAAAGGAACGTGTCGGCTTGTTGTTGATTATGTCGTGTTTTAGGGTGGCATCTAACGGAAAAATGTTTGCGAAGGGCGGGATTGAATAGCACTTTCCTTGCCCTAAGCACAAAGTTTTTTAGAAAGCACAAAAGCCTAAATTAGCACATCTTCCCGCCTTTTCGCAAACATAATGTTGCGGGCTGTTAGTCTTTCGCACTCTCGTCTGCCAACGGATTTTCAGTTACGATTTCTCCGTTTGGAAGTTCGTAAAAACGTTTTCCATTGACTACAAAGTAGTTGGATGAACCGTTTTTGACCCTTGGCTTGCACAAATGTGCCTGCGAAGCATGGAGAACTCGCTATTGCAAACACTCTTGTTACCGGCTGGTTGTCCTTTCCAGATTTATTCGTAAAGTCTCAA
>CALKXI010000129.1 GCA_938003965.1 uncultured Chlorobiales bacterium
CCCCGAATAGCCTGCGCCGAAATCGTCAATCGCCGTTTTGAAGCCTTGTCGTTTGTATTCTTGAATGATGCTAACTAAGTGCGCTTTGTCTTCAATGTTTTCGCCTTCGGTGATTTCAAAAATCAGTTGCTCAATCGGAAAGTGATAGGTCTTTGCCGCTTCAAGCGTAGCGCGAATACAGGTTTCGGGACGATAGACGGCGTTCGGCAAAAAGTTAATGCTCAGGCGTGTCGCGATGTGAAGCGAAGACGCCAGTTCAATGGCTTTAACGCGAATGGCTTGGTCGAATCGATATCGATTGCTTTCGTTGACTTGCGAGAGAATCCACGCGGCGTGTTCATCTTGCGTGCCACGCACGAGGGCTTCGTAGGCAAACACGCAACGATTTTGAATATCGACAATCGGCTGAAATGCCATTGAGAATTTGAACGAAAGCCCTGCACCGTTCAAGCACTCTTGACAAGAGAGCACAGCGTAATTTTGTTGCGGTTTCATGGGAGGATTATCGTTTTAGAAGTTTGAAAGCAATTTGTCCGCCCATACCTTGTTTGAAGGCAAGGTTGAGAAACAATAGCGTCATGGCTTCAAGGTTGCGGGCTTGTTTGAGGTCGCCGCAGTCGACGGGCTCGAATCCGCTTTGCGTGATAAGTTCGGCGACGATTTTTTTCGCGCCTGTATCGTTGCCGCAGTAAAATCCTGTGGCAATCGTGCCGTCGTAGTTTGGATTAAGCAAGACCTTTGCGCCGATGGTGTTATAGGCTTTCACGACTTTGGATTCAGGGAGCCACGATTGAATGAGTTCGCCTGCCGAGATGCTCGGCGGAATTGAGAGCGAAAGAAAATCAGCGGCGAGTGCGTTGGTGCAATCGATGATGATTTTGCCCGCAAGGTATTTGGAAAGGTCTTTGAGCATCGCTTCGGTTGCACTCCAAGGCGTGCCGATGAAGATGGCGTCGCCGAATTTCGCCGCATCTTCATAACTGCCTGCACGTGTATTGACCAGTTTGGAAAGTTCTAAGGCTTTTTCGGGAGAGCGCGTGCCGAAGAAAACTTCGTTGCCTTTTTGCGCCCAAAGTTTGCCGAGTGTGCCGCCCATGTTGCCCGCACCAAGTATGCCGATGTTCATGTGAATGTAAAAGAGTTGAAGTCAATAAAAGTTGTGTGTTCAAGCGGATGGTCAAGGTGATAAACAGCCCTTGCTGACATTTTGTTTATCCCTGTTTCTATCGCCTGCCTGCCTCTTAGAAATGGCGTATATTTCGCAAACAAATTAGGGAAAATGATGGAAAAACACTTGGAAAATCCAACGCAAGACCGTGCTGATGAAGCCTTGCAGCGCGATGTAAAACTGTTAGGCAACTTGTTGGGGAAAGTTCTGATAGAGCAAGAAGGGGAAGCGTTTTTAGACCTTGAAGAAAAAATTCGCCTGCTATGCAAAGAGATTCGCCAAAGCAAGAGCGCGGAACGGCGCGCCGAACTCATTCAACTCATTGATGATATTCGCTTCGATGAAGCCGATAACTTGGTGCGCGCCTTTGGCACGTATTTTCACCTTGTCAATGTTGCCGAACAGTTTCACCAAATTCGCATGGCACGCGCAACCGAAATTGCACAAGGCGTTTTAGAAAATTCGATAGCGCAAACCATAGAAACGCTTGCCGAAAGTGGTTTTTCAGCCGAAGCCGTGCAGGAACTCTTGAACACGCTCTCGATTGAACCAACCTTAACGGCGCACCCAACCGAAGCCCTGCGCCACACGATTCTGCGCAAGCGTCGGCAAATTGCCCTGTTTTTGGAGCGGCTCGAAAATCCCTCTCATTCGCTCCAAGAGCGCGACGCCATTATCGAACAACTTGCGGCACTGATTACTTCGCTCTGGCAAACGGACGAAGTGCGCTCGTCTAAACTCACGATTCAAGACGAAGTGGTCGGGCATCTGTATTACTTCGAGCGCGTCTTTTTCGATGTGCTTCCCAAAGTGTATCAATCGCTTGAAACCGCGCTCAAAACGCATTACCCAAATTTCACTTTTCACATTCCACCTTTTTTGACGCTTCACTCTTGGACAGGCGGCGACCGCGATGGACATCCTTTCGTTACGCACAGCGTTACCAAACAAACGCTTGAATCCATGAAAGCCGCCGTTCTCGGCAAATACATCGCGGCGATTGAAAACGCCATTCTTCATCTCTCCATCTCCACAGCGCGTGCCGCTATCTCGCCTGAACTTGCTGAATCTATCAAACTTGACGAGGCACGATTCGGGCGCGACGCTATTGCCAATGAATGGGCAGGGCGTAATTACAACGAAGCCTATCGAATCAAATTGCGCTTCATTTCTTACCGCCTCAAAAAAATGCTCGATGATGTTAAACACGAAACTTCATCGGGTGTCGGCTATACCGATGAACAAGAACTGCTCACCGATTTGCGCGTCATTTACTCGAGTTTAGTTGCAAACAAAGGCATTCGTTTAGCAGAACAGCTTGTAAAGCCGTTGATTCGTCAGGTAGAAATCTTCGGCTTTTCGTTTGTCACGCTCGATATTCGTCAGCATGCACGCGTGCAAGAAGCCGCTCTCGATGAAATCACGACGCACTTACGTTTGCTTGAAAAGCCTTATCGCGAGATGAACGAATCGGAGCGCGTGCAGTGGCTTGTTTCCGAGTTGCACTCGCGCCGACCGATGATTCCCTACAAACTGCCCTTTTCCGACGAGACCAACGAACTCATCTTGACCTTTCGCCAAATTCGTCGCTCGCTCGAATCCGTCAGCCGACGCGCGATTGATACTTACATCATCAGCGGCACCGACAGCGCGAGCGACGTGCTCGAGGGCTTGCTCTTTGCCAAAGAAGCAGGCTTGTTCCGACACGGAGCCGACGATACAATTGCATGCGATTTGCATATTGTGCCGCTCTTTGAAACCATTGACGATTTGCGCCGCGCAGGCGATTTATTGAGCGAACTCTTTTCACTTCCGATTTACCGTAAAGCCATTGCCGCACGAAACAACTTGCAAGAAGTAATGATTGGCTATTCCGACTCGAGCAAAGACGGCGGATTGATTGCCTCGAGTTGGGAACTCTACAAAGCACAAATCGCGCTGAAAGCCGTTGCCGATACGTTCGGCGTGAGCCTAAAACTCTTTCACGGGCGCGGCGGAACGGTCGGCAGAGGCGGCGGCTTGCCTGCACATCAAGCCATTTTAGCACAGCCTTCGGGAACAGTTGGCGGAAAAATTAAAATCACCGAACAAGGCGAAATCATCTCTGCAAAATATATGCTGCCGCAAATCGCCGAGCGCAATTTGGAACTCGTAACATCGGCGGTCATTCTTGCCAGTTCGCTTCCGAAAAAAACGGCGACAAAGTTAGAGTGGCGACATGCGTTGGACGCGATTTCCGTCGCCTCAATGAAAGCCTATCGACATCTTGTTTACGAACACGACGACTTTCCGCAATTTTTCCGCGAAGCCACGCCGATTGATGTGATTGAGCAAATGGAAATTGGCTCACGCCCATCGCGCCGAACTGCAAAAGCCCGCATTGAAGATTTGCGCGCCATTCCTTGGGTTTTTTCGTGGATGCAAAATCGCGCGACGCTTCCGAGTTGGTATGGCGTTGGGTCGGGATTACAAAGCGCGTTGGATAAAGGCATTGAAGTCGAGCTCTTGCAAGAAATGTATGAATCATGGGCGTTTTTCCGCTCACTGCTCGACAATGTGCAAATGATTTTAGCAAAGTCCGATTTGCTTGTCGCAAGAGAATACGCCTCGCTCGTTTCAGACCAAGCCATGCGTGAAAAATTCTTCTCTCAAATTGAACGCGAATTTGAACTAACAAAATCGCTCTTGCTCATGATTACAAAGCAAAGCGAGTTATTAGAAAACAATCCTGCACTGCGCAAATCGCTTCGGCTCAGAAACCCTTACATCGACCCGATGAGTTACATTCAAGTTGCCGCGCTCAAACGCTATCGCAGTCAAACGAAAACCGACGAAGAAAAACAAACGTATCTCAAACTGCTCCGCACCAGCGTCAATGGGATTGCGGCAGGCATTCGCAACACAGGATAACAAATGAACAAAGCAAAGAAACCAAGTACCGACGAAATTCTCGCCGCTCTCGAAAAAGGAGAGAGGCTCGGCATAGATGAAGCCTTGATTTTTCTCAGTGCCTCAAAGAAAATGCTCGACCGCTCGGGCATGGAGCAATTTTTCGATGCCGCCCGCGCCGCCGCTCGTGAACGTCCTGCGTGGCAACGGCTTGATGTCGAAGTGGTCGATTTAGGCAAAACGCCGATGCACGATATTGAATCAATCGCCGAACAAAGCGATGCCGATAGGCTCTTTCTCCAATTCCCACAAGCGATTTCCGCCGATGCGCTCTTCAACATCATCGAGCGCGTCGCAAAGCATTTGCCTGTTGGTGCTTTTACGCCGAAAGAGATTTTAGACCGTTCAGCGCAGTTCAAGATGAAAGTGGCAGATTTTTGTAAGTCTTTGGCTTTGGCAGGTTTATCATTCTCGTCAGGGGCGTTTAGCGCGAAGGGTGGCGATGTAGAAGCGATTGATGAAATGTTCAGCGTGCTGATGCAATTAGCAAAAGTGAAAATCAAGGTCAGTGCTTTCTTGCCAATGTCGTTTAGCGAAGAAGAAAAAGCGATTCACCTTGCCAAACTGCGCGAGTTTCACGACCGCACGCAAGCCATTTCGTTTGTCGTGCTTCATTTAGACGCCAAGTTCAGCGATAGAGAACTGCTCCGCACCATTGCGCTCATGCGCCTGATGCTGGATAACATCGAGACAATTTCGCTTTCTGATTACACTTTCACACAAGACAAAAAACTCGATGCCGACCTCTTTCGCCAGTGCCTTGAAGTCGGGCTGAATTTATCCTAACTCGCCTAACTCACCCATGCGCTCCGACAAACTTGCTTACCTTTGGCTTCAAGAAGTGCCCGAAGGGTTCTTTGCACTCATTGGAAGGGATAAAGCCGAGGCACAGCGATATGATTTCAAATCGGTCGAACTCAAAGAAACAGCGTTCAGGATTGATGGCGTTTTCGTGCCGCGACAAGCGAGCGATACGACCTATTTCGTCGAGATGCAATTCCAACCAGATGAGCAATTTTATGCGCGATTTTTCGCAGAAGTTTTTCTTTATTTGAAGCAGTTCCAAGTGAAGCGTTGGCGTGCCGTCAGTGTTTTTCCAAGCCGAAGTGTAGAGCCGAAAAATTACGAAGCCTATCGTCCACTGCTTGACAGCGACTTCGTCTTGCGCGTATATTTAGACGAGTTGCCAGGCATTGAGGCTTTGGACGAAACGATTGGTTTGTTCAAGTTGGTCGTTGAGCCCGAAAAAACGGCAATCGAAGCCGCGCGCGTTTTAGCCGAGCGCACACCGAAACAGTTAGATTTCATCGAGCGCGTGCTGTTTTACAAATTCAAAAATTTATCGCGAAAGGAGATTTTGAAAATGCTCAGTATCCGAGAAGAATTTGAAGAAGAACTGAAAAAGACACGTGCCTACCAAGAAATTTTGGAAGAAGGCAGAGAGGCAGGTATTCGCGAGGGCTTACAACAGGGCTTACAACAAGGCTTACAGCAAGGCTTACAACAAGGCATACTCAAGGCTGTTCCGCTCCTGCGCGAATTAGGCTTAACCGATGAAGTCATCGCCGCGCGTTTGAACGTGCCGATTGAAAAGGTGAAATCGGTGTAAGGGCGAACCATCGCGATTTCTTTTGCTACAAAAACGGCGGGTGTTGCCCGCCGTTGTCATCAACAATATGTTGATGCGAGTGTTTCAAGCATAGTGCTTGTGCTCATGCTCAGCACTATCTTGCAAAACCAACTGCTCAATGGTTGCCATCGTGATGGAAACCATCAAGAAGAGCGCAATGACGGATTGAGGCATGGTATAAACAGCAACAATTCCCATAATAAACAGCACGCCTATCGTGTTCGCAATCGCCGACATCATCAAAATGACCTTGTGGTGCGTAATCCGTCGTGCGAAGTTCAAAAATCCGAGAAAGACCAGCGCAAGCCCAGCGCCAAAGAACCAGACCGCTTCTTGGGTGAGCATGTCGTAAAAAATCGGTGTAAGTATCAACTGCGTGATGCCGAGAAGCGTAAGCGCAATGACACTCACTTTGTCTATCTTGTTCATAACCCTTCCCCTTTCAAATGTGCGTTTAAGGTTTTGACCTCATGAATTGAGCGTCTTTACTCCTAACTACGAAAGTGCCTCAAAAATGTGGCGAAGATTTTTTTGCCGATAGAATGTGTTTAACTTTCGTCAAGTTTTTCAGGATATTCAAGCGATTTAACCGTAGTTCAATATGTCAGGCTTAACCATTGCGGGAAAAACATTTGCCTCTCGCTTGCTCATCGGCTCGGCGCGATTTCCGAACCCACAAACCATGATGCAAGCCATCGAAGCCAGCGGCGCAGAGATTGTAACCGTCGCCATTCGCCGAATTAACCTTGCCGATAAATCTTCCGAGAGCATTTTGCAGTATCTCAATCCCCAAAAGCACTTTCTTTTGCCGAATACGGCAGGCTGTTACACCGCCAAAGATGCCGTTCTAACCGCCCAACTCGCCCGCGAAGCCCTCGAAACGAACTGGGTCAAGTTGGAAGTGATTGGCGACGACGAAACACTTTTCCCCGATGTGGTTGAACTTCTCAAAGCCGCAGAACAACTCATCGCCGATGGCTTCACCGTGCTGGCATACTGCAACGACGACGTGATTACATGCCGAAAGTTGCGCGATGTTGGATGCGCCGCCGTCATGCCGCTTGCTTCACCGATTGGGTCAGGCATGGGGATTCGCAATCCATATAACTTGCAGATTATTCGCGAAGTCCTCTCCGATGTGCCGCTCATCATTGATGCCGGAATTGGCACAGCAAGCGACGCCGCTATCGCGATGGAACTTGGCTACGACGGCGTGTTGCTCAATACTGCCATCTCACAAGCCCAACACCCCGTTCAAATGGCAACGGCAATGAAACTGGCGGTCGAAGCTGGTCGGCTGGCGTTTGAAGCAGGGCGCATTCCGCGCAAACTCTACGCGACTGCCTCCAGCCCGATGGAAGGCGTTATCAATACTTGATAAACCTAAACTTACACAGAAAGGAGTCTCACCTGTGTTCTGGCGCGCCATTTTCTTATTTGGACTTTTAGCGATTCTCAATAGCACGCTGATTTTGCTCCCTGCTTACTACTTCAATCAACTTTCAGCGTGGCAAACTTGGACAGCCTTCGCATTTTATTTCGCTTTTTTTTCAAGTGCGGCTTGGCGCGGCATTAAGCACGGCAAATTAGCAAAGGATAAAGACGACCGCCAACTGAAAACGACCTCAGGACGCATTGCCGCTATCGTTCGTAGTGTCGGATTGCTCGCAGCGCATGTGATTGCGATTTATGAGTTTGCGGAGCACGAAACACTCGTTTGGCTCTCGCTCGTTGGCATTGGCTTGATGGTAGCAGGATTGGTCGTGAACCGATTAGCAATTTCCGCGCTCGGAAAATTTTGGGATAAACTCGTTATCAAAGAAGACCATCGCTTGATTACCGAAGGCATTTACGCCCACATTCGCCACCCGATTTACACAAGTTATCTGTTGCTGTTTCTTGGCTATACGGTGCTCTTTCAAGCACCTATCAGCGCAATCATCTTTATGGCAGTATTAAGCATTTGGTATGGCAGTCGGATTTCGCTCGAAGAATCTATGCTGATGGAAAAGTTCGGCGACGCCTATCGGCAATACTGCACGAAGACGAAAAG
>CALKXI010000130.1 GCA_938003965.1 uncultured Chlorobiales bacterium
AGAGGCGTGGCCTGTGGAAGACATCTTGCCCGCGTTGGGGATAGACCCAGAGACGAGCCAGATACCAACACTCTCCATCAATGCGACGGCAGTAAAAGATGTCGCTCAAACGCTGATTGTGTTGGTAGAGCAATATGCGGCAAGAATGCCTTCAATGAATAGTTTAACATGACCTTCAATCATGAGAACTGAGTAAAAGGCTATAACCTCTTGCGCAGTCCTTCGTCCTAATTTTGCGCTGCGCTTCGCCTTTGGCATATTTTGCTGTGAAAGCCCTCGACTTGCCTGCTATTCGTCTCAATGAAATGAATTCAGCGCGAATTTCATTGCCTCGCCTGCAAAGCGCAGCATGCCTGTCGGAAAAATTCCAAGTAGAAAAACGAGCAACGCAATCAACACAAGGGTGGGACTGAGCGCCACATCAGTGAATTGATTTTCTTCTCGCGACTCACGCATAAACATAAAAATCACAACGCGCAGATAGTAGTAAGCGGAAACTGCGCTGGCGAGCACGCCGACTACTGCCAGCCATGAAAAGCCTGCTTCAATGGCAGCTGCGAAGAGTTTATACTTTCCGATAAATCCCCCAAACGGCGGAATGCCTATTAGAGAGAGCATAAAGAGCGCCATCACGCCTGCCAGAAGCGGCTTTTCTTTGAACAGTCCTGCATAATCCGAAGCGTTTGTCAGTTTTCGGTGCTGTTCAACGAGCGCAATCACACCAAATGCACCAATGTTCATCAGCGAATACACCAGAGTATAATATAACACTGCGCTGTATCCTGCATCGTTTCCAGCGACAATCCCTACAAGCATATAGCCTGCATGCGCAATAGACGAGAACGCTAATATGCGCTTCAAATTCTCTTGGGAGAGTGCGGCGATATTTCCCACCACCATTGTCAACACAGCGACAGTTGAGAGTGCAACAGTCCAATTCGAGTTTTTATCCGTTTGCGAAGAGACATTGAGCGCCAGCGTAATCAGTGCTGTGAATGCTGCTGCTTTGGACGCAGTCGACATCAGTGCTGTTGACGGCGTTGGCGCGCCTTCATACACATCTGGCGTCCATTGATGAAAAGGCACTGCGGAAATTTTGAACAAAAATCCGACCATCATCAGCGACAGCCCAATCCAAAAGAGCGATGTTGCGCCGTTTTCTTGCAAATAGATTCCGATTTTGAACAAGGTCATCTCGCCTGTCGCGCCGTAAATGAGCGAAATGCCATAAAGGAAAAATCCTGACGAGAACGCACCGAGCAAAAAGTATTTCATCGCCGCTTCGTTGGCTCGAGGGTCTTTGCGCCTCATGCCTGCCAGCACATAAAGCGCAATCGACATAATTTCCAGCCCGATAAACAGCACGACCAAGTGTGCTGCACATGCCATGAGCATCATGCCCAGCGTCGCCATAAACACGATGAGGTAATACTCGCCGAAGTGGATGTTCTCTTTGGCAAGGTAACTCTGTGAAAGCGTTAGGACCAGCAACCCTGACAAGGCGAACACAAAATTCGCAAATTGCGAGTAAGGCGAAAGCCGCAGCATTTCTCCAAACGCATAACCTTGTTCATTTGAAAACAGCATCATCACGATTAAAATCAAAAAGCCGATGCTGGTCAATGAAAAGGTCAGTTGCGCGCGCTTTGCAGTTGCTTCAACCACGATGAGTAAAATCGTCCAAAACGTAGCAAAGGTGATGGGAAGAGCCAGCAATAAATCGTGAAGTGTCATAGTAGACGTACTCCTTTGAAGTGATTACTACTTGACGGAGAGCGATGAGTTTTGTTGAACTTTTTCAATCATGCTCGCCGTGCTTTTTTCAGAGAGTTTGAGGAATGGATTCGGCGCAATGCCAATCCAGACAATCAACATCACGAACACCACTGCCACTGCACTTTCACGAAGGTTCAAATCGGAAAGGCGCCGATTGTCGTCGCTCGTCAATTCTCCCAAGAAAATTTTTTGAAACATTGGCAGCATATACACTACGGAAAGAATCACGCCGATTGCGCCCAACACTGCAAATGTTCCGTTCTGCAAAATTGGCGAGTTGAACGCGCCAACAAGAATCAAAAACTCGCCCACAAATCCGTTCAATCCCGGAAGCCCAACCGACGACAGCATCGCAATTGTGAAAAACATCGCGCCAAGCGGCATCACTTTTTTCAACCCGCCGTAATCTGTGAGCCTGTCCGTTTTTCGGCGTTCATACAAAAATCCTACCAGCATGAAGAGCAAGCCTGTTGAAAGTCCGTGATTGACCATTTGCAGAATTGCGCCTTGCATCGCCTCTTCGGTGAAAGCAAAAATGCCGAGCGTTAGAAATCCTAAATGGCTAATAGACGAATATGCCAAGACCAACCGCATTTCTTTTTGAACCGATGCAATCGCTGCACCGTAAATGATAGAGACAATCGAAAGCACCACCATCAGCGTTGAAAAGTAGGCGCAAGCCTGCGGAAATAAGCCCACATTGAAGCGCATGAGCGCATAAGTTGCCATTTTGAGCAAGACGCCTGTTACCACCGCCGAAACAGGCGACTCTGCATAGACTTCTGGAAGCCAAGTGTGCAGTGGGAACAGCGGTGCTTTGGCAAGAAAGCTAATCCCAAAGAACCAAAACAAAATGGCTTGAATCGAGAACGGCAAATCGAGCAATAACAACTTTTGATAATCCGTTGTGAACATGCCGCCGTTGAGGTCAGCCCCGCAAATGCCAATGTAGATGACCCCGATGAGCATGATGAGCGACGCCGTCAGCATGTAGACGAAAAATTTCGTTGCCGCAAAGGCCCGATTTGCCTTACCCCACATGCCGATGAGAAAATACATCGGAATGAGCATCGCTTCCCAAAAAATGTAGTAGAGAAACAGGTCGAGTGCTGCGAAAATGCCCAGAATGCATGTTTCGAGCGTGAGCAAAAAAAAGAGATGTTCGCGCACATTTTTCTGAACGCTTGTCCACGTGCCCAGAATCACCATCGCAAACACGAGCGCGCTGAACACAAAAAGCAAAACCGAAATGCCATCAAGCCCAACAACATATTTTACATCAACATCTTCGCCGAGCCATGCTTCAAGGGCAACATGCTTGAACTGAATGCCTTGCCCCGGCTCAAAGTTGAGCAGAAGAAACACCGCCATCACCAAGACGAGAAGCGAAATCACAAAGGCGTAACTTTTTGCAATTACTTCTTTTTCACGGTTGAACAGTAGAAGCGGAATGCCAAATAAGAATGGAAAAAAAATTGTGAGACTCAGAAGAAAACTACCCATTTGGAGACTGTATTTACTTTAAAAGTAAGCCGACAAAGGTAAGAAAAATCGAGCTTATGTAAAACAGCGTTGCGACAAACCACCGACTTATGTTCAACTGAGCCCCTTCGCTCACTTCGCCGAGCGCGGAAGCCAATACAAGAGCACACGATTTTTTCGGCTGAAATACTTCTTCGCCGCACGCCGAACATCATCCAGCGTAATGGCTTCGACACGCGCAAACTCGCAATTAAGTTCATCGGCGTTCCTGAAAAAGGTATGGAAATAGGCAAGCAAATCAGCAATCCCGAAGTTGTTTGAAATGCGGCGTGTCAGGTTCATTTCCGCTGTATTCTTTGCTTTTTCCAATTCTTGTTCCGAGATGTTGCCGTCAATGATTTGTTGAAGTTCTTCATCGAGGCGTTTTTCGAGTTCGGCAAGTGGGATATTGGATTGCGCAATCAAGTTGATGTGAAACAATCCGTCGTGCTCATTTGCCGACGCATAGGTTGAAACCGATTGTGCCATCTGCTTTTCGTGAACAAGTGTGCGGTAAAGGCGAGAGCTGCGCCCGCCGCTTAAAATCGTGCTGATAACATCGAGCACGTCGGCATCGCTCGATGTGGCGTTGCAAATGCGGTAAGCAATGAAAATCGCAGGCAGTTCGATGTTGTCGTAAAAGGTATCGCGGATTTCTGTGGTGAGTGGTTCGTCTTCATTTTTCGGTCTTGGCACTTCACCGTTGCGCGCAATTTCGGCAAAGTATATTTCAATTTTCTCTCGTGCTTCGTTTGAAGCAACATCGCCCGAAACAACGAGCGTTGCATTGTTCGGTACGTAAAAAGTGTTGAAGAAGCGTTGTGCGTCTTCGAGCGATGCTGCTTGCAAGTGTGCCATTGAGCCAATCGGAATCCATCGGTAAGGGTGGCGAATGTAAGCGCGCTTATGCAGTTCTTCAGACACTCTGCCATAAGGCGCGTTGTCGTAGCGCTGTCGTCGTTCTTCCATCACAACCAGTCGTTGATTCTCAAAATTTTCTTCATTGATGTTCAGGCTCATCATGCGGTCGGATTCAAGCCACAGGGCTAACTCGAGTTGATTGGAGGGGAGCGTTTCGTAGTAATTTGTGCGGTCGAAATTGGTTGAGCCATTAAGCGTGCCGCCAGCCTTTTGAATGTAATTGAAATGTTCAGCCTTGCCCACATGCTTTGAGCCCTGAAACATCAAATGCTCAAACAGATGCGCAAAGCCTGTGCGATTCGGCTCTTCGTTTTTTGAGCCAACATGATACCACACATCTACGGTTACAATCGGCGCTGCATGATTTTCATGAATAATGCAGTGCAGTCCATTCTCCAATTCAAACTCGGTAAATTCAATTGGTTTCATTTTAGATTTGCAGGTTAATCAACCACAACTTATACATTCCAATTGAAATTCCATTTAGCACATTTATTTTTGCCCTTCAATTTTTCTAACTGTTTTATGCGTTTCGGCTTGTCTTCATAATGAAAAAAATCCATCTCTCGCCGCTATGGACAGCGGTTGTGGCTGACGGCTTAATGCTTAATCTTGCTTTCCTGCTCTATGTCAAGTTTCGTCAGGCGATTCCGCTCGTTCAATTCACTGACTATGTGCCGATGATTGTTCTGCCGATGTTGGTCTTGATGCTTTTTTGGTATGCGATATTTTGGTTGTTTGGACTCTATGATGTTGAGTCGTTCGTTTCGCGATATAAGCAAGTCTCACTTGTTTTTCAAGCGGCAACGACGGGTGCAATTTTGCTTGCGGTCGTTATTTATGTTGACGATTACCTCTATGAACAATCATCAGGCGTCAAAGTAACGGCACGCGCACGATTTGGGATTTTCTTCTACTGGGCAATTTTGATTGGAAGTGTCTCGTTTGCGCGCGTGTTTCATGCGACGGTGATTCGCCAACGTCTGATACGCGGCATTGGTCGCAAAAACGCACTCATTGTTGGAACAGGCAAGCGTGCCCAAGAACTCGCTGCCGATATTGAAGCCCACCCTGCGCTCGGCATCAATGTCGTTGGGTTCGTCAAAGAAAATCCAAACGGACAAGAAACGGCTGTTCAAGAAATTGTTGGAACAGTCCACGATATTCCCTCTCTAATTCAAGCGCGACATGTCTCAACGGTCATGATTGCAGCGGAAGTCAATCGGCACGAAGAACTTCTGCAAATCATCGGACTCTGCGAAGGCAAAGGCGTGAGCTTGAAAATACTGCCCGATATGTATGAAATTGTCTCTGGCGCGGCGCAAACCACACAGATTTATGGCATGCCGCTTGTTAGTTTAGACCCGAAATTGCTCTCGCCGATTGAAGCCAACCTGAAACGTTTTTTTGACCTTGTCGTCTCTGCATCGGTTCTATTGATTGGATTGCCACTCTGGCTTATGATTGCCTTGATTGTTTGGCTCGACACCAAAGCCTTTCCGATTTATTCGCAAACGCGCGTTGGCTTACACGGCAAGCCGTTCACGCTCTACAAGTTCCGCTCTATGCGCCCCGATGCTGAAGCGTCAGGACCGCAACTCACCCAAAAAGCAGACAACCGCATCACACCCTTTGGTAAAATTCTTCGCAAATACCGCATTGATGAATTTCCGCAGTTTTTCAATGTCTTAATTGGCGATATGTCCATTGTCGGTCCGCGTCCTGAACGTCCCTATTTTATTGAACAAATAACCAAACAAGCACCGCACTACACGCGCCTGCACCGTGTCAAGCCTGGCATCACAAGTTGGGGACAAGTCAAATACGGCTACGCTGCTAACGTCAATGAAATGGTCGATCGCCTCAAATACGACCTCTTCTACATCGAGAACATGAGTTTCGGAATGGACATCAAAATCATTCTTGCCACCATTTATGTGGTCATCACAGGCAGGGGGCAGTAACATTTTTCAATCACAGTTTCAGAAGTTAGATTGCATCTCATTCATTCATTTTATCAAAAACTAAATCAACTTTCAGATGCACGTAGAATACCACAAATGGTATAGCCACCGTCTCCATCGCGATATGGAGCTGATGATTTTCGGACATGCCGGCGCGCCGACCATTGTTTTTCCGACTTCCTACGCTCGTTTTTATGAATGGAAAGACTTTAAAATGATTGATACCATTAGCGATAAAATTGATGCGGGGTACCTTCAACTTTACTGCGTTGACGGCATCTGGTCAGAAACGTGGTATAACTACAGCATCCACCCTAACGCGCGCATGCAACGCCATAATGCATGGGAGCAGTATATGATTCACGAAGTCTATCCGCTCATTCGACTCAAAAATCAAAATCCCTTCACCATCTTAACAGGCACGAGTTTCGGCGCGTTTATCGCTGCGCTTTTCGCGCTCAAACACCCTTGGCATGCCAATAAACTCGTCGCCATGTCAGGCGGATACAGCACAAAAGGATTTTTTGATGGCTACTACGACGACGATGTGTACTTCAACTCGCCGCTCGACTTCATTCCCAACTTGCACGACCATCACATTCTCGAGCGCATGCGTGCAATTGATATTAAACTCATCACCAGCACTTGGGATATTCCCATCTGTCGTGAAACGACGAAGGAACTCTCTACAAAACTTTGGAACAAAGGCGTTTGGAACCAATGCGACGTGTGGAACGACGCCCAACACGACTGGCCTGATTGGCGCAGAATGATTCGCGTTTATCTCTAATTCTTGCTCAAAAGAACTTGTCGCACCAACCGCTGTCAGAACGCCGTAAGGGAATCATCGTTTGCACATGGGAAGGCATTTTCGCCAATCCTTATATCATCATCACCGACACTTCTTACCTTACGGCGTTTGCTGTCCTTCTTGCCGCTTCAAATCCTGTGATTGCCTTCATCGGCAGCATTCCATTTTTGGTTCGAATTTTTCAACTCTTGGGCGCATATCTTGTTGAGCACTACGGCAATCGCAAACGCTTTTCAGTTCTGACCGCTATTGGCGCACGGCTTACTTGGCTACTGGTTGTGCTTGCTGGAATAATTTGGCACGGCAACACAGGCATCATTTTGCTCGTCTTTACAGGCGTTACGCTTGTTGCTAAAATTTTTGAAACGATGCTCGGCATGGGCTGGATGTCTTGGGTAACCGACCTCATCCCGAGTCGATTGCGCGGCAAGTACTTCGGCTTTCGGCTTTCCATTATGGCAGTGATGAATGTAGCGACGACCTACGCCATCGGCTATGTGCTCGATCTCTTCAAATCATTTGGCAACGGCGCTGACGGCTATCTCGTCATGCTCATCATTGCCTCTGCGTGCGGCTTGATTACGATTATTCTGTTTCAAATGCAATATGAGCCTCCCTTTCACCCTGCGCCTGACCGCAACTTCCAACGCGATGTTTGGCTTCCGCTCCACGATGCACATTTTCGCCCCGTCATTATCTTCAATTTACTTTGGGGGATTGCACAAGGCGTGGCACTGGCTTTTTTCACGGTGCAGATGATTAACGTCTTGCAGATGTCCTTCACACAAATTGCGCTCTTCAACATCATTGTCACGATTGGGCGCGTTATCCTTAATCCGTTCTGGGGGCACTTCACACAACGTTTCGGCTCGAGCATCACACTCAAAATTTGCGGCGTCTTGATTACGCTCAATCCACTCCTTTGGCTTTTCGCAACACCTGACAACCTGCTTCCTGTTTGGCTCGATGCGCTCAACAGCGCCGTGGCTTGGACAGGCTTCGACCTTGCCTCTATGAACATTCAATTCACTGATAGCAAGCCGAAAGGACGCGCGTATTACTTCGCATGGGTTGGCATTTCAAGCGGCTTTGGATTTTTTGTTGCAGGATTGATTGGCGGACAACTTGCGGATTTTTTTCAGCCTGTTTGCCTGAGAACGCCTGCAACCCTCATCACAGGCAATCATTGGATTTTTCTCATCTCGTTTGTGCTTCGGATTGTCAGCCTTGTGGTGTTTTGGAAATTGCGTCCTGACGTGCCGATTTTGAAATCGCTGGGACTCACGGTCAGTTGACGTGAGTCAGTATAAAATAAAAAAGGCGATTCAAAACGAACCGCCTTTTGCTTTTCTTGTAATAGACTTACTTGTCGTCAACCACTTCAAAGTCGGCATCTTTCACTTCGCCTTCTTTTGTTCGCCTCGATGCGCCGTCGCTTGCACTCGCTGAACCATCTTGTTGCCGATAAAGCCGCGTTGAGACTTCTTGCCAAACTTTGGTGAGTTCTTCCATTGCAGGCTTAATGGTTGCCACCGAGCCGCTCTTGTATGCATCGCGCAGTTTGTTGAGCGCATCGTTGATTTTTCGGCTATCGTCAGCCGACAGCTTATCGCCCAAGTCTTTAAGCTGACGTTCGGTCGAGAAGATGAGCGCATCTGCCGAGTTTTTGATGTCGACTTCTTCTTTGCGTCGACGGTCTTCTTCGGCGTGTGCTTTGGCATCTTCGCGCATTTTTTGGATTTCCGCATCAGAGAGTTTACCGCTGGCTTCGATGCGAATTTTTTGCTCTTTGCCTGTGGCTTTGTCTCTTGCGGAAACACTCAAAATGCCGTTGGCGTCGATATCGAAAGTAACCTCGATTTGCGGCACGCCGCGCGGTGCTGGCGGAATGCCGTCAAGATTGAACCGACCGAGCGTTTTGTTATCGACCGCCATCGGACGCTCGCCTTGCAAGACGTGAATTTCAACAGACGACTGGTTGTCGGAAGCCGTCGAGAAGATTTCCGTTTTGCGCGTTGGAATCGTCGTATTGGCTTCAATGAGTTTTGTCATCACGCCACCGAGCGTTTCAATACCGAGCGAAAGCGGTGTAACATCAAGCAAGAGCACATCGGTGATGTCGCCTTTGAGCACCCCACCTTGAATTGCAGCCCCTACGGCAACCACTTCATCAGGGTTGACGCTCTTGTTCGGCTCTTTCCCGAAGAATTGTCTGACCATATCTTGCACCTTCGGAATGCGTGTAGAGCCGCCCACAAGCACGACTTCGTCAATGTCGCTGACTTCCAACTTGGCATTCTTCATCGCACGTCGGCATGGCTCGATCATGCGGTCAAAGAGGTCGGCGCAAAGGGCTTCAAACTTCGCGCGTGTAATGTTGATAACAAGGTGCTTCGGTCCGTCTTGCGTTGCCGTGATGAACGGAAGGTTTACTTCGGTATCGGTGCGTGCAGACAATTCAATTTTGGCTTTTTCCGCCGCTTCTTTCAAGCGTTGCAGTGCCATCGGGTCTTTGCGCAGATCGATACCTTCTTGCTTTTTGAATTCATCAGCAAGATAGTCAATGAGGCGTTGGTCGAAGTCGTCGCCGCCAAGGTGCGTGTCCCCGTCAGTTGAGCGTACTTCGAAGACGCCATCGCCGAGCTCCAAAATTGAAATATCGAACGTGCCACCACCTAAGTCAAAGACGGCAACCTTTTCGTTTGCTTTCTTTTTATCCAATCCATATGCAAGCGCCGCTGCTGTCGGCTCGTTCAAAATGCGTTTGACTTCCAAGCCTGCAATTTTGCCTGCGTCTTTCGTAGCTTGGCGTTGCGCATCATTGAAATACGCCGGAACGGTAATCACTGCTTCGGTTACTTTTTCACCGAGGAAATCTTCCGCCGTTTGTTTCATCTTTTGCAAAATGAACGCGGAAATTTCTTGCGGCGTATACTCCTTGCCAGCAACCCGAACTTTGACGCTGTTACCCGAAGAAATCACTTCATATGGCACCATTTTCATCTCTTCGGTTACTTCTGAAAAACTTCGCCCCATGAAGCGCTTGATGGAATAGATTGTGTTTTTCGGATTTGTAATTGCTTGACGCTTTGCTGGCTGACCAACGAGACGCTCGCCTGTTTTGGTGAACCCCACAACTGATGGCGTCGTGCGCGAACCTTCCGAGTTGGCAATCACAACAGGCTCATTGCCCTGCATCACTGCAACGCATGAGTTTGTTGTCCCTAAATCAATTCCAATAATTTTACTCATTGTTGTATTACAGTTTATTGTGAATAAAGATTAGTGAAACTCTGCAATTTGTCGGAGATTCCAAAATTTTGTCGAATCTCTTCTCGTCGTCCTGAATTCTTATGATAGGCTGGTGAGTAGACTTGTCGAAGCCGTGAGAGCCAAGCGGCAATACCAAAGGCAAAAAGCGGCGCAAATGTTGGACTAAATAAAAAAAGACGCTCTCGCAGAAAAATGAACAAAACTGCGAAAGCGCCATTGAAAAAGGAGAATAACTATGAACTGCACCTGTAAATGCTTTCGCCGTTTGTTTTGTTCCCAATTGCGCCATCTTTGCCAATTTTTCTTTTTAAGTTCAGAATTGTTTGAGATTATTTTTCGAGATCACACAACAAATTTTGCTACACTCGCCAAAAGCACGCACTAACCGCAAACACTGCCCATTCCAACAAAGGAAGCCCGAGCCAAATGCTCGAGCTTCTCTTCTGCTTCTGCCCAGAATACTTTACTTCAAGGCAATTTCTTTGACATTCTTCACCGGCTCAACTTTGGGAAGGGTCAGATGAAGCACACCATCTTCATACTTGGCTTGAATGTTATCCTTATCAATGTTTTCGCCCAGCGAGAACGCACGCGAGAAGCTGCCATAGACGCGTTCAACACGGTGATAATTCTTCTTCTTTTCTTCGTTTTCTTGTCTGCGTTCGCCACGAATCATCAGCACATTATCTTCAATGCTTACTTTCACATCTTCCTTCTTCAAGCCTGCTAACTCAGCGTCAATGTAGATATTTTTTTCATCTTCAGCGATATCAACGCGCATTGGATTTGGATTGAACGAGGAGCTGAATGCAGGCATTTCACGGAATACATCATCAAAGACGCGGTCAATTGCGGCAAACGGATTTTGATTGAATTTGACTAACATCGTTTGTTCCCTCCTATTTCGTTTGATTGATATTGACGATTTGAAATCGTTTTCACCCATTATGCCAAACAAGTCCCGTGCCAATTTCTGTTCGTGCCTTTATTCAGAAACTTATTCCGATTTGCGTCAGGTTGAACCGTAAAAACCTCTTGATTGTGTCAGTAGGCTCTGAAAAATTGTCATTTCAAGATTGAGTATATTAAACCTATTAAACCTCTTCGTCTTTACTGCGTTAAACAAGGAAGATAGGTTTTCGAGATTTTGGCTCGGGGATGCGCATTCAAAGGGGATAGTGGCTTTTTGAAACGTTTTTTCCGAATTTTATTTCAACTTAAAGTTAAGCGAGGCGATTATGATGCAGCTTCAACGTTTCTGTTCAGTCTTCCTGCTGGCAACTTCGCTCTTGATAATTTCAATGCTGACTGCAGGCTGTTACACGCAGTTTGCTACATCGGACTCGATTGAGCGCATTTCTTCTCCAAGTGAAATCGATATGAAAGAACTCGTCGAGAACGGCAGCAATGTTACGATTAACAATTATTATTACGACCCTTACTACGCCTACTACATGCGTCCAATCATTTATGGCTTCAGCAGCGTGTGGAGTTGGTATGACCCATTTTGGGGGTATCCGCTTTGGTATACGCCTGTAATTGTGCCGATTGGTGTGGGTTGGAGCTGGAACCGTTGGCGATGGAATCCCTATTTACTGTATTTGAGCAGTGGCGGTGTTGCTTCCACAGAGATGCTTGGAACGCGCCGAATAGGAATGGGTCGCACACGCACGAATGGCGCGACGAACGCGCTGTATCCTTCCAGTTCGTATCCTTCCACTTCATCGGGCGCTTCAAACGACAGACACATTGATTCACCTGAGTCACGCCGACAGCGCGGAAGCATAACCATCCCTGCACCTGCTGATGCTCGCCGCCGTAGTAGCACAGTCAGAGCCGTTGAACATCAATCCGATAGAAATTCGAAGGAACAAAGCGGTGGTTACTTTGCTCCATCTCGGCGGCCATCAAACGACGAGCGGCGTTTGCCATCATATTCCGCGCCTGCACAACGTGGTTCATCATCCGCTTCAGCACCGTCTCGTAGCGGGGGCAGTTCTTCATCAAATTCGTCTTCAGGCTCGTCCGGTCGGCGACAACGATAACTTATTAAGACTATGAAACACGCCTTCATTCTTGGACTTGCTTTTTTTTCGGCAAGCTGCGGATTCACGAAAATGACTCACCCTGAGGTTGAAGTCTTAGACCCTGACTCAAAAAAGTTTTTGATGGAGCAGGTTTCGGTTCTCTCTAAGTGTGGCAGTTGCCATGAGAATTTGACCGATAAATACACCGTCTACAACAAAGTTGTTAAAAACAAAACCAGTTTGGATAAACTCAATTTAGTTCGTTCCGATGCGTTCAACGGCGCGGAAATGCGCGGCTACGATAATTATGCTGAAAGCGATTTAGGATTTTACTACTTCTATCCTTGGTGGTATGACAATTATGTTGTTAGTTCAAGGCTCTACAACAGCACGCCGATTGCTGACAACGAAGAGATTAGCAATGAGCGTCGCCGTCGTCAAAGTTATCGCCGAGGGTCGGGACGCTTGCGCCTTTCTTCGCCGACTACTCCGACTTCTACAATTGCTTCGCCTGCGCCTTCTGTTACGCCCAGCACACCTGCGACGTCCGTTGCTAATCCGAATCGCACAACGAACTCGTCTGATGATAACAATAACAATCGGAGACGCACAACCGAAAGTCTTCCAACAACAGAACCTGCACGCCGACAAGGCGACAATCAAACAACGCCTGCGCAACCTGAAAAGCGCGAAGGCGGACGAAGCCGCTGAGCATAACGGCTTTTCAAACTCTTGACGAAAGAATCTTGACTTTAATCCCATCAATTTTTGAAATGAGACTCACAAAGTTTTTTCTCCTCTCAACAATCTGCTTTTTTTCCGTTACGGTGCACGCACAAAACGAACTTGACGCCATTCGCTTCAGCCAGCAAGGGCTCGGTCTGGGCGCACGCGCGCTCGGCATGGGCGGCGCATACACAGGCGTCGCAAACGACTACAGCGCGATTTTCTATAATCCTGCGGGACTTGGTCAAATCAAGCGCATGGAGTTCAATCTCGGATTTGACTTCTATCAATTCAACAGCAATGCCACTTATCTCAACAGCACGCAAAACGCCACCAATAGCCGCACGGCCATTCAGTCGCTCGGATTTGTGATGCCATTTCCGACTTATCAAGGCAGTTTTGTTTTGGCGTTCGGCTACAACCGTCAAGCCAATTTCACGGGCGGTCAGAACATCAGCGTCTTTAACCCATCTCAAAGCATTTTAGATGGACTTGCGGCGAACTCTAATCCGCGCTTTGATAACAACAACAATATCATTTTGAGCGACCTTGCCTCATACGCTTGGGAGCAGTTTCTGCTGAACGACTCAGCAGGGCTGTATGTCAATCCAATACGCGGCAACGTGTTGCAAAGCTCGGAACTCTTGGAAGATGGGGGCAAGAACATGTTCTCGATTGCCACAGCCATAGAAGTCGCGCCATCTTTGTTCGTTGGCGGCTCGCTCAACATTGTGAGCGGAAACTATTCCTATATTCGCACCTACCGCGAAGACGATGTTCAAAATCGCTACGAGAAATTCCAATCGCTGACCCTTGAAGAAACGATTGAAACCGACCTGACAGGTTGGAATCTCAAAGCCTCACTTCTGTATGTGCTTGACGACCATTTTCGTTTGGGCTTATGCGTTGAAACGCCGACGACCTTAACCTTCAACGAGCTTTCCACGCAAATGCTTTCGTCGCGATTCAAAGTTGCCCCTGCCCCTAATCAGCCGCTTTCTTTCTCGGATAAATTGCCCTCAAACAATTTCGAGTATCGACTTCGAACGCCATTTGTTTTCTCAGGCGGCGTGAGTTTAGACGAGCCTAACTTTACACTTTCCGCACAAGCCACCTTTACCGATTGGACACAACTTCAATACCGTGCCAATAGTGAAAGTTTTGCCGACCTCAACCGCATTTTCAAAACTGATTTTCAACAAACCATTGACTACGCTGTAGGCGCAGAACTTCGCTCCGTCTTTTTGCCGATACGCGCTCGCGCTGGATACAATTACCAAATGTCGCCGCTTAAATTCCGCGACGCCGCACGAACACAACGCACAACAACCGAAGACGCACGACAGACTATTACCCTCGGCGCAGGACTTCTGCTTCGTAAAACGCTCAACATCGATGTGGCTTATGTTCGCACCACACAAAGTATTTTCGGACTCCTTTACACTGGCTCAGCGCAAGTCGGCGAAACGCTCACCATCAACAGCATTGTGCTGACCACAAGTTTTCGGTTTTAATTATTTATTCAGCCCCCATCTTCTCTCACGTCTTTCAGCCTAAGATTCTTCGTGTTAAAACGGCTTTATCGTCTGTATTTATCCCACAATTTGACTTGTGCGGACAACTCTTGCGTCTATATTCATAGTGCAAAAGTAGCCCGAAGATATTTAAAAGGGGTGCATGGTCTTACGGCTGCACGACAATTCTTTCAAGAATCTTCTTAACACGAAAGGAGTTTTTAGTCAATGCCACACAAAAGTCAAGTAAAGTGGTTCGACGGCAAAAAGGGCTATGGGTTCATTCTCAATCCAGGGGGAGGCGAAGACATCTTCGTTCACTACTCTGCGATTGCGTCGGAGCGAAAGTATAAAATGCTCGACCAAGGCGCTCCCGTAGAGTTTGAGCTTGTAACTACCAGCAAAGGGTTACAAGCGCAAAATGTCAAGCAGTTGACACCGCTACGCGATGAATCCTCGCGCTCTTCGCTATCAACGTAGCGTTATGAACCCATAGCCGTTTGCACGCAGGGACTTTTGCAAGTTCAACTTGTGAGCAGAGGTCGCCCAATCAGCGACCTTTTTGTTTTCATAATTTTGATTCAGTTTGTAGTCTCTCGATTTTCTTTGCCGTTGTATCTTCGGCCTGTTCGTCTGATTCATCGTTCATTTTCACATCACTTCATGACGCTCAAATCGCTTCTTTCACACAGCATTGAAGCCTATACGGCCGTGCGCACCGACAGCCGACCTGCCGACGCCGTTCTCTCCGATTATCTTCGCGCTAGAAAATATCTCGGCTCACACGACCGAAAATTCATCAGCGAAGCCGTCTATGGCACACTTCGCTACGACCTTGCGATTGAAGCCTTCATCATCGGCGCTTTTCCCCAAAACTCCAACAAGATAACTTACGCACTCACAATTTTTCTTTTTCTCTCGCAACAGCATCAAGACGAACTTCTTCTTCCAACAAGTGAACTCACTTCAATTTCCGAAGCAAAACTTTTGGAACTTCGCTCGCAGTTTTTTTCACGACGCCAACGCATTGAAGATATTTCCGACAAATTTTCATTTCCCTGTTGGGTTACAGAAAAATTACGCGCCGACTTTTCAGACGAAGACCTTGCACATCTTTACGCTGCCCTGAACACCGAAGCCCCACTTACCTTGCGCACCAATACTTTGCTCACTTCTCGCGACGCCTTAAAACAAAGGCTCGCCCATGACAACATCGCCACCACCTTCGGCAACCTTTCGCCCGACGCGCTCATCTGCGACCGACGCCGCCCCATCTTTCAATCCCAAACTTTCAAGCAAGGACTGTGCGAAATTCAAGACGAAGGCAGTCAACTTATTTCGCTTCTTCTCAATCCAAAGCCGAAAACGATTACGCTCGATGCTTGTGCAGGCGGCGGCGGCAAAACGCTTCACCTTGCCACCTTGATGCAAAACAAAGGCAAAGTCTATGCCTACGAAAAATTTCCAAAACGCTTCGGCAACATTCGCGACCGCCTCAAACGCTCTTCGCTTCAAAATGTCGAACTTCTCGACAGCGAGGAAAAACTTTATCGCTTCCGAGAAAAATTTAGCGGCAAAGTCGATAGCCTTCTTCTCGATGTACCTTGCACCGGAAGCGGCACGCTCCGTCGCAACCCCGACTTGAAACGACGGCTCACGCCTCACTCGCTCGAGCATCTGACAAAAGTGCAATCGGAAATTTTAGATACATATGCGCCACTGCTCAAAGTTGGCGGAAGGCTTGTTTATGCAACTTGTTCGATTTTTCGTGATGAAAACGAGGCACAAGTGGAGGCGTTTCTTTCGCGGCATAAAAATTTTTCGCTTTTGCCTGTTTCAGAAGTTGTGAAGGAAATTCGTATAGAGGCTGATTTGACAAAGCTTCGCGAGCGATTACAAAACGAAACTTATCTTAAACTCTTTCCGCACCGCGATAACACCGACGGATTTTTCGCCGCCGTTCTCACGCGCCTTTCGTGAAACTTTTCTCTCTTTCAAAGTTCACCATTTCTTTGATGAGGTAACTTTCGCTTTGAAGGTAACTCTTCGTAATCATTTCGCCGAGCAATCCGCCTAAGAAAAACTGCACGCCGAGAATAATCAGCAACACGCCGAGTATCAAGAGCGGACGATTGCTCACGCTTTCTTGATAGACATACTTGCCGTAAGTGAGCACCGCCGCAATCACGAAGCCCAACAGAAAGCACACAATTCCAAGCATGCCGAAAAGGTGCATCGGGCGTTTCATATACTTCGTGATGAACATCACCGTGAGCAAATCCAAGAAGCCATTGAAGAAGCGGCTCAATCCGAATTTAGACGTGCCGTATTTGCGTGCGCGATGCTGAACGGCAAGTTCCGAGACGCGAAAGCCGTTCCACTTTGCCAAAACAGGAATGTATCGGTGCATTTCGCCATAAACTTGCACGGCTTTAACGACTTCGTGTCGATAGGCTTTCAAGCCGCAGTTGAAGTCGTGAATATGCACGCCGCTGAGCACGCCTGTAACAAAGTTGAAGAGTTTGGACGGAAGCGTTTTTGTAATCGGGTCGTAGCGTTTCTTTTTCCAACCGCTGACGAGGTCGTAGCCTTCTTCGAGTTTGCGAATGAGCGGCTCAATTTCGTAGGGATTATCTTGCAAGTCGGCATCCATCGTAATCACATATCTGCCTTGTGCGGCATGGAAGCCTGCGTCGAGCCCCGCCGATTTGCCGTAGTTGCGCCGAAACGAAATGAGTTTGACTTCCTTATGTTTTTCAATGAGCGATTTGATCACTGCGTCAGAGCCATCAGTCGAGCCGTCGTTGATGAAGAGAATTTCAAATGTCGGTTGATGTCCGAAAAGCGTGTGCAGATTGCTTGTTTGAATGGCGTCGTAAATTTGTTCAGTGAGTTCTGGTAGCGATTCGGCTTCGTTGTAAAGCGGAATGACGAGCGAAATATCGACAGAAAATTCAGGCGAAGTTGCGTTCACAGATGCGTGATGATAAGGTTAATTCTGTTTAATCGGTTTTGCTTTCAATAACGGCTTGAATATCGGGCGGAACATTTGAAAGAAAATCATAGCCTGTGAGGCGTTCGAGTTCGTCGACGGTCGTAAGATATTTTCGCCAGCCTGACTTCTTAAATTCTTTGCCTCTCGCATTTGGCATGTTGACGGCAATAACGCGCGTTTCTTTGGTGATGTTTTCCAAGCCTTGTCCGCGCTCCAAGACGACGACAATTTTCCAAGTTGACTTCGGAATAGCCACGCGCCCTTTACCTTTGCCGTTTAGGTATTCGGGATTTTTGTCGTAGATACCGCCTGCAATGATGTAAAGTTCATGATTCTTCTTTTTGCACAACACTTCGCAGAAGGTCTCGAGCGAGAGCCAAGGTCCTGCGTTGAGGTCGTGCGTTTGTGGCAGAATGTTGGTCATGAGAAATGTGGCGTCGTTGTCTTCTCTCGTGCGGGTGCGTTCTTCGGAGCGAACCATGTGTCCTCGGTCGTAGCCGCTTCCGGTATAGTCGTCATGTGTAATGCGCTGAAACCCATCGGGCAAGCTCATGTCGGTGATGAACTGCCCTTGTCTGCGCTCCACTGTTCCGAACCAACTTTTGTTCAAGTTCCAAGCCACCCAATTTGCGCCGCCGCGTGCGTTGTTGTAAGAGAGCACATATTGCGGTTTTTCCATCAAGTAGTCGTCGCTATCGTCGCCATCTTTGGGAATGCCGAGCGGGGCGTGCAAGTCGAAGTAAGATTTTAGCGACGATGTTGCCGATTGTGGTTTTGAGGTTGTCGCTGTCGGCTGTCGTTCTCGTTTAGGCTTATCGGTTTGTTTGGTTTCAACAGGTGTGGGCGTTTCGTCTTTCTTGCTTTGGGATTGAATCAAGAGATAAACGCCAACGATAACGGCAACAATGAGTAAATTTCGGACTGTTTTGTTCTGGAACAAACTAACCTCCGTTCTGTTTATGAAGTTAAAATCACGGTTAAAACACGAATGAAAAAGTCGCGCATTATTTCTTTGATTGTTCTCTTCGCGCTTATTCTGCTTCTGTTCTTACCCAAAATGTTCAGTGCTAAAAAAACGGCGACGGCTTCAGGCTCTGCGCCTATGTTGCTTTCTGTTGATGCCGTTGTTCTCAAACCGCGCACGATTGCCAATAAAGTTTATACCACAGGCACATTGATTGCAAGCGAAGAAGTGGACTTGCGTAGCGAAATCACGGGCAAAGTTAGCAAAATCTTTTTTCAGGAAGGGGCAAATGTCCAGCGCAACCAACTGCTTTTGAAAATTATTGATGATGAACTGCAAGCGCAAAAACGGCGCACAGAATCGCAACTGCGCCTTGCCGAACTGCGCGAAGCCCGACAGCGACAACTGCTCGCCGAAAAAGCAACAAGCCAAGAAGAATACGACATCGCGCTCAACGAACTTAACTCGCTCAAAGCACAACTTGAATCGCTACTTGCGCAAATTGACCGCACGGAAATTCGTGCTCCATTTAGCGGCAAAGTCGGCTTGCGCTATGTCAGCGAAGGCAGTTATGTTTCGCCTTCCACGCGCATTACCACACTTCAAAGTTCAACGCCGATTAAACTCGACTTTTCAATTCCCGAAAAATACGCCGCACAAGTCCGCGTCAATGACAAAGTTTTCTTTCGCGTTCAAAGCCTCCCGACCGTCTTTGAAGCCCGCGTTTATGCCATTGAGCCACGCATTGACCTGAACACACGCACGATTCAACTTCGCGCGATTCACCCCAACAAAAACGGCGAACTCATTGCAGGCTCATTTGCCGAGGTGGAACTCGTTTTGCAAGAAATTCGCAATGCTCTCATGATTCCTTCCGAAGCCCTCGTGCCCGACCTCAAAGGTCAAAAAGTTTTCACGATTCGCGGCGGCAAGGTTGCCGAACAACCCGTCGAGATTGGACTTCGCACCGAAAAAGAAGTGCAAATCGTCAGCGGACTGAATCCGAGCGACACCGTCCTGACCACAGGCTTGTTGCAAGTGCGAAGCGGCATGACGGTTTCTTTGAACATTCGTGAGTAACGAGTTTTGATTATCGTTTTGTAACTTCAGCCAATTTGTAGTAAAAAATGGACGTATCGCTTTACATCTTTTCAATCGCTGTTCCGCTTGCCTACACGAGTGCGACGCTTTCATATGGGGCTGATTTCTTTTGGCGACTTGGTTGGGCAACGGCTATCAAGCGTCCGCTTCTCTTCCTCACGGCGATTCTTCACCTTGTTTATTTGCACTTGCTCGTTGCGCAAAATGGCTATCCGCCGATTGTATCTGTTTTCCAACTCATGTCGACGATTGCCTTCACATTGCTGATTACTTATTTGTTCATTGAACTTTCAACGGGCGTGATTGAAACAGGCTTTTTTGTGCTTTCCGTTGCGCTTCTCTTTCAGGTGATTTCGTCATGGTTTATTGAAGATGTCGGCGCGGTGAATGAAAATCTGAAAAATCCAATTCTTTCGCTTCACATCATCTCTGCATTGCTTGGTTATAGCGCGATTGCCATTGCGGGCATTTACAGCCTGCTTTACCTCTTGCTCTTAAAACAAATTCAGGCGAATCGATACGGATTGCTCTTCGAGCGACTGCCGAATCTTGAACTCTTTGAAAAGATGAGTTACAACGCCGTGATGTTCGGATTCTTTTTTCTGACCGTTGCCTTTATTGCAGGCGCGATTTGGATTCCGAAAACCACGATTTCACTTGTCGATTTCAAACTTATCGGCACGATTTTGGTTTGGGCGATTTACGGCATTGGGCTTTTGTTTCGTGAGCGGCTCGCACTTCAAGGCAAACGCATGGCGGTGATGCTCATTTCAGGATTTCTTTTTGCGTTTCTTTCCATGACGGTGCTGAACTTTTTTTCGGCACGATTTCATTCATAAACGAGAGAACACCGATTGAGCGGATTGAACCAATGCTCACGGAGTAAACTGAATGCAAACCTGTTTTATTCGCTGAGATTCTTCATGTTACTGATGACTGTGCTTTCCATCAATCAAGTTCCGATTCGAACTTACAGATGAACGTTGGGTGTGATATGAAAGAGTTGAAAATTCTAACGAGCGTCGACAATGCAAATTGGGATTATGATGCTGAAGCCGATACACTTTACATCAGCATTGGCGAACCGCAAGCAGGCGTGGGATTTGATGCAGGCAACGGCATCATCTTGCGCTACAAAGAAGGCACGAAAGAATTGATTGGCTTGACAATTTTAGGAATCAAAGCGCGTGCGTCTCAACAATTTTGCGACTGATTTCGGCGCGATTTCATTTCATAAACGAGAGAACACCCGTTGCTGTGTTCCAATTCAACGAGAGAATTATGCGTAGTAGTAACCATTCACACAGCGAAGCGACGCAACTTATTGCCGTTGGCATTACGCACAAAACGGCGTCGCTCGATATTCGCGAACGCTTTGC
>CALKXI010000131.1 GCA_938003965.1 uncultured Chlorobiales bacterium
GTAACTTGCGCCGTAAAGGCTTTGGTTGAGGCAACGCCAATTTCAGGACCGGCGTGCGTGTAGATGCCACAATCGGTTTCGCGAGCAATTGAGGAGCCGACCACATTACAAATGCCCAGCACCAACGCGCCACGCGATTTGGCTTCGCGAATGGCGGCAAGCGTATCTGCCGTTTCGCCTGATTGTGAAATCGCCAGCACCACATCGTCTCGATTGATAATCGGATTGCGATAGCGAAACTCCGACGCATACTCCACTTCAACTGGTATGCGCGCCAATTCTTCAATCAAATACTCGCCGACCAACCCCGCGTGCCAACTTGTGCCGCACGCAACGATGATGATGCGTCTCGAGGCGCGAAGCCGTTCAAGGTGTTGCGAAATGCCGCCCAAGCGCACCGAACCTTCATTGACCAGCAAGCGTCCGCGCATTGAGTTGAAAATGGCGTCGGGCTGTTCAAAAATTTCTTTGAGCATGAAGTGTTCGTAGCCGCCTTTCTCAATTTCATCAATGCTGAAGGTGAGTTCGTCAATGACTTTGGGCATCTCGATATTTTCAATCGTCTTAACCGTATAGCCGTCTTTGGTGATAATCACCATTTCGCCGTCCGAAAGGTAAATCACCTTGCGCGTGTGTTGGACAAGCGGCGAAGCGTCCGAGCCCAAGAAGTATTCCCCATCGCCGACGCCGAACAACAGCGGACTGCCGTTGCGCGCCGCAATCAGTTTATCAGGCTCACGCGACGAAATCACGCAAATGCCGTAAGTGCCGACCACTTGCTTCAAGGCAAGGCGGACAGCGGTTTCAAAATCACATTCTGCTTCCTGCCAAATCTCCTCGATGAGATGAACGAGCACTTCGGTATCGGTCTGACCACGAAAAACATGTCCCTTGCGCAAGAGCTCGGTGCGAATAGCGGCGTAGTTTTCGATAATGCCGTTGTGAATAAGAGCGATGGTGCCATCTGTGCTGAAATGTGGGTGTGCGTTGATGTCGTTCGGAACGCCGTGCGTTGCCCAGCGTGTGTGTCCTATGCCAATTGTGCCTTCAAGCGATTTCGGAAGCGATTGTTCAAGGTCGGCGACTTTGCCTGCCCGTTTGTAGATGTCTAAGCGTCCATTCAAAACAGCAATACCAGCCGAATCGTAACCACGATATTCCAATCGCTTTAAGCCTTCAAGCAGAATTGGCACGGCTTGACGCGTTCCGATATATCCGACAATTCCACACATGATATTGATGAGATGGTTTTAGGTTGATTTCAAGATTGAGTTTAAGCGTAGGGAAAATAAGAAATGTGAACGCAAGAGACGAGTGACGGTGTTATCAAACTGTGCTGTGTGTCAAAAGTGGTCCCTGTAGGACTTGAACCTACGACCAAGCGATTATGAGTCGCCTGCTCTGACCAACTGAGCTAAGGGACCGAGAAAGAGACGCAAAAATAACTCTCCAAATGTCCTTTTGCAAGAACACGCTAAGAGTGAAGAGTTAAGAGTGGAACGCACGGCTCATGCTGAACTCTTCACTATCTGCTCTTAACCCTTTGATGCTTTGCTCAGCATGACGGCAAGCACGCATGGTCATTGCGAGCGGCGTTGTATCTTTCGAGAAAGGGTTGAACTTCCAATCTGTTCTTTTGGTTAGTTGCCGTAGCACATTTCTTAATCTACTTAGACAAATCACTTCTAAACTTGTAACGAACAATGACCGATACAATGACTTTGGACGCGCCTCGCGTTAAGACGGGCGGCAATAAAGTATTGATTTTAGGGGGTGGATTGGCAGGGCTTTCCGCCGCAAAACGTTTGGTCGACAACGGCTTTCAGGTTGAACTTGTCGAGAAGCGTGACATTTTCGGCGGGAAAGTATCTTCTTGGAAAGATAAAGACGGTGACTGGGTGGAAACAGGCTTGCACTGCTTCTTCGGCGCATATAAAGAAATCTACGACTTGATGAAAGAACTCGGCACTTACGATAAAATTCTTTGGAAAGAACATGCGCTCACCTACACGCTCTCCAAAGGTGAACGCTTCACCTTCCGCACATGGAATTTGCCGTCACCCTTTCACTTGACGCCTGCGCTGTTCCGCAACGGCTATTTCTCCATCCCTGAAATGCTCAAATTTGCCAAAGTCCTAGGTCCGATTCTCTTCGGTGGCGATAAATACAACGAAGCGCAAGACGGCATAACCTACAAAGAATGGCACGAAAAGCAAGGATTAAGCGAGCGCATGATGAAAAAGATGTTCCTTCCGATGGCACTTGCGCTCAAATTCTTGCCACCTTCGGAGATTTCGGCAAACATTGTGCTCGCCGTAACAGGCGAATTTCTGCGCCGACCTAATGCCTCAATGATGGGCTTCCTCAAAGGCTCGCCAAGTGATTATCTCATTATGCCGCTTGTGAATTATCTGCGCAAAAAAGGGGCAACGGTGCGCAGCGAGAGCAAAGTGCAATCGTTGATTTACGACGGAAAGAAAATTGCGGGCGTCAAAATGGAAAACGGCGAAACCTTGACGGCAGATTACTACATCACTGCATTACCGATTCACAACCTGAAAAAAGTGTTGCCCGAAAATTTGAAAGCCGCGTATCAATTTTTCCGCAACCTCGACGAGTTTGTCGGCGTGCCTGTGGTTACGGTGCAAGTGTGGTATGATAAACAAATCACAACGATTGATAACATTCTCTTTTCGCCTGATGGTGTCATTCCGTTCTATGCCGATATGTCGCTGACGACGCCTGAATATGCAACGCTTCGTGGAATGTCGCACAAAGGCAAGACGCGCTTTCAAGTTGGCGTTGCGCCTGCAAAGGAAATCATCAAACTTTCCGATGAAGAAATCATCGCCAAAGTTGATGCCAGCGTCAAAGACTTGTTCCCTGAAACGGCTAAGGACGCAAAAATTTTGAAGCATACGATTGTGCGCGTGCCGCAATCCGTTTATGCACCTTATCCCGGACTGGAACACAAGCGCCCGACGCAGAAAACCCCTGTCGAGAACCTTTTCATGGCTGGCGGCTACACGAAAAATCGCTTCTATGATTCAATGGAAGGTGCGGTTTCAACCGGCAACTCCGCCGCCCGCGAATTGATGATTCGGCACGGCATTAAAGTCTGAAACAGGAAGAACGTCGCTCTATTCAAAAGCCCTCTGCGCAAGAGGGCTTTTTTGTTGGAGCAAGGTAAAGTCAAGAAAATATCGTAACTTCGCGTTTGCTTTGTAAAAGCATCTCTGAAAATGAAAACTGATTTTGTTTTGGAGCGGCTGTTTTTATTGCAAGATTACATTGAGCGCGAAGCATATCGAGGCTACGACCCATATGACGCACTAACTTCACCGCTGTTCCGACTGCCCCTCCTAAATCACAACAAACTGCTGCGTTGGGGATTTCAGCAAGTCGTAAAGCGGCTATCAATCAATACGCGACCACTACTTGGCATTGCCAAAGGCTATAATCCGGTTACACTTGGCTTATGTTTGCAAGGCTATGCTTACCTCTCGATTGTTTATCCCGAAAAAGTTGACGGTATAAAATTTGACTTTCTTTTATCGGAAATAGCCCGATTGCAGTCAAAAGGCTACTCGGGAGCGTGCTGGGGCTACGATTTTGATTGGGAAGCGCGATATGCGAAGATTCCTGCCTTCACGCCGACCGTTGTGGCGACCGGATTCATTACCAATGCGCTCTTTGAGTATTACCAAATTACAAGGTCGCAAAAGGCATTTGACCTGTGCGAAAGCGCAACCCGATTTGTGATGAACGACCTAAATAAAACCGTTGAAGGCGAAAACTTCTGTTATTCGTATTCGCCATTAGATAAGCAAGTGGTGCTGAATGCGACGATGAAAGGGGCACGACTTTTGGCGCAAGTCTATTCAGTAACGAAAAATCAAGCCTTGATTGATGAAGCGCGCAAAACAGTCGCATTTGTGGTGAAAAAACAGCAATCAAACGGCGCATGGGCTTACGCCACGAAAAAAGGCGACGCACGAACTTGGGCAGATAATTTTCACACAGGTTATGTGCTCGACTGTTTAGATGATTACCAAAAGTATTCGGGCGACCCAAGTTTTAACGAGGCTCTGCAAAAAGGCATTGCATATTACGAGGCAAATTTCTTTGAAAATGGCGAAGTGCCGAAATACTACGATAAAAGTCTTTATCCAGTAGATGCGACGGCAGTGGCGCAATCCATTCTGACCCTGACACGCTTTGGAAAGATGGATTTAGCCGAGCGCGTCGTGAATTGGACGCTACGCCACATGCAAGACAAGAGCGGATATTTTTACTATCAGTGCACAAAGCGCGGGGTGAATAAAATTCCGTATATGCGCTGGTCGAGCGCGTGGATGTTTGTGGCGTTAACAAAATATCTATTCAGTCAAAAAGAGAAATATGCTACGTATCCCACTTCATAAAATCGTCTTAGCGATTGGGGACTATATTGTATTGGTCGGTGCTTATGTAATGTCAGTGCATCTGCGCTTACCTAATTTAAGTATCTACAATACTGACATTGCTACCCTATTCTCGAACTACTTGCTCATTTTCTCTATTTATGCAGTTGTTTGGATTGCTATATTTCAGAATTTCAATCTCTACAAAATGAATGTATGGCTCTCTGTTACAGAACAGTTTGTATCTATTGTCAAAGCAATGGGATATGGAATAATTGGTTTAATTCTTGTTTCATACTTTAATAAGGAATCAAAGGTTTTAGAGAGCCGTTTAATTATTGGAATTTTTGCAGTAACAGGAACTGTATCACTGATTATTTATCGGATTGGGATTTATCGGAATCTATTTATGATGCTGTCGCGTCGCGCAATCGGACTGCGAAATATCATAATTGTTGGAGCAGGGAAATATGGAAAGCGACTGGCGGAGGAAATACAAGATAGTAACCGTTATGGATTAAACGTAGTGGGTTTTTTAGACGATGAGATTCCATCAGGCACGGAAATTTCTCAAGGTGTAAAAGTTTTGGGAAGTATCTCATGCGCAGAAAATCTTGTTAAAGAATATGCATGCGAAGAGATAATCATTGCGATTAACAATATTTCATATGAGCGCTTGCATGATATTATTGACAGTCTAAAACCGCTTGTGCCTGTGCTTAAACTCTCTTCTCGTCTCTATGAAATTGTTCCTGCCAAAGTCCCAGTTGAGTTTTATGGAAGCTATGTGATTATGGACATTTCAAATGCAATGGATGGAGTACATCGTATCTACAAACGCGTGATGGATTCTACGATTTCGCTAACACTGTTGATATTGTCTTTACCTCTGACACTGCTAATATCTATTCTAATTAAGTTAGACTCTCCTGGACCAATTATTTATCGACAGCGTCGTGTAGGAAAAGACGGGCGATTATTTTGGTGCTACAAGTTTCGATCGATGTATGTTGATGCTGAAAAACGCAAACAAGAGTTAGAAAGGATGAACGAAGCATCAGGTCCAATTTTCAAAATTAAAAACGATCCGCGAGTAACGCGGATAGGTAGATTTATTCGTAAATATAGTATTGATGAAATTCCGCAACTTGTCAATGTGCTGTTAGGGCAAATGTCACTTGTCGGTCCTCGCCCAGGAACACCTGACGAATTAGTACGTTATGAGAACTGGCATAAGCGTCGCCTTAGAGTTCAACAGGGAATTACAGGTTTGTGGCAAGTAAGTGGGCGAAGTAACCTTTCCTTCAATGAAATGGTCATATTGGATTTATACTATTCTGAAAATGCGTCTATAATGTTAGACATCAACATCATTTTACGTACAATCCCTGCTGTACTTTTCGGACGCGGAGCCTACTAATCAAATTAAAAACAAATATGATAGCAATTGAACTTCCACCAAAGAACGCAGTGCGTGTCGAGGTAATGGGGTCACCAATTGACAACCTCTCCATGGAAGAAACACTGCTGCAAATTGAAGAAAAAATCGTGGAAGGCAAACCGATTCAGCATGTTGTTGTAAATGCCGCAAAAATCGTCGAGATAAATAAAAACCCAAAAGTAAAGCGAATTATTGAGTCTTGTGAGATTGTGAATGCCGATGGTCAAGCAGTAGTTTGGGCATCAAAACTTTTGGGGAAACCATTGAAAGAGCGTGTTGCAGGAATTGATTTGATGCAAGAACTAATCAAACGAGCAAACGAAAAGAATTGGGGTGTTTTCTTTTTTGGAGCTAAGCAGGAAGTTTTAGATAAAGTCGTTGCACACTATCAAAAAGAATTTCCGTCTTTGCGTATTGCAGGGGCAAGAAACGGCTACTACAAACCAGAAGAAGAGCTAAAAATTGTAGAAGAAATTCGCGCAAGTAACGCACAGATTCTATTTGTGGCAATTAGTTCGCCGAAAAAAGAAATTTTTCTGAACACCTACTTGCAAGTCATGAACATCCCCTTTGTAATGGGGGTTGGAGGTAGTTTTGATGTAGTCGCAGGGCTGGTAAAGCGCGCGCCACTTTGGATGCAAAGGCTCGGTTTGGAATGGTTATTTCGTTTTCTTCAAGAGCCGCGACGAATGTGGCGACGATATATTATTGGCAATGCAGAATTCATTCTCTTGCTAATCAAATACAAATTGAAGTCAGCAAAAGTCTGATGGGCTATAGTTCAATCAACGTCTTGCGCGCCTTCGGCAACGGCTCGGCACCGCTCTCGGTAATTAACACCATATCCTCAATACGCACCCCGAATTTGCCCGGAAGATACACGCCCGGCTCAATCGTAATTACCGCACCAACCGGAATC
>CALKXI010000132.1 GCA_938003965.1 uncultured Chlorobiales bacterium
ACGATGACATTTTCCCAAAACGAGCCGAGCGTTTGATACGGCACGAGCGAAAGCATATCGGCATGGGTCTCTTCCATGGAGCGCACGGCGCGGCGAAGCGCGTCAGGGGAGTGAATCGTATCGGCGTCGGTGAAGAGGAGCAATTCGCCCTGCGCGTGTTCGGACAGTTGAAAGCACGCCCAGCATTTGCCGACCCAGCCTTGTGGCAAATCTTTTCCTGAAAGCACGCGAAGCCTTGCAAATTCCGATTGAAGTCGCAAAAGGAGTTCGCCCGTTTCGTCGGTGCTGTGGTCGTTCAAGACGATGACTTCAAAGTTTGGATAAGATTGCGTGCAGAGCGAGCGCACACAGGCTTCAATCGAGCGCGCTTCGTTTCGAGCCGGAACTAAAATAGACACAAACGGAAACACGCTTGGCACACCGTTCAAAAGCCGCTTTACATCAACCAAGTTCAAGCAGAGAATCCCAAACAGCACGAACAGGCAAGCCGTGATGAAAAGTTGGTAGAGAAGAATTGGCGATGCGAGTAACTCTTGAAGGCTCATGATGAAGTTTCAATGAAGGAACTTCCCTTAAAGTCCGAAACTGACGCCTGCAAAGAAGTTTGAGAATCCGCCGCCGCCAATTTGGACAAGAATGGAGATGTTGTTTTGAACGGCGTAGCGTCCGCCGAATTGAAAGCCCAAATCGCTTCCGCCGCCGCCTGCTAAAACAGCGATGAAGTTCAAGCCAGCATATAAATCCCAGCGAGGCGCGTTGAGGTCGAAGTGATAATTGCCTTGTCCTCCGATGCCGAGCACATTATCGCCTTTTGTAAAATACAAACCACCCAAGACGCCGACACCGAACTGCCCAATGCCGACCTTATCGCCAACGCCGATTTCCCACATGCCGCCGATAAGCGTCGTCCCTGAACTGCCCCCAATGCCAACGCTTGCAAGTTGTTTGCCGTTTGAAATAAATTGCGCCGAAAGGGTGGAAGAAAAGAGCACGAGCACAAAGAGCAGGAAAATTTTTTTCATGATGAGGTGAAATGTTGAAATTGAGAAGAGAAAAATAAAGTTAAAAATTAAAGCAGTTTGTAACAAGCCCAGCAGTTCTAATTTTCATTCCCAAAGCAAAGCGATGCACCATTTTGATTTTCTTGGCGACCTTTCCCTGATTGTTGCGGCGGCAATCGTTGTGATTTTGATTTTTCAAAAAGTTAAACTGCCGTCGGTAATCGGATTGATTTTCACGGGCATTTTGCTCGGGCAGTCGGTCTTTGGAATCATCAAAGATTTAACGCTGATTGAAATTCTCGCCGAACTTGGCGTGGTGCTCTTGCTTTTCACGATTGGCTTGGAATTTTCGGTCGATGAATTAAAACGCCTGAAAGAAATCGTGCTCATTGGCGGCACCGTGCAAGTGGTGATGACCATCGGCATGGCGTCGCTGATTTTGCTGTTCCTGTTTCCAATTTTTGGCATTGTGCTCTCGTGGCGCGAAAGCGTGTTTCTCGGAATTGTGATTGCGGCAAGTAGCACCGCAATTTGTTTGAAACTCTTGGCGGATAGAGATGAACTTTCGCTTCCGCATGGCAGAATTGCGCTTGGGATTTTGATTTTGCAAGATGTGGCGATTGTGCCAATGGTGATTGCGGTTACGTTCTTGAATCCTGAAGCCGACGGCTCGCTGGCGAAAATCGCGCGCGATGTAGGCTTGCTCGTGCTCTTTTCCGCCGCCATAATTGTGGGATTTCAACTTGCCATGCCGCGCTTGGTGCGCATTCTCTCGGAAATTCACGCCAAAGAAGCCCTTGCACTCGGCGCGATTTTGCTTTGCTTTGGCTCAGCATATCTGACTTCGCTGGCGGGACTTTCGCTGGCACTCGGTGGATTTATTGCGGGCATGATTATCGCAAGCACTGATGAAAGCCACAAAATCGCCCACAGCGTTGAACCACTGCGCGACGCGCTTACAAGCCTCTTCTTCGTTTCTGTCGGATTGCTCCTGAACCTCAACTGGGCGTATCTGCCAATTTATCTCTTGATTGCGATTGGCGTAATTCTCTTGAAGTTCGTGATAGTTGCCGTCATTAGTTCGCTTTTGGGCTACTCGATGCGTGAAAGTTTAATGGCAGGATTGACGCTGGCGCAAATCGGGGAGTTCTCGTTCGTTTTAGCCAACACAGGCAAACAAAGCAATGTGATTGGCGACTCGATGTTCCAAGCCGTGCTGGCAACAATTGTGGTAACGATGATTATCACGCCGCTGATTATTTCGCTTGCGCCGCGGATGGTCGCTCGGCTTGCGCCTGCGCTCGAGTTTATTCCGCTCACCAATCGCTTCTTCCAATTTTCATTTCTTGTGCCGAAAAACAATGTGCGCGCAAAGCACGAAGAAAGTTCGGCAACAAAACCGCACGTCATTATCATCGGATACGGCACAAATGGGCGCAACATCGCCGCCGTGCTCAAAGCCACGAACATTTCTTACGCCATTTTAGAAAACGACCGAAAAGTCGTAGAAGCGGCGGCAAAAGCCGGGGAAAATATCGTGCTTGGCGATTGCACCGAGAAAAATAAACTGATGAAAGTCGGGGCTGAAAAGGCTGAAGCCGTAGTGATTGGCATTTCCGACCGAGATGCTGTGGCACAATGTATCCGCGCCATTCGTGAAATCAACAACGAGGCATTCGTGATTGTCAGAACGCGCAACGTGCAAGAAGTTCCCGCACTTTACGATGCGGGCGCAAGCACCGTGGTTACCGAAAAATTGGAAACCTCAATTCAAATTTTCTCGCTCCTGCTCCAACAATTCAAAATCGATAGTGAACTAATTCAGCAACAGCAAGAACTCATTCGCCGTGAGTGCTACAACATCTTCCCGAAACTGCCTACTGTCCCAAAAGAACCTGCGGAAGTTCAAGAACCGAAATCACAAGCGTAGCCTAAACGGCTTCCTGCGCAAATTTGACGTTGGCGTAAATCGCTTGAAGTGAAAGCGTAATGCCGAGATGCTTGAGGCGGACTTTTGCCGATAAACCTTGAACTTCGGTCAAGAGCCATTTTTGTTCGGATAGTTTGGCGTAATACTCCACGAAGGGGCGGTCTTGGCAAATCAACAAATACTCGTTGAACGAGGGCAAGGCGCGATAGAAGAGAAATTTTTTGCTACGGTCATAAACTTCGGTTGACTCCGAGAGCACTTCAACAATGAGCGAAGGATTGTCGATAATGGCGTCGGTTGCTTTGAGGAAGTTCGGCTCGCCGCAAAGTGCACAAGCATCGGCGTAGGTGTAAAGGTCAAACGGTTTGATGAAGATTTTCATTTCGCTGTTGAAGGCGCGGCACCCTTTGCGAGATAGTCTCTGGTGTAACTCGGAAGAGACATTCATACAAATGGTTGTATGATTCGGCGAGCCGCCTGCCATGGCGAAGAGTTCGCCTTTGTAGAACTCGTGCTTTTCGTGCGATTCGCGCTCGAGCTCGAGATACTCTTCCACCGTGTAGAGCCGTTTGGTTTCGACAGCACTCATGCTTCCTCCGTTTTGAACGAATCAATCAAAATTTTCAGGATTTTTTGTGCGGCGATGGAAATCACCGTTCCTGGTCCGAAGATGGCGGCAACGCCTTTGCTGTATAGAAACTCGTAATCTTGATGCGGAATCACGCCGCCTGCAACCACTAAAATGTCTTCGCGTCCGAGTGCCGCAAGTTCTTCAATGAGTTGCGGAATGAGCGTTTTGTGTCCTGCCGCTAAACTTGACGCGCCCACAATGTGCACATCGTTTTCAACGGCTTGTTTGGCAACTTCTTTCGGCGTTTGAAAGAGCGAGCCGACATCGACGTCGAAGCCTAAATCGGCAAAACTTGTGGCGATAACTTTTGCGCCGCGGTCGTGCCCGTCTTGTCCCATTTTCGCAATCAAAATACGCGGACGCCGTCCTTCGAGTTCGGCAAATTCATCTGCCATTTGTTTGGCTTTGAGGAAGTTTTCGTCTTGTGAAATTTCCGCTGAATAAACGCCCGAAATCGTTTTGATGCGGGCTTGATAGCGACCGAAGACCTTTTCCATCGCGTAAGAAATTTCGCCTAAGGTGGCGCGCACACGCGCGGCTTGGCAGGCAAGTTCAAGTAAGTTGCCTTGTTTGGTTTCGGCGGCGTGTGTGATGGCGTTCAGTGCGGCTTCAACAGCGGCGGAATCGCGCTCGGCTTTGATTTTTTTCAGACGAGCAATTTGCGCTTCGCGCACCGCTGTGTTATCGACTTCCAAAATTTCAATCGGAACTTCTTTATCGAGCCGATATTGATTCACACCAACGATGATGTCTTTTCCCGAATCGATGCGCGCTTGTTTGCGAGCGGCGGCTTCTTCGATGCGTAGTTTCGGCAAGCCTGCTTCAATGGCTTTTGCCATGCCGCCGAGCGATTCAACTTCCTGAATAAGTTTCCATGCCTTTTGAGCAAGTTCATGCGTAAGCCGCTCAACATAAAACGAACCGCCCCACGGGTCGACCGTGCGGCAAATGTCGGTTTCATCTTGCAAAAGCAACTGCGTATTGCGCGCAATCCGTGCCGAAAAATCGGTCGGAAGCGCGATGGCTTCATCGAGCGAATTGGTATGAAGCGACTGCGTGTGTCCAAGTGCCGCCGCCATGGCTTCAATGCAAGTGCGAATCACATTGTTGAACGGGTCTTGCTCGGTCAGGCTATAGCCGCTGGTTTGGCAATGCGTGCGAAGCGCAAGCGACTTTGGATTTTTCGGGTGAAATTGATTGACAATTTTTGACCACAAAAGCCTGCCTGCGCGCATTTTCGCGATTTCCATAAAGTAATTCATGCCGATTGCCCAAAAGAACGAGAGGCGCGGCGCAAAGTCGTCAATGTCTAATCCGCTATTGACGCCTGTGCGTAGGTATTCCAAGCCGTCAGCGAGCGTGTAAGCCAGTTCCAAATCGGCGGTTGCGCCGGCTTCTTGCATGTGGTAGCCCGAAATGCTGATGGAGTTGAACTTCGGCATTTCTTTGGCAGTGTATTTGAAAATATCGGCAATGATGCGCATTGAGGGTTCGGGCGGATAAATGTAAGTGTTGCGCACCATGAACTCTTTGAGAATATCATTCTGAATTGTGCCTGAAAGGTCGGCATGTTTGACGCCTTGCTCTTCGGCGGCAACGATGTAGAATGCCATCACGGGAATCACCGCACCGTTCATGGTCATTGAGACCGACATTTTGTCGAGCGGAATTTGGTCGAAGAGAATTTTCATATCCTCGACGGTATCAATCGCAACGCCGGCTTTGCCGACATCGCCGAAAACGCGCTCGTTGTCGCTATCGTAACCGCGATGTGTGGCTAAATCAAACGCAACGGAAAGCCCCATTTGTCCTGCAGCAAGGTTGCGCCGATAAAAAGCATTTGAAGCTTCTGCTGTTGAAAAGCCTGCATATTGACGAATCGTCCAAGGACGAATCACATACATCGTCGAATACGGTCCGCGCAAATACGGCGGCAAACCCGCAACATAATGGAGGTGTTCGAGCCCTTCCAAATCTTTTGCAGAGTAGTGCGATTTAACCGCAATACCTTCAGGCGTGAGCCACACGGCATCTGATTCTTGCTCGCTTATATGAGGCTTCGTGAGAGTGAGTTTTGAGAAATCGGGTCGCATCGTCGGTCAGAGTTTTAGATTGAAAAAACTACTCACTTTTAAGCCGTTCCAACTCAATAGATTCGGTGGCGCGGAACGGCATAAGAATTTCGATTTCAGCATCGCTAATAGGCGGTGCAGGTTCAAGCGGAATTTCAATTTTATCCTTCATCGTCTCTTTCGCATTTGGCGATTTCGTTACGCCGATGAAGTTCAATTTCTTTTCTGCAAGCAGTTTCTCGCGGGCTTGGCGCACTCGGCGAATTTCGGATTGCACAAAGCCCGAACGCAACGCGCGAAGCATGCCGCCTTGCGCTTCAATCAGTTGGAAAAGTTTCCATGCTTCATTGCCGGTAGAACTCGTCAGCGATTCCAAAAAGTGAGAGCCTTTTGAAGCATCGAGAACTTTATCGAGGTGCGATTCATCGCGCAAAATCAGACTTGTGTTGCGCGAAAGGTGTGCAGAGAATTCATTCGGTTTCGCATAAAGTTCGTCGAAACGAGCGACGGTAATGGAATCAGCACCGCCAGTTGCCGCTGCCATAGCTTCGACCGTGCCGCGCAATAGGTTGTTGTAAGAATCATAAATTGTTTTGTTCCACCGCGCACTCGAGGCGTGAATGGTTGGCGTTGCCGTTGCGCCATAAGCCGTGGCAAGTTGATGAAACAGCCAACGCGCCGCGCGAAACTTCGCAATTTCAAGAAAGTAACTCGAACTGACGGCAAACGAAATTTCAAGATGGCTGAGAATATCGTCAGCCGTCAAGCCTTGTTCGGTGAGCGCGTCCAGATATTCCACACTTGAAGCAAGGGCGAAAGCCAGTTCTTGCACGAGCGAACTCCCTGCGTTGTGATACACATCAGCGCGAATCGTTAGAACCTTGAAGTGCGGAAACGCTTGCGCCGTGTGAAGTAAGGTTTTGGCGGTCTCAAAAGCCTGGGTGTCCCATTTGCCTTTCGTTGCAAAAGTTGAAACCGCATCGAGATTGAGCGAGCCGTGAACGAACTTGGCGTCGAGCGTGCGTGCGCGAACTTCATTCAAAAAAAGTGTGAGCACTTGCTCGGGGTTCGTGCAACTGTAAAAATGCACAGGTGCCGCTTCAAGCCAAATGCCGTTGAGCAAGGTGCGCATTTCGGCATCGCTTTTCGGTTCGGCAAAAAACGCTAACGCCATCGCGCCACGATTGAGCACATCGAGCGCACGCGCATTTGCCTGTGAAATGTCTTGTTCGAGAACTTCTTCGCGAATCAGCCACTCGCCAGTTGGCTTGAAAGGAATTGCAAACGGCGTAACATCTTCGTCGGTATAAATCGGCTGAACATCGATGCCCTCGAGCGTGTGCCAAACGAGCGTCTCGTCAAACGATTTGCCTTTAAGGTCGCGAGTAATTTCAGCAAGCCAATCGCTTTTTTTGAGCGGCGGAAATTCGGAGAAAAGTTTTGTGGACATTAGTTACAACAGAAGAAAAGGTTCTACAAAGTGATTCGTGCGAAACTTACAGATTTTTCCGATTATCTTTGCCAATTAAACGGCTGAAAAATGTTGATAGAAGCAGGTTTCACGTGTGCGGTTTGCGGAGAATGGAACGAGACAGTCGTCGACACCGAAGGCGGCTTGCATCAAACTTACACCGAAGATTGCTTCGTCTGCTGCCACCCGAATACGCTTTACATCACGATTGATGAAGAAACCGAGACGGCGTATATTGACGCAAGATTTGAAGAATAGTTTGACTATCAAAAAATGCTCACACAGTTCGACAACATCACAATAGACAGCGAGATTTGTAACGGAAAACCAACAATTCGCGGCACGCGTATCACTGTTCAAACGGTTATGGAGTTTTTAAGTGCAGGCGAAAGCATCGATGAAATTTTGCGTCAATATCCCTCGCTCACTCGTGAGGATATTTCAGCGTGTTTGAGATTCACGGCAGAGTTGATGAAAAACGCCTTTGTAATTCAACATTCAACATGGATAAAGCGAATCGCTTTCTAATCGATGTGAACCTGCCCTACTACTTTTCTATTTGGAACAGCCCTGAGTTTTTGCATCTACGAGATGTTGGTGAAAATTGGAAAGATGAGCAAGTATGGAACTATGCAAAAACAGAGAATCTAACAATTGTTACGAAAGATGCTGACTTTTCAAACCGTTGTTATGGTTTCGACGCCGCCGCCAAAGGTAATACATATCCGATTTGGCAACTTGAAGATGAGAAATTTTCATGAGCGTATTTCAAAGGTGTGGCAAGAAGTAGTCAACTTGAACAGGACGCACAAGCTTATTAACATCTTTCTTGATAGAATTGAAGCAATCGGATAAATGTCCTTTCCTGAATTTCTCTTTCGCGCTGACGGCGGATTTATTCGCGTTCCTGTTTGGGGGCATATTCCGCTCGACCGTGCGCTCAAACGAACCATCTCTCACCCTACATTTCTGCGTCTGAAAGGCATTAAGCAACTCTCGTTTGCGCACTATGTTTTTCCCGGCGCAACGCATACGCGCTTCGAGCACAGCATCGGCGTTTATCACCTCACGAAATTGATTTTACAACGGCTCTTAACCAATCCGCTCACCAAGTCGCTACAAAGCAAATCGTTTTCGTTTGATGAACAGAGTTGCAAACTCATTTTAGCCTCGAGCCTCTTGCACGATATTGGGCACTACCCGCACGCGCACCTCGTTGAAAACATCGCCATCACAAGCAAAAATGAAATCGTCTTCAAAGACCATCAAGACCTGACAAACGAAAGGCTATTCGAGACCCGCGAAGGCTTCGGAAGTTTGGCGGAAATTTTAGAGCAAGAGTGGAAATTAGACCCGACAGAAGTCGCAACAATGGTAACAGGAAAGAAGAAAATGACCTTCTCGAAACTCATTAGCGGCACGCTCGACCCCGACAAAATGGATTACCTCATGCGCGATGCTCATCACTGTTCTGTGCCTTACGGCAACATTGATATCGAGCGTTTGATTGAATCTTTTGTGCCTGATTCCAAACGAAAACGGTTTGCCATTACGAGCAAAGGCATTGCGCCGTTTGAAAGTTTGATGTTTGCCAAATATGCGATGATGCGCAATGTCTATTGGCACCACACGGTTCGCACGCTTTCTGCGATGCTCAAACGCTTTATTCAAGATGCCTTAGACGAAGCGCAACTTTCCAGAAGCGATGTGCAAGCCGTTTTTTATCACAACACTGACGAGCGAATTTTGGACGACCTGCTCGATGCACTTCCAAAGCCGCTTTTTGCTTCGGCGGAGTTGCTCCTTGCGATTTTGGAGCGTCGTCCCTACAAGCGCGCCCTTACTTTGCCCACAGACCCGAATGAATCGTGGCAAGTTGAACTCGCTACCAACGCTCAACGCCGAAAAGAAAAAGAACTTGCGCTCTGCCACTACCTCAATCGCAAATTCCGATTAAACCTCAAAGGCTATGAAGTCGTTATCGATGCGCCGCCTGCAAAGTCAATTTTTGATTATGAAGATTTTTCCGAGTTGCAACTCTATCGCGAAAAACGAAAAACATTCGTGCCGTTCAGTGAGAGCGGCGAGTCGGCATTTACAAAAGCGTTTGTAGCGGAATTTGAAAGAGCAACGAAAAAATTTCGCATCATTGCACAGGCAGACATTGCAGAAAAAATACGCACAAAGCAAAACGAAGTGATTGACATTCTCAATCCAAAGTCCTGAAACAGCCCGATGAACACTTGGCAAGGCGAAGGCATTTGGTCAGATGCAACCGAATCGTGCGCCGTTCAACTCATCATCAACCCTTACGGCGTCTCGGTGCTTAAAAACGGCAAGGATTTTTTCTTCACGAAAGATGAATTTCGCGTCGTCGAAGCAAGCGAAAGTGGCTATGTGAAATTGGAGGTCGAGCGCGCTTCGCTCAAAGCCTTTATCACGATTGAAAGCCTTGAAGCATGGCAAACGATTCGAGCCGATAAGTTCGATAAAAATCGTAAGCCGTTGCTTTCGGTTTCGTCGTGGATTATTGTTGGGCTTGTCGGCGCACTGCTCGTCGTGATTCTCTTCTTCACAGTCGGTGCTGATGCACTTTCAGGCGCGATTGCAAAACTCATTCCTGTTGAAACGGAAGCCGAATTTGGCAAGGCTGTTTTCCAACAAGTAACTTCACAAGCAAAAATTAACAAAGATTCTGCCTGTGTAGCCATCTTGAAAAAATGCGCGACCATCGTCGAGTCGTTTTCCAACGGCAGACCATACAAGTTTCAGATTGTCATTGTTGAAGATTCCATCAAAAATGCGTTTGCGTTGCCGGGCGGCTACATTGTCGTCTATCGTGGGATTTTGGACTTGATGGAACATCAAGATGAATTTTTCGGATTGCTCGGGCACGAAAGCGGGCATGTGTATTTGCAGCATGGCTTCAAGCGGATAATTCGCAGTTCGCTGGTTGCGCTCACTTTTGCCATGCTCTTTGGCGACGCAGGCGGAATGACGGCAATTTTGCTCGATAACAGCCGTGCCTTGCTCAACCTTGCTTACGACCGAGGCGAAGAAACCGCCGCCGACACCTTCGGCTTCAATGCCCTTGCAAATACAGGCGCATCGACTTACGGAATGATTGCGCTATTTGAAAAACTCCATCAATCGCACGGCGAAGCGAAACTTCCTGCATTTCTTTCAACACACCCCGACACGAAAGAACGCATCGAGGAACTCAAAAAGAAATCGCCGAAGCGTTCAGGCAAAGTATTTCTTTCCGAACAAGAGTGGCAAACTTTGAAGCGCAAACGCTAATCGAGCAACCGTTCAAATTTTCCCAATGCGGCGAGCAGTGGCGTAAGTGCGCTTGTAATACGGCTCGCTTAAACTGCTAACAATCACGCCAAGTTTTGTTGAGGCATGGACGAAATTCCCATCGCCAACATAAATGCCCACGTGCGAAATTCGGTTCCGCCGAATTTTGAAGAACACTAAATCGCCAAACTGCAAATTCGCTTTGCTGACAGCCGCCCCGACTTTGGCTTGTGCCGCCGATGAACGCGGCAGTTTAATATCGAGCGCGTCAGCGAAAACACGGCTCACAAAGCCTGAGCAATCCATGCCTGCAACGCCTGTTCCGCCATAGCGATAGCGCACGCCTAAGTATTTATCCATTTCGTTTTCCAACCGCTCGCGCGCATTTGGAGGAAGTTGTTTCGGTGGCGGAAGTAAATCTACAACCACATCGTCGTCGGGTTCTCGTTCAGCGTCGGATTCAAGGGCTTTGATGTCGTCTTTGGACGTTGGCGTCGGCGCAAAGCGAAGCGACGTCGTCGTCGAGGTGCATGCGTTGGTGAAAACAATTAGCCCAAGAAGTGCCAGCGTAAAGAGTGCCGAACGGAAATCGGTCATGGCGTTAAGTCGTGATTGGAAGTTCGTGATAAAGGTTATGTTTATACATTGTAGAATCGCGACAAATTCGCTCTAAATTTTTGACGGCAGTTTTCAAGTGCTCGTAAGGAAACGCAAGCAAGACTTCATCTTCCTTAATGTTCATGCCTGTGTTTCCTCCTAAATCGCCAAGCGTGAAAGTTGGCTTGCCTGTGTGCATCACATAGCTCGAGACCATTTCGCAAGTTGATGTGCCTGCAATGCCATGCACAATTTCGCCGCTATCGAAGCCGTAAGCGCGAAGAATGTGCTGACCTTGAAATGGCTTGCAAACGATGAACACCAAATCGGGAAGGAAATCGGGCGTGAGTGCCTCGAGCGGCGAGATAACCTGTGCCTCAAATTCGCCCTCTTCAAAAGGCAGTGTAGACGCCATTGCTTTTTTGAGTCCGTCGAGCGTGCCGTAGACGAGTTTTTCGCCAATCATAAATTTGGCGGCTTGTTCGACGGGCATGGTCGAGCCGAAGCCTGCGGCAATCGCGCCGCCGCCACAGATGTGGTCTTTCTTGACAGTGTAAAACGGACCTGCGCCGTTAAACGCATCGCCCCACATCGCGCAAAGCATTGATTTGGCAACGCCGTTCGCGCTCTCGCCGAATTTCTTAATCCCTGCGGGAATCTCGCTCACATGCTTGATGAATTTAATGCCAATCGGCTTGCGCGTTAAGCCTTCGATGCGCACGAGCGCGTCAGAAAGTTCTTTCGGTGTGTTCATTTTTACTTCGGTTTAATGTTTTGAAAAATGTTCGGAAAAAACGCAATGCTCATGGTCAATACATCACTTGCGCGCCGAAGCGCAAGAGCCAAATGTTATTCGGATTAAACTGCTGAACAAAACGCGCTTCGCCCTCGAGCCGATTATTGACAAGTTCAACGCGGCGCACAAACGTGTAGCCAAGTTCGGCGGAAAGATAAAGTTTTGAAAAAACATTGTATCGAACAATCGGACTAACGGTCGCATTCGCAAAGCCGAATTGATTTGCTGAGAGCGGATTTGCTTCGCCAATCGCATATTGACTGCCCGAAAGCGAAACATTCACGCCTGCTTCGAGCGACTTTGTCGGATAGAACCACAGTTCAGCGCGAGAGGGAAGCAAGATGTCGAGCATAAAGGTTGAGCCGCCGAAATAAAGCACGTGCACAATCGGCAGGAGCAAGACGCGCCCAAAGTTGCTCGAGCGTGCAATGCCAAGCCCAAGCGTGAGCGATTCGCTCATTTGCCTATCGATGAAAAACGCGCCTTCAAGGCGGAAGTGGTCGCGCGAAATGTTTTTGAAGTCGGAAAAAATGCCCGGGCGAAGCGTCGCCACAAGCGTATAGGCGTCGGAAAGCGAATGAAGCACAAGGAAGTCATAAAACAAGAAATGATAGTCGCGAGTTGAGGGATAAGCATAAAGCCCCGATGCAGGCAACGGAAAAACGACTTGACTAAATGTGCTTCGAAGAAACCGATATTGAAACCCGTTGTAAAGAACCGTCTCACCTTCTTCGCCAAGAATCGTGCGGAAGTTGAAGTTAAGATGCGCCTGCTGTGCGCCCAATTCCGCCTGTTGAGAGAGGAGCGGCGACGATGGGTTTGAAAAACGCGCCGTGCCGAATTGCTCAACACGAAACCCAAGTTGCTCGCGCTGTGCGAAAAGAAGCGATGAAGAGAACAAGAGAAAAAGCAAAAGCGCGTAGCGTGCCATTGAATTATGAATGTGGTTAGGTTTCCGTAAATTGCAAGTCAATTAGCCAAATTAGCAAACCTCAAACAAAACTCACGATGAAACCTGTGCTGATGCTTTTTCTTGTGGCATTGCCGACAAACATGCTTGGACAAGATGCCAAAGCCCTTTGCGAAAAAACTGACGCATTGCTTTCAGCGCGCAATCTTTCCGAAGCAAAGCAGACGATAGAAGAAGCCTACAAACTTGCGCCGAAAGATTATGAAGTGCTGTGTCGCTACTCGCGCGTGTTAGTGCTATTTGGCGATGAACAAAAAGAAAGCGAGCGAGAGAAAATTTATTTGCGAGCGTTGGAATTAGCCGAAGAAGCCGTCGCGCTCAACTCGGGACGTGCGCTGGGGTATGTGCGTCGCGCCGCCGCTCGCGGAAAAGTCGCGCTTTTCAAGGGCGTGCTGTCGGTTGCCGATATGGTGAAAGCCACACGCGACGACGCCGAGAAGGCTATCAAACTTCAAAACGACGGCGAGCAAACGCTTGCCTCTGCACACTACATCTTGGGCAGAACGCACCTGAAACTTATTGAACAGCCCAAAGTCATTCGCAAACCGCTGGGGCTCGATTGGGGAAATCTCGATGATGCCGTGCTCAATCTCAAAAAGGCAACAGAACTGCGAAAAGGCTACATCATGTTTCACCTCGACTACGCGCGTGCGCTCATAAAGAAAAAGCAACTCGACGAAGCCAAAAAAGAACTCGCCGCCATTTCGCAACTCGAGCCGACGGAATTTGGCGACGAGGTGCGCAAACAAGAAGCCTTCGCATTGATGTCTGAACTCAAATAAAACTTCGCCATGCTCCAACTGCAAGCGATTTATCGACGGCTTGAAGAGTTTTCGGAAAAGGTAGTAGCCGAACAAAAAAATCTAACGCAACTCAAAAGCGTTTTGGAAGAAGTGTTCGAGGGAAGTTCCGACTTCGTGAAAGCGTGGCGCAAGTTTCCTGAATCGTTGGAGAGCACGATTGCGCCGCGCCTGATTGAATCGCCCTCGAGGCGTGTGCCGTGCCCAAAGCGCGAAGCCATTTTCACGATTTGCTCCGCCGATGGCTCGCAAATTTATCCCGACCGCTTGCTCAATTTCTGCTTGCTCAATTTCAGCCAAGTTTGTTTTCACATCGGCACCAATGAGCCGCCACTTCTAACGACATACTCCAAACTCTACGACGCCGACGAATTTTTCAAAGCGTATTTCAAAGATTCAAAGCCAAAAGAAACCGAAGATAGAGGAAGCGAAACGAGCAAAGAGCGGATTGCCATTGACCAAGTCAACGCGCTTCGGCAAACGAAAGAACTTTCGGCGTTGCTACATGTGGCGAAGAGCAAGCGCGTGCAAGGTCGCCCGATTCTGGCGGTTGCTGATGGCACGCTCATTTGTTGGACGCTCAAAAATGCCGAAGTCTTGCGCAAAGAGTTTATCGAGAAGTTAGGACAGTTTCGCCAAGAGGAAATTCCTGTATTGGCTTACAAAAGTTTTCCTGAAACCCGTAGCGTCGCCAAAGCCCTCGAGCACTTAGCGGCGGAGAAGTTAGAGCAGGCAAACATTCACCCCGAAATGCTCACGGACTTGGAGATTTTTCAAGCCTTTCTTCAAAAAGGCGAACGCTCGGCGGTGTTTCAAAGCCGTTCCGACATTGTCGAGAAGCATTATCCCAATCCCGATAAGGTATATTTTTTCTATCTTCACACAGGCAAAGAAATTGCGCGCATTGAGTTTCCTGCGTGGTGCTACGAAAAAGGTTGGGTAGATTTCATGCATGCCGTGATGATGGACGATTTGGAGAAAGGCAAAGGCTATCCGATGACGCTCACCGAAGCACACGAACATGCCGTTGTGAAAAAAAGCGAAGAAGCGCAATTCTTTGAACTCTTAGAGAAACTTTGCATCAAAAAAGGCGTGCTTATTTCCGATGCGGCAAAAGTCGCCTCGAAACGCACGGCAATCATCTAAAACCATTCATGCATCACTGCACTTGTTCATTTCAATCTTTACAAGCGTTTGGCGTGCTGCGCCTTGTGCTAATAGGTCTTGTAACCATGCTGGCGTCATGTATTTCGTTAGAAGACGATGTCGAGGAAGTCTCGCCGCTTTCAGCACTTAAAGCCGATTCGGCGATAGTCGAGAATACTTTCAGCATGATTTATCGCGCGCCCAAAGGAATCAAAGATATTGCGCCCGTTGCGGTTTATACGACGAACTTTTGGACGCCAACCTTTTTTGAGATGTCCACTCCGAACATCAAGTCTGTGCCGATGACGAAGTTCAACGACACGATTTGGGTCGCCGATGTGCAAGTGCCGCGCAACGCACAAGTAATCTCTTACACCGTGATGGGCGTGCCCGATGAAGATTCCCTTGCGACGAAGAACTTCCCGATTTTAGACAGCCGCACCAAACGCCCGATTAAAGCCACGATGTATCGCATTGCCCAAGCCTTAATTCGCTCAAATGCGCCGACCGACTCTATTCTGAAAACCTTGCGCGCTGAAATCGAACGCTACCCCGATACCTACGACGCCTACATTCTTTATTGGTCGATTTACTACAACGAGAAAGGACGCACCGAAGAAGCCCTCGCCGAAATTGAATCGCAAATGGCAGAACTTCGCCGCCAACGACGCAACAACGCCGACCTTCTACAAGCCATCGCGCTCACTTACATTTACGGCATTGGCGATAAAGCCAAAGCCAACCGAGTCTTGCAAGATTCGCCCGACTCCTACTTGCACCCTTTGAACCTTTACAACCGATTCACCACAGAAATCGATATCGATAAGCGCGAACTTGCGCTCAGCGTGATGGCGGATAAATACCCAACGCACCCGCTCACGCCGAAAATGTATCGCGAATTGCTTTACTATTACATCGCTAATCAAAAAGTTTATGCCGACCGCGCCGCCATTTTCGCCGAAAAAGTTTGGCGACGCAATTTGAATAGCTTGCGTCAAAACGGCGTCATGACGGTTGCCGTGCGTTACCTTTTCGAGTATTACAGCAAAATTGACCTCTCGCGCACCATGCCTTATGTGAAGGAACTCTTGCGGCTCGATTACGACCGACAAGTCTATGACGCGCACACTATTTTGCTTTTTGCAGAACGCTTCGCCGAGTCGCAAGAATACAGTGGATTGGCGATTGAATTGGCGGCAAAAGCCATGCAAGTTTTGGAAGCCAAAGAGACACAAGCGTTCTTTAATCCAAATGCCGAGCGCGAATTTGTTGCGTCAGCCATTGAAAATGGTGATGTGAAAAACGACCTTATCGGACGAGCGTATTACTGCATTGGCAAGGCGTATCGGCGTGTGAATGAACTGAGCAACGCGATTTCGAATCTGAAACAAGCGGCGAATTTGTGCCTTTCGCGCCGTGCCGAAATTTATTACGAACTTGCTAACGCAATGATGACGGTCGATAAATCCGACGCACAAGAATACGCCACACTCGCGCTTGCCTTTAACGCCACACCTGAACGGCGCGAATGGTTCGTCAAGAATTTCAAACTGCGCCTGCGTCCGAAAGAAACACTTCAAGAGAGAATTGAAAAATTCCGAAGCGAACGACCTGAACGCGCGCCAAATGTGATGCTCTCGCTGCTCGACGGAAGCTCGGCGGAAATCAAGGCGCAGAGCGAAAAAGTTTATGTGCTTTATTTTTGGTCGCCGACTTCTACATTAAGCAAACTGCTTTTTCCCGATTTGCAACTCTTGCACGCCAAGTATCGCGCACGCGGCGTTGAACTTTACGCGATTGATACCGATAGCGCATTAGCAACTGTAAGAGCCTCGCCGTCAGAATTCGGATACAGTTTCCCATTTGCGACAGCGAACCTTGCCATATTCTCCGATTATCGTGTTGCCTATTTGCCGTCAGCCATTGTGGTTAAAGATGGCGTGATTGTGGCACGGCATTCGGGCTACGAGCGCGATTTTGTCTCGCGCTTAGAAGCCGATGTGCAACAGTTTTTCGTAATGAGCGAAATGATTCCAAAGAAAAAATCTCGACGATGAAAAGTGAGACTGTGAAAAGCGACCCGATTGGCGAAGTAATCGCCTCAAACACGACGGCGTTTTCGGCGGTAGTCCGAAGCAAGTTCAGTGAGGCATTGCCTGTAAAATTTGGCGAGCTCGTGAAAGCGGAAACAAGCACGATGAAAATTTTCGGCATTGTCTCGTTCATTGAGCACGCGCCAACCGAGCCGAACCGCAAAGTCGCGCCGCACGGCAAGCCCAAAGATGAACTCAAACGCGAAATGCCGCAAGTCTTTGAACTCTTGCAGACGGAATTTCGTGCGCTCGTCGTGGGCTACGAAACATCGCTCGGCGTTGTGCCCTCGATGCCGCCTGTGCCGCCCGATTTGCACGACTTTACCTACTTGGCAACGGACGAAGAGCAAAAAAATTTCTTCGCAAAAACGCCGACCTTCTTGCGCACCGTCCTAAACTGCCGCGACGCCTCGCCTGACGAACTGCTTGTCGCTTTTCTGCGCAATCATCTCGCGCACATCTCCCGACCCATGCTTATTTCCATCGGCAAAGAACTTTCCTACCTCTTGGGCGACGACCACCGACGGCTGGAAGCCATTTTGAGCCGTGTGTGCGATTAGCGTTGCAAAAGTCGTCTCTCAAAAGTTTTCAGTTTGCCGTTCCCTCATGCAAACGGGGCACATCAGGAAACGGCAAATGGATTACCCTGACCCTCAGCCATATCTTGGAGATAGACATGAAAGACATCCTTGAAATCTTTTGTAGCACGGCCTTCGGTGAGCGAGATTGTGAACCCTGGTGACACCTTGCGCTTAGAGCGCGAGGGTGGCTACAGCCTTGAGGGCTACGAGTTGCGAATGGACGCGAGCGGCACGCCGCGTGTGGTGCCGAAAGGCGAGGCGCAAACCGAGAACACCACTTCGGGCACTTGGGGCACAGGGTTTGGTTTGCCGAATGGCGTTGATGACACGGTTAATGCGCTGGCGGTCTATAACAACAGCCTTTTCTTGGGCAACAATTTCACCCGCGTAAATGAGGGTGATAATCCGATTCCCTCTTCTTCCATTGCACAATGGACGGCTATCACCCAAGAGCCAGCGGGCACTCTGCCCAAAGGCTACGTAGTGAGTCGTGAAGAATGAAGAGTGAAGAATTCCGTTCCTCATTGCTCACTACTCATTCCTCATTAGTCTGTCATTCCGAACGCAAGTGAGGAATCCACAAATAATGAATAATGAGTCGTGAAGAATGAAGAATGGCTTGCCTCTCGTTCATCATGACTCACTACTCATTCCTCATTAGAACTGGATGCTTCGCTTCGCTCAGAATGACGAGTTAATGAAGAATGAAAAGTGAAGAATGAAGAACGGCTTGCCTCTCGTTCATCATGACTCACTACTCGCTACTCACTACTCATTAAAGAGTTTCTCGCTGGCTATTGTTCTTTGTTGTCTCTTAGGTGAAGCGTCCTTGCGGGAAACGGCGGGACGCTTTTTTGTTTTTACAGGTTCAGCGCGCGAGTTATCTTTCTTGCTCATCAACACTTCAAATCAATTGGTTCTAATCGCAATGACACAACTGCTCAAACTCGGTCTCCCAAAAGGTTCTTTACAAGAAGCAACGCTCGATTTGTTTGCAAAGGCGGGCTTTCACTTTATTGTACGCGAACGCTCCTATTTTCCATCGATTGATGACGAAGAAATGTCCGCCATTTTGATTCGGGCGCAAGAAATGGCGCGCTATGTTGAGCAAGGCGCATTTGACTGTGGCTTAACGGGCAAAGATTGGATTATTGAAACAGGTGCAAATGTGATTGAAGTTGCTGACCTTGTTTATTCCAAAGCCTCCATGCGTCCGGTGCGTTGGGTGCTTGCAGTGCCTGAAAATTCTGACATCAAGTCGCCCAAAGATTTACAAGGCAAGCGGATTGCCACTGAAGTCGTCAATATCACAAAGGCTTACTTGAAAAAGCATGGTGTGAGTGCCAATGTGGAATACAGTTGGGGTGCAACCGAAGTTAAACCGCCTGAACTCGCCGATGCGATTGTAGAAGTTACAGAAACAGGGAACTCGCTGCGTGCCAATAAACTTCGGATCGTTGAAACGATTTTAGAATCAAATACAAAGTTTATCACGAACGCTCAGGCGTGGAACGATAAGTGGAAGCGAGAAAAAATCGAGAACATCGCAATGCTTCTGCAAGGTGCAATCAACGCGATGGGTAAAGTTGGATTGAAGTTTAACATTAAACGCACTGACCTGAATGTCCTTGTGCCGAAACTGCCTGCCCTTCGTAATCCAACCGTCTCGCCGCTTTCAGCAGAAGAATGGGTGGCTGTGGAAATTATCATTGAGGAAAAGCAGGTGCGTCGGCTCATTCCTGATTTGAAACGTGCAGGCGCAGAAGGCATCTTTGAGTATGAAATTAACAAACTTATTTACTAGCTTTTTGCAGAGATAGGTTAGCATTTTGAAGGATTATTGCAATCATAAGCATCATACCTTGCAAATCGACATGGCTCAACATCATTCAGCATGCGCAGTTGTGCATGTGAAATCATCTGTGCATTTATCTAGACTGTTTTGAACAAAAACTTCAGCGAAGATGCACTTGCTCGGTAGTGGCGCAGACTTCGTTTTGAAGTGCTCGCCCCCAACGATGTGAAACAAAACTGAATGCCTTTGCGAGACGATATTTTATCGTTAATTGATTTGCGATAAATTCTCGTCTCAAAGTAACGATGAGAGTTTATATATTTGAAACAGTTTGTGTTGAGAAGTAAAGTCATCTCTTGAAACGCAGTATAAAACCACCGTCACTGTGAGTGCACAAGTAACCAATGTGGTCGCTCCTCAAACGAATCCAACACAAGAAAAGCGGTTGATTCGCGTTGCAGTTATCACGGTAAGTGACAGAGCCTATCAAGGCATTTACAAAGATGAATCTGGACCAAAAGTTGCGGCGACTTTTCCTCCTGAGCAATATGATGTGGTTACGACGAAAATTGTTCCTGATGAAATTTTTGCGATTTCCAACGAGATTGTTCGATGTGTAGAAATGGAGCGTGTTGACATCGTGGTAACCACAGGTGGCACAGGTTGCTCAATGCGCGATGTAACGCCAGAGGCAACGCGTAATGTAATTCAACGCGAAGTTGTGGGTATTTCTGAAGTCATTCGCCTTGCCAATCGTGAAAAATATCCGAACATGATTCTCTCGCGTGGCGTGAGCGGAATTAGAAATCAGACGCTCGTGTTTAATCTTCCGGGAAACCCAGAGAACGCTCGCATTGCGTTGGAGTCTGTGCTTGCGGCATTACCACACTGCATTAAAACTATGCGTCAACAACGTCCTATGCGAAAAACAAAGGGGCAGAATGCAGTGGGCGGTCTGCGAAATTCAGGTGAGGGAAAATCGCGAACAAAACCGAAGCCGCGCATGCGACCGTGAAAATCACAACATGCCTGTGAGAGTTCATTATCATTCTTTGTTGTAAATTCGCAAAAGTGGTCAAGGCAACAGTTCCAGGTTGCACCGTTGTTATTGAAGTTCTAAAAACATTAAAAAAATGAGAATCCTTGTCTTTACAGGCAAAGGCGGCGTTGGCAAGACATCTGTGGCAGCATCCACAGCTCTACGCGCCGCAGAATTAGGCTACCGCACGCTCATTATGTCCACAGACCCTGCGCACAGTTTAGGTGATTCGCTGGATAGAGAACTTGGGCCATCACCTATCAACGTTGTGCCGAATTTAGATGCCCAAGAGGTCAGTGTGTTCAGCGACTTGAACAACAACTGGGAAGTGGTGCGCGCTCACTTCGCAGAATTGATGCGTAACAAAGGTGTGGAAGGCGTCTATGCTGAAGAAATCGGCATTCTGCCTGGCATGGAAGAACTCTTCTCGCTCTCCTACATCAAGCAGTATAATGAGTCAGGGAGATACGATTTGCTTGTGGTCGACTGCGCGCCGACAGGTGAAACCTTGCGCCTGCTTTCCTTACCTGAAACATTCGGCTGGGTGATGAAAATGCTGCGCAACGTGGAAAAATACGCAGTCAAACCGATTATTCGCCCCCTTTCCAAAATCTCGAACAAGACTGAAAAAATGGTCGCCTCGCCCGAAGTCTTTAATGCGATTGATAATCTTTTCACGGCAACCGAAGGCATTATTGATTTGCTCGGCGACAACACCAAAACGACCGTGCGCCTTGTGATGAACCCTGAAAAAATGGTCATCAAAGAATCCATGCGCGCGCTCACTTACCTCAACCTCTATGGCATTACGGTCGACCGCATCATTATCAACCGTGTGCTGGCTGAAGATAAAGATTCAGGCTATCTGAACGAATGGAAGAAAGTTCAGCATAAATACATTGATGAAATTCATCACGCCTTTGCGCCGATTCCGATTTCAAAGGTGCCGTATTTTTCAAGTGAAGTGGTGGGGCTGGATATGCTTCGCCTAATGGCGGATGAAGTGTATGGTCCGCAAAATCCGATTGATATTTTCTTCAAAGAAAATCCGATTGAAATCAAGAAAGTCCCCGAAGGGCACTTCCAAATGCGAGTCAAACTGCCGTTCTTGCATGAGGCAAACATGAGCATTGCACTCCAACAGCAAGGCGACGATATGACGATTCGCATTGGCGATAATCAAAAGACCATCACGCTGCCTGTATTTCTTGCTGGCATGAAATCTGACGAAGCCTACTTTGAAGGGCAATGGCTCTGCGTGGACTTCAAGGCGCCTGAAAAAGTTGTTGTTTGACTTTGCTTGGTTGATTATCGGGTCGTTCTTTACAGGTTAATTCGCCAATAGACTTGCTTACGCAGGTCGGCAAGCCATTCTTGATAGATTTCATTTTGTCGCTTTTGCAAGGCAAGATTGCGAATGCGTGTGTAATCTTGCTTCAAGTTCATTTTATGTGCATCGGCACGATATTTAAGCCAAACGATGCGATAGGCAAATTCGCCGCCTGAAATTTGATAGCGTTGTGGCTCGGAAATTTCTCCGACATTCATAGCTTGCAGCAAGCGCACTAGGTCAGGGTCGCCTTTAATTTCATCAAATGCAATTCGGCTCGACCCTGTTTGCGGCGAGATAATATCGCCCCCTCGTTGAGCCGATTCTTCGTCTTCCGAGTATAGTCGCGCTTCTAATCCAAAACTTGATTTTCCGGTTTGAACACGCTCACGAATCGCGTTGAGTTTTGCAATTGCGTCATCGGCGTTCAAATTGCTTCTATCAAATTTGATGAGAATGTGCCTTGTACGAACTGATTCACCACGCCGTTCAAGCAATTGAATGATGTGGTAGCCGAAAATGGTTTCAACGATTTTAGAAATTTGCCCCTCCCTCAACGAGAAAGCTGCTTCTTCAAAGGGTTTGACAAATTCGCCTCGCTTTGCGAAGCCTAAATCGCCCCCATTTCGTGCTGAGCCGTCTTCGGAGTAGGCTTTGGCGAGTTCTGCAAAATCAGCCCCTTCTTTGAGTTTGCGCTGGATGTCAAGGATTTTTTCAAATGCTACTTTTTTAGCGGCCGAATCTACCTTTGGGCGAATAGCAATGAACGCGGCTTCAAATTCGGCAGGGATTTCAGGAAGTGAATCTTGATAGGTCAAGTAGAACTGTTGCACTTCTTCATTAGAAATGGAAAGTCCGCTGAACTTTTTGCGGCGCAACTGCTCGACCATCAAGCCTGCGCGGATTTCTTCGCGCATGTCTGCGCGTAATTGCGAAATGGATTTGCCAAAGTATTCGCTAATCGCCTCGTCGCTTCCAATTCGCTGTCGGATAAACTCCATACGCCGTTCGACTTGCGCATCAATTTCTTCATTCGAGACGGAAATGCTGTCGAGTTTCGCTTTCGTGAAAAGCACTTTAAGGTTAATAGCTTCCTCTAAAATCTGCCGCCACATCATGGGCAAGCGTTCGTCGTCAGGCGGAATGCGATTTTGATAAGCAATAAATTTCAACTGCTCATCGATTTCAGATTTCAGGATAATCTCATCGCCGACAACCGCCACCACGCCGTCGAGCATCTGTGCCTTTATCGGCATTGAGCAAAGCAAGAGTGCGAGAAAAACAATGCGTTGTATCATATCACGGTGAGTGTTTCAATCGAGAAGCTAAACTATCGACAAAGCGTTTTTGCTTCATCATACGCAAGCGTTCTAAAATTTCAGGAAAGGCTTGGGCAAGTGTCTTCGGTTGCTTTTGAGCAACGCTTTCTTCCAGACGCATGACCACAAAGAGCGAGTCCGAAACTTTTAGGACAGGGGAGACGTCGTTGGGTTTCATGCGCTCAAGAATTGCATAGAGGTGTTCAGATTCTAAATGAAGTTGCGGTAAAGTTTTAAGTTGCATCGCACTTTCAAATGCGACTTGATTGAGCGTGGCGGTTTCAGGCGCGCGCAACATTGTAAGTTTGAAAAGGGAATCTATGCCAATCCTAGCGACAAGGGCTTGGCGGAAGCGAAGTGCAGTGTCGGCATTGCTGGTGTAGATGCGTAGCAGTTTGAACATTGGTTCACGAAAGATCAATCCAGAACTCATTTGCTCGTAGTAGGTTTTAACCTCAGCGGAGTCAATGTAAAATTGCCCACGCTTTAAGGCTTCTTGAAGTTTACGCTCAACAAATCGCTCGGCGATGATGCGTTGGCGTGACTTTTCAACGATACGCTGTGTTTCTTCGTCATGATGCTCGCCATCTTGAAGTGCTTGTTCATACAGCGATGCAGTTTGTCGCCAATCTTCAAGAAACAAAGCGGCTTGGGTTGCACTATCGCTCGATGAGCTCTGGCGAATATGGCGTGCAAGTTCGCTCGGAAAGAGCACACTGTTGCCAATTTTAAGAAGCGGTCTTTCCGTGTCGCTTGTTTCGGATTGAGCACAACCTGTAAAAAAATACAAGGTGGCAAGCCAAAGACACCGCTTTGTGCTTACCGCGGTTGAACAAATCTGTGAAATCCATTGAGCAACGAAAGCCAAGAGCGATGCGCACTTAATTTTTAAGGTCAAGAGTGGCGGTTGGATTTATGTTTTCAGGCCGATTCGTCTTCGGCTCAACAAATCGGAACGCCTTTGAGAGCGATTCCTCATCTATCTTGATTTCTGTCTTTGAACGAAGCGACGAGAGCCATTGCGATTCCAATTGCTTAGACATTTCTTCTTGATACTGCGAATAGACTTCAGGACGCGCTTCTTCAAAGGTTTTAGGACGCGGTGCTTCTCTACCATCAACGCGAATGATGACAAATGCACCGTCAAGCTGTGTCGGCGGATTGATGAAGCCTTCGGGTTGATTGAAAACCACATCCGCCGATTTGTTCTCGCCTCTCTGGAATATGCCAACGAAGCCGGTTTTCAATGTATCGTCTTCGGCGAAGCGTTGTCCATAGCGTTGTGAGAGGGCTTCAAAGGTGCGCACTTGGTCGTCGACTTTGAGGGCGGCGATTTTCACTTGAAGGTCGCGGCGGTCGTTCTCGTAATTTTTGTCTTTGCGCTTCAGCTGTGCCAGCTGCTTTTTCAAAGCCGCCATTTGTTTCTTCACATCTTGGGCGGTTACCACATCGAGCGTGCGCTTGCCTTGTGTGAGTTCCGCGTAAAGTTTATCCGCGAGGTCTTTATTGCTCACCACGATTTGAGAGATTGCCACGCGCTCCCCGAATTGATACCGCTCGCGGTGGGCGTCATAATAAGGTTTGGCAACCGTATCGTTTGGCTGAGCAGGCAACCAGACTTTCTGTTCTGAAATGTTGAAAAGCAAGATGCCATCGCGGTAATCGTTCATCAAACGCGCAAATTCAGGCGAGCGCGATTCTAATTGTGAGATTTCGTAGTTCTTTAACGCTTGCTTGGCGTAGGCTTTGACTTGGTCAGTTACACTTTCTTTGGTAATCGGCACGCCAATGTTGTTGGCTTTGATGTAGCCTATCAAACTATCGAGCGTGTATTTTTGATTAGCAAACGCAAAGACCACAGCAGATTTTTCCTTTGCTGAAAGGTTGAGGCTATCTAATTGTGTGAAGTTCATGCCGCTATCTGCCTTTGTGGCCAGCACAAGCGCGTTGGCTAAGGTTTCGGTGTAGAGGTAATCTTTCTTCAAGCGCGCGATGAGTTTTTCATCTTCAGCGTTCATTTTTTCAGGGTTGCGCTTGAGAAGCGATTTGAGCGTTTCACGTTCTTCATCGAGCGACTTGTAGCCTTTGTGTGTGAGTTGAATGAGGTGATAACCAAATCGAGTGCGCACAATCGGCGAAATGTCACCTTTCTTTTTCAACGCAAAGGCGGCTTCTTCAAATTCGGGAGCAGGGATTTGACCTCTGCCAATCGGTCCTAAATCGCCACCGTTTATGCCGCTTTGTCGGTCGTCGGAAACATTGCGCGCGACTTCCGCAAACGGGATGCCGTTCATAAGTTGGGTTTGAGCGTCGAGAATTTTGTTGTAGGCTCTGAGCGTGTCGTCAGGTGAAGCTTCAGGCATGCAGGATGCCATAATATGCGAGACGAAAATTTGTTCTCTTGGTCGTCGGTCTTTTACTTCAATCAAATGATAGCCGTAACGAGTGCGCACAGGTCCAACCAACTCGCCTTTCTTTGCCTCGTAGCACGCATCTTCAAATTGATGCACCATCATGCCTGCCGTGAAGTAGCTCAAATTGCCACGATTTTGTTTCGCGCTGGGGTCTTCGGAGTATTTGACGGCGGCAGAATCAAACGAAATTTTCTTGGAGAGAATTTCATTTTTAATGTCCATGATTTTCTTGTAGGCGGCAAGGGTATCTTCAGGCTTGTTGTTCGCCAAGCGAATGAGCAAATGCGATGCGTTGATTTCTTCTTGACGACGGTTGTAAAGCGTGCGAATGGCTTCCTCCATAACGGCTTTCTCGGTAAGATACGCTGGCGCCATAGACATGCGATATTGCTCCAATTCGCTTTGAACTTCGGGCAATTTATCCAATCCCAAATCGCGAGCGTCTTTTACTTTCAAGCGAAAATCAATGTAGCGTTCCAAGAACTCTTTGTATTGCGGTAAGGAATCTTGCCTAGCCGATTCAATCGTGCGGTTATTTTCGGTGTATCGTTGTTCAAATTCGCTGAGCGAAACAGTTTCTCGCCAGTCGCCTTGTTTGAGTTCAGCAACGAGCGGGTCTCGCGCACTACCGCAGGCACTCAAAAGAAAAGGAAGAAATGTAATTGCCGCAGTCGCGCGAAGAAAAGAGAACAAGCCTTTCATGTAGGTGTATTCCTCCCGTTAGCGTTTTAGGATTTCAGGTTTAGTTGATTGTTAGGTTCAGAATCTAGCGTGAAGCTCGAAAAGCGCATCGTTTTGAGAAACGGACGCCAATAGTAAGGAAAAAACCTTTGAAAAACAAGGTAAGCGCAGGTCGCTGACACCCTTCAACCGTTCAGGAGAAGATGCGGAACTTACAAGCCCCAGCGTTTAGGTATAATTCTCCGCTTTGGCTTGCTGTGCACCTTTTGTTGCGGTTGAACAGGCTCAGGCTCTTCGGGCAGTTCGTCCATGACAACGAGCACTTGCGGCATTTGCGAAAGAATGCGTTTGTGCTCTTTGGGCGAAATCGGGTTGCCACGAAGGTCAAGCACTTTGAGCGCGGGAGGCTCTTTATCGTAGTAAGAGTCGTAATAAAGACGGTCGGGCAAAAATTCAATTTGATTGTTGCGAACATAGAGCGTTTCTAAATGCGGGTTGCGTACCAAGTATTCGCTCAAGGTTTTGAGTTTGTTATTGCTCAAATCTAAAATTCGCAACGAAGTCGGAAGAATAGCACCGCTGTCAGTTTCAATTTGATTGTTTGACAGGTCAAGTTGATAAAGGTTCGGGTGAGTTGCTAAACTGGGTGGAATGCGTGTGAACTTGTTTTGCGACAAGTTAAGCCGCAATAAGGATTCAGGAAACTTGAACCCTTTGGGAATTTCAGAAATCGAGTTGTGGCTCAAATTGAGCACTTCAAGGTTAGGAAATTTCTCTAATTCTCTCGGAATGGTTTGAAGCGTGCGCCACGATTGGTCAATTTGATAGACGCGCTCGCGCTTGCGGCTGGCAACTTCAATTGAGTAATTAATGGTTGCACGATATGTTTTGACGGCTTCTGGACTGTTGTCGCGTTGCCAAAGAAGGTAGTAACCGTAAAAACTTAACGCGCTCAAAACGATCAATGCCCACGAGACTTTGCTTAACGAAACGTTTCGTTTCAGAGCATTATCCGTGTGAAGCAGTGGATTGTAATACACCACAACGCGAGAGTCGGGTGCATATTCTGCAACAAATCGCTTAGCTTCAGCCTCAGTATTGACTAAGTGCGTGGTTTCACCAATACGGTACGACGAGCCTGTTTCTATCTTTCCGTCAACTTCAAATTCATACTGAAGTTCAACTTGATATTTCGTTTTTCCAGAACCGTTTTCAGTGGTCGGACGGATAACGAGCCGTGTCATTCTGCCAATGGTGCTTTTCCAGGCAAGCGACCAAAGCCGTTTGAATGACGCAAAAAGAGCAATAGCAAAGAGGAAAATCGCAAGATAGAGAACATAGTCGATGTCAAAAGATTGACTCATGTCAAGGAATTAGATAAGCACATGCAATGTAAATTTGAATACCAGCCGACTGTTTGCTGGTTGCAGAAAGAAACGATTTAGCTCCTCGCTAAAAGTTTACACGGAATCTGCTGTATGAAACGAGACGGCTTTTGTTTGACATCTCTCTCGTTCCGAGTAAAGAAAGAAATGTAGAGATAAGTTTTTGCTCTCGTCATGGCAACATACAAAAGTTTTCGCTCTTGTTCAATCCCCTTTTCATCTTTGGTAAGCCAATGCGGAAACTCGCTGTCGGTTGCGCCTGCAACGAAGACTGCCGCAAACTCCAATCCTTTGGCTTGATGCGCCGTGATAATCGGGACTTTTTTCTCATCGATTTTCAAGCCGCCGAATCCCAACGCGCATTGCTCGAGCAAGAACTGCAACGATTCTCGTGGATGATCTTTGCGGTCAAGTTCCGAAACAGAGAAGCGTTGAGAAAGGTCTTTCAAATGCGCAACACGTTCATTGCCGTCTTTTTGTTTATGCCAATGCTCCCGCAAACCACTGTCTTCAAGCACATGCTCTAAAATGACTTGGGGACGCGCGTCGTCCAATTTTTTGCGCCACTTTTCAAATTGGGCGGCAAAGGTTTTGAAATACGCACCATACTCGAAGGCATGTTGCGCACGAAGCGAAGAACCCTCCGTTAATTTTGGAATCAGAATCTTCATGAGTTCAGCAACGGCAATCGCGTCATCCATTGCCCGATGCGTCGGAAGCGAAATGCCATAGTGTTGGCAAATGGTGAGCAGTTTGTAATCGCGAAGCGAGGTATAGCGGCGCGAAAGGTCAAGCGTATCAAACGCAGTCAAGTCAAACAAGTCGAGTTCATAGCGACGCAGGTTTTCTTTCAGCAACTCCATATCGAAACGAACATTATGCCCAACGAGAACTGCACCATCGATAAAATCTAAAAATGCCCCGAAGACGATTTTCGCCTCACGTCCGTGTTCCTGCAAGTAAGCCTCTGAAATGCCGTGAACCCGCTCGGAGTCGCCAACAGGCTTCGTCGGTTTGATATAACGATGAAATTCTGCCACTTTGCCCGACCGCCCGAACTTGACCGCCGCCACTTCAATCACCTCGTCTTGATACGGATTCAAGCCTGTTGATTCAGTATCAATAGCAATTAAAGCGTCGCGTTCATATGCTTCGAGCAACGGCTTAAACACATCGCCATTTTGGGAAAGTGGATTGAGAAAGTCGTAGAGGCGCAGTCCGCTGTCGCGTATCGTCGTGGAAATTTCATCAAGCATCAAAGCAGAAAGTTCACTCGGAACGGCGAGCACCGCGCGGCGAAACGCTTGTATGTCCAACGGATTAACTAACAAGCGCAGATATGCAAGCGCATCTTTGATTTCCGCCCGCTGAAAAAATTTGGAATCCTCGACGAGGTAAATCGGCACGCCGCAGAAGCGCAAGTGACCGGCGATTTTTTCGTTGAGGTCGTGCCGACGTGTGATAATGGCGATGTCGTGATACGGCAGTTGCTCTTGCTCGTGCAGACGGCGAATTTCAGCGGCAATCCAAAAGGCTTCATCGGCGAGCGACTGTGCTTCGTGCATCTTGACTTTTTCACCGCGCCGCTTGATTTCGTGGTCGGAAATATCGTTGAGAAGTTGTGCAACCTTAGCGTCGAAGAGCGAGAGTGCAGCTTCGATTAGGTTTGGCGTAGAGCGATGATGTTGATAAAAAACAACTTTGCTCACAGGCGCAAAGTCTTGCTGAAATCGTTGAAGAACCACATCAGGTCGAGAGTCGCGCCACTCGAAAATAGTTTGATGCGTGTCGCCGAAAAATGCAAGATTTTGATGCTTGCCTGCAAGTAAAGACAGAATCCAGTATTCGGGAATCGATGTGTCTTGAACTTCATCGACTTGAATCCATTGATAAGCCGATTGCCAGCGTTCAAGCACTTCTTGATTCGTTTTGAAAAGATCGATGAGGCGTGTTTGTAAGTCAATAAAGTCGAGCGCGTTGCTTTCGCGAAGCAGGGCGTTGTAGCCGTCGAGAATTTCCGACAAGAAAAAATTCTGTCGCAAATCAATTTCTCCTTCTTTTATGGCAGAAGTGTTGAGATAGCGATAAAAAATTTTCTCCAGCGGCTCAGGCGATTTAGTTTGATACGGCTCAATTTTGGCTTGCGCAATAAAGTTGTGAAGGGCACGGTCGAGCTTGTGCGCAGATTTGGGCTCAACTTTGAGGTTGAATTGTGCGCGCACATTTGAGATAATTCCAATAGAATCTTCTTCGTCGTAGATGGAAAAGTCAGGTGAAATGCCTACTGCGTCGGCTTCGCGTCGCAAAATGCGTGCACAAAGGCTGTGAAACGTGCAAACGGTAAGGTTACGCACATGGTCAGCCAAGCCGAATCCGCCGAGCAGTTTTTGAATACGCAATTTCATTTCGCCCGCCGCGCGATTCGTGAAGGAAAGGCAGAGCATTTTTTCAGCGGGAATGCCTTGTGCGATTGCATGTGCCGCACGCCGCGCCATGGCTTCGGTTTTGCCCGTGCCAACAGGCGCAAGCACAAGCAACCCTCCGTTGAGATGTATTACTGCCTCGCGCTGTTCGTCTGTTAAACCTTGAAGATAGGCGTCTTGGCGTTCGTCGTTCATAGTGTCTGTTGTGAGAAGTTGAAGGAAGATAGCGACGAA
>CALKXI010000133.1 GCA_938003965.1 uncultured Chlorobiales bacterium
AACGGACTTATCGCATTTGAACTGCATGCCGATGGCGGCGAAAAAGTGAAAAACATTGCCACGCAACACGGATTCAAAAACAGTGCGCTCAAAAAAGACTATTCGGGGCACACGAGAATTTTTTTAGCAAGGAAAGGATAACTCAACGGTGATAGCGAGTGAATGTCTTCAAGGTTAAACGATGCAAAATCATCTCAAAGACATTTTGAAAGAACTGACGGAGCGAGGAGTTCAGTTTGTGGTGTGCGGCGGTGTGGCGGTCGTCTTGCACGGCGTTGAGCGAATGACATTAGATTTGGATTTGGTGGTCGACATGACGCGCGAGAATTTACAGCGACTCATTGATTCCATGCGGGCACTTAACCTTACGCCGCGTGTGCCTGTGCCGCCCGAGGCTTTGCTTGATGAAACAGCGCGCCGAAAAATGCACGAGGATAAAGGCGCGCTTGTCTTTACATTCCAAGATGTGAATAAACCGTTTCGACAAGTGGATATTTTTTTAGTTGATGACCCATCATACCAAACGCTCTCAAAAGATGCTCAAAGCGTAGATTTGAATGGGTTCTGCATCAATATCGCTTCTCCATTGAAATTGATTGAGATGAAGCGCAAAGTCAATCCGATGCGAGAGAAGGATATTCAAGACGTGAAGTTCTTAATCAAAAAAATCAAACGTGAAGATGAAGCATGAAGAATTTGACCGCAAGGAATTTGACCGCATTTTGGCAACGCTGAAACCCGAAGACTTTGACGGGCACACCGAGTTTCATCGATTCACGCCTGAAGAAAAATTGATGTGGCTATCGCAAATAGCGCAATTTGTTGTCGAAGCCCGAACTTGGCGCAAGGTGTCAAAAGAACCATCACCATCACCATCAAACGACCAAGACACAAACGCATCGTGAAACACGAATTTTTCGCGCCGCATGGTGCAGTGTGAGCGTTTGGTTCAAGTCTATGCAATGAAATCACAATCTATCTCAATCCTTTGGCTCAAAACGGAACGCACCTTTGCAGAGCAGTGGCAACAATAAAATGTTACCAAACTTTTATGTTCATCAAGTTTTTCACAACGGGCGGCACGATTGATAAAATTTACTTTGATGCCAAAAGCGAGTATCAAGTCGGTTCGCCACAAGTGATTGAAATACTCGAGCAGGCGCATGTGTCGTTTGACTACGAAGTTGTGCCGATTCTCAAAAAGGATAGCTTGGAACTGACGGACGACGACCGTGAGCTCATTCGCAAAGCCGTCGAGGTCGACACGCACGAGCGAATCGTCATCACGCATGGCACCGACACCATGACCGAAACCGCCAAACGCTTGCAAGGCATTGTCGGAAAAACGATTGTGCTCACAGGCGCGTTAGAACCAGCGATTTCAAAATACACGGACGCCACATTCAACATCGGCGCGGCAGTTGCTGCGGTGCAGTGCTTGCCAAATGGAATTTACATCACGATGAACGGGCGCGTGTTTCCCGCCATGCAAGTTCGAAAAAATCGTGCGTTGCGTCGCTTCGAAGAAATTCAACCGTCAAACGAATGAGTTTTGCTGACTATCCATCGCCTTATACCAAAATCTTCAAAAGCGATGAGCCGCTCATGCTTGAACTCGGTGGCGCGTTGCCTGAACTGCAAATTGCTTATCGCACTTGGGGACGGCTCAACGAAGCAGGCGATAACGCTGTGGTAGTCTGCCATGGACTAACTGGCTCGGCGGACGCAGATAGGTGGTGGAAAGAAATGTTCGGGCGTAAAAGTGCCTTCGACGAAGAGACCGATTTTATTATTTCAACCAACGCGCTTGGCAGTTGCTACGGCTCAACAGGTCCTGTCTCGCTTAACCCTGAAACGAACCGACACTACGGCGCATCATTTCCGCTCATCACGATTCGCGATATGATTCATGCGCAAAAACGCTTGATGGAGTTTCTCGAAGTTCGAAAAATCAAGATGGTGATTGGCGGCTCGCTTGGTGGCATGCAAGCCTTAGAGTGGGCGTTGATGTTTCCTGATATGGTGGAGTCAGTGGTAACGATTTCGGCGTCGGGGCGGCACTCGGCATGGTGCATTGCCATTAGCGACGCGCAACGGCACGCCATTTACGCCGATGCAGATTTCCAAAACGGAAACTACGACCTCGACAAACAGCCGAAAAAAGGACTTGCCGCCGCACGCATGATGGCAATGATAACCTATCGAAGCAAACAAATCTTTGATGAGCGCTTCGCTCGACGACTGCAAACCGACGACCTCTACGAAGTTGAAAGTTACCTTCGCTATCAAGGGCAAAAACTCGTCGACCGCTTCGATGCTAATACCTACATCACGCTCACGAGAGCGATGGACACGCACGACGTTGCGCGCAATCGTGGCGACTACGAAACTGTGCTCGCTCAACTTGACGTGCCAACGCTCGTCATTTCAGCCGATTCCGACTGCCTTTACTTGCCCGAAGAGCAAGAAGAACTCGCACGATTGATTCCAAATGCGGAACTGGCCACGATGCACACGCCAAACGGACACGATACGTTTTTGATTGATATTCCCGAAGTGGCACAACTCGTTGCAGATTTTCGTTATCGCGTTTTTTCTTCATAGCGCGCATAAACGAATTGGCAGTTCGAGTCGCACGTGTTATCTTTGCGACCCTGTTTTCAAACCATTGCAGAAATGGCGGAACTGGTAGACGCACAGGACTTAAAATCCTGTGTCCAGCAATGGACGTGCGGGTTCGATTCCCGCTTTCTGCACATTGCCTTTCTCAATCGCTATCGACAAACTAATGAGCAATCGCCACTACTTCATTTGGCTTTCGGTGCTGTTGGTGCTCATCGCCGAAGGCTGTTCGGTCGTGAGGCAAATTCAAGAGACGAAAAATTTTGCGCGATGTGAATTTCGGCTCTCAACCGTTGAAAACATTCGTTTAGCAGGCATCAATGTTCAGCGCATTAGGTCGACGCGCGATTTAGCCCTATCAGATTTAACAAAATTCACGGTGGCGTTGGCTCAACCTCAACTCCCGCTCAATCTTACGCTAAATGTGGAAGTCAAAAATCCGAATGCCGAAACCGCCTCGCTCAATCGCTTGGAATGGCGCATGTTTATTGATGATATTGAACTGCTCGACGGAATCGTCGCTGAAAAAGTAAGTGTAGCGGGCAATGGCGGCGTTTCGACTTTGCCGTTGCAAATTTCAGTCGACTTGAAGAAAGCCTTGTCAGGGCGAAATGCGGAAGCCCTCGGAAACTTCGCGCTCAATTTGGCAGGCGAAGGCAATAAACCCACGCGCTTCATGCTCCGCGTTAAACCGACGATTGACGTGCTTGGCTTTCAAGTGGAATATCCCGATTACTTTGATGTGAAAACCGAATTCACTGCAGGCATGGGCAAGGCAATGCGCGACAGACTCGTGCGCTGACATCGCACTTGCGCAGATAAATTCCGCATCGCATTGCGCGGTGCCCACCAATAAGGCGTTGCCGAATAATAGCCTTTTCTTAACTTTCCCGAAGCACATTCAAAACAAAGTTTCTTTTTATCGACTTTCAACCACTTGCAAATGTCAAAGACCAAAAAAACAACTGAGCCACTCCGCATCGGCATCTTACGCGGACAAGAAAATTCGTTTCCCGAAGGACTTATTGCCAACATCAATCGCGTAGCAAAAGAAAAAGGCAAAAACATTGTTGCCGAGTTCATCAAAATTGGCGGGCTGAAAATGGCAGAAGAAACGCCTTACACGGTGATTCTCGACCGAATCTCGCACGAAATTCCGCACTATCGTGCATATCTGAAACTTGCGGCGTTGGGCGGCACTTACATCGTCAATAATCCGTTTTGGTGGAGTGCCGACGATAAATTTTTCAATTACTCGCTTGCCACGAAAATGGGAATCCCTGTTCCGAAAACGATTATCCTGCCGTCAAACCAACATCCGCCAAACACGACGTCTGAATCCATGCGGAATTTGATTTATCCAATGGATTGGAAAGATTACTTCGAGTATGTTGGCTTTCCGCTTTGGATGAAACCCTTTGACGGGGGTGGTTGGAAGCATGTCTATAAAATTCACAACCCGAACGAATTTTTTGAAAAGTATAATCAGACGGGCACAATTTGCATGGTGATGCAAGAAGGGATTGAATTTAGTGAGTATTATCGTTGTTACTGTGTCGGAAAAAAGAAGGTTCATATTATGCCTTATGAGCCGCGCAATCCGCATCACTTGCGTTATCAAGCGTCGTTTGCGCCGTCAGAGAAAATGAAAGCCACGCTTGAAGACTATTGCGTCAGGCTGTGCGAGGCGTTAGGCTACGACCTCAACACGCTCGAGTTTGCGGTGCGCGATGGCGTGCCTTATGCGATTGATTTTATGAATCCAGCGCCCGACGCTGATTATCACTCTGTCGGTCATGAAAACTACACTTGGATTGTGAGTACAATGACCGAATTTTTAATGGAGAAAGCCGAAGAAGTTGCCGAGAAAGGAAGTCCGATGTCCAAAGAAATGCGGTGGTCGTCGTGGCTGACGGCAAAAGCATAACTGTTTAACCTTAATCAATTCACTATGCCGCTCATCAATGAATCGTTCAAGACACTGACGGAGATGTTTAATGCCGTCTTTGCGCACTATCACGGGCGCACCGATAAGTTTGCACTCTCGCGCAAGGTCAATGGGAAATATCAAGGCATTACGCATGACGAACTGCATCGTGAAGTGTTGGCGTTTGCAGGGTTTTTGAAATCTATCGGCATTGAGAAAGGCGACCGCGTCGCAATTCTTTCCGAGAATCGTCCGCAGTGGGTGGTGGTCGATATGGCAACGATGATGATTGGCGCGGTGAATGTGCCGCTTTATCCTTCGCTTCCGCCGAATCAAATCGCTTACATTATTCAAAATTCAGAATGTAAGGCGGTGATTGCATCGACGATGTTGCAACTCAATAAAATCCGAAAGATTCGCGCCGAAGTGCCAACAGTTCAATCAGTGGTCATTATCAACGAGTTAGACGCGCCCGACGACAGTGTAACCGAATTTGAAGCGGCAAAGAAAATCGGCGAAAAGTTCAATCACGAACACCCAAATGTGTTTGCCAATTTGGAACTTTCAGAACACGACCTGGCAACGCTGGTTTACACAAGTGGCACAACTGGCAACCCAAAAGGCGTGATGCTCACACACCGAAACTTGTGTGAAAACATCAAGTCGTGCAACGAATCGATGTGCAAAGTGCTACCGATTGACGAGCGCGACGCGACACTTTCCTTCCTGCCACTTTGCCACACCTACGAGCGCACCGCTGGCTATTACCTGATCTTCGGATGCGGCGCAACAATCAACTACGCTGAAAGCATTGAAACAATCACAATGAACCTTGCAGAAGTGCGCCCGACTATCGTTGTAACTGTGCCGAGACTGTTCGAGCGCATTAAGAGCGGGTTGTTCAAAAGCGTTGACTCGAGCCCTGCGGCGAAAAAGAAACTGTTTTATTGGGCGTTGAACGTCGGCTATGCGCACGCCAAAGCCAAACGTGAAAAGCGATTCGCGCCGATTCTTGCCGCACAATACGCGCTGGCGGATTCGCTCGTGCTCTCCAAAGTTAAAGAACGCTTCGGCGGAAGACTGCGCTACTTTATTTCGGGCGGCGCGGCACTGCCCAAAGAAACAGGCGAACTCTTCGAAGCCCTCGGCATCACAATTTTGGAAGGATATGGTCTGACGGAAACCTCGCCCGTTACGCACGTCAATCGCGCTCACCTTGTCAAATATGGAACGGTCGGACCGCCAATTCACAATGTCGAGCATAAAATCGCGCCCGATGGCGAAATCCTTCTGCGCGGTCCAAACGTCATGAAAGGCTACTGGCGTGACGAGCAAGCTACGAAAGAAGTCATCGACGAAGATGGCTGGTTCCACACAGGCGACATTGGCGAAATCGACGAAGACAATTACCTCAAAATCACTGACCGCAAAAAGCACATCATCGTCAACTCGGGCGGAAAAAACATCGCCCCGCTTCCGATTGAAAATCTCATTGCGGCAAATCCATTGGTCGAACAAGTTGTTGTCATTGGCGAAAAGCGTCCGTTCCTTTCGGCGATTATCGTGCCAAACTTCGATACGCTGAAAACCTTCGCCGACCAAAACGGCATTAAGTATGAAAGCAATTCTGAATTGATGCAAAAAGAAGAAGTGAAGAAACTCTATGACGATTTGCTCCGCAAAATTTCGCGCGACCTTGCCAGCCACGAAAAAGTCCGTCGGTTCTTACTCGTTGCAGAGCAATTCTCGATTGATAAAGGCGAAATGACGCCAACGCTAAAAATCAAGCGCAAAGTCGTCGAGCAAAAGTTCAAAGATGAAATCGAAGCCCTCTATAAAGGGCTTGTCTACGAAGCCGACTAATTGGAAATGAAAAATTAGGAGCGAGAGAAAATTTCCCCCATTCACTCCCAAATTCAATCAATCCGCAGAAGCCGAAGTGTTCGTAATGCTGATAAGTTCTTGTTTCGCGTTTGGCGTTGTGAACGAAAAGAAAGGCCGCAAGCCAATCGTTGCCGATGTGGTTTCAAACTTGACAATGCCAATGTTATCGCCGCACCAGACTTGTTGTTGAATTTCGGCTTCGGGCAAAGTCAAGCCAAGAAGTCGTGCTTGAAGGGTAAAGGTGAGCACAACTTTTGTGGTGTTGTAACTTCTGCCTTGAACGGTAATCGTTTCTTTGCCACGCACGTTGCCAACGGCGCGAACGGTGGCGTTAATCGTCAGCGTGTCAATTCGAAGTGTGAGTTGTGTTGGCGGAAGAATGGTGTAATTGCGTCCCGTCGTTTCCGTTGTTTTCAGATATGGATACCAGCCCGAAGGAAAGCCTTGCAAATTGAACCCGCCTAAATTGCCGACGAAATCTTCAATGCTTGAAAGGAAAATCCATTGGTCTTGGTTGTTGTTGTCGTAGGCGTGGAGCGTCGTGTCGAAGGTTGTCGTGTCGGCAGTGATAAGTTGATTTTGATGAAGGAATGCGGTTCTGCCTGAAACGGTGCGCGTGCCAACGATGCGCTCTTCAACGACGCCAATGGAATCGTAGTTGCGACCTGTGCCTGTGGTGTCGATAAAATCGGCATATCGGAGTGTGAAAGTGGTTGATGTGGGAAAGGTAACCGAAGCCTTTTCCGAAGGTCCTGTTTCAGAGCCGCAGGCAGAGCAGAGAAGCCCGATAAATAATCCAACAAGAAGTTTTACGCGCATAGTCAAAATGATTAAGGTTGAACAGATGCCAAAGAGAACATTATTCTTTCATTTTTGATTTCAGCGGGTTGCGTAAGCCTTCCATAGATTCGATGTCGGCAGAGAGCGAGCCGACAACGACTTTAATTTTAATGCGAATCGGGATTTTGTTTTCGTCGTCCGTCATCCAAATGAGAATTTGTCCGTCGCTTTTGAACAAGCCGACGCCCTGAACGATGGGTTCAACGACGATGGTGCGGAAAACGCCGAGTTCAGTTTCGAGCAAATCGCGGTTGCGGATTTTGATTTTCAGCGGAATGACTTCTTTATCGCTGACGTTGTTGAGTTCAATAATTGAGCCGTCTTTCATCGCGCGCAAGTTCAGTGTGCGTACGTAAAAGTAAGCGGAAAGAATATCTTGCGCGTAGGGAACCATCTTGAACTCTTGATTGTGGATAAGCGATTTCGCCATGCCTTGGTCGTGAAAAAATTCCATCCATTCGTCGCGCTCGTATTTGCCTTCACGAATTTGCTGTTTGAAACTGTGCGGGAATTGCCCTTGCTTGTCGATAAAGGTTTCGTATCTGTCGTCGACGCGGTAGAAGTTGTCGAATATCGGGACGGTTCGCGCCGTGTATTCGATTTTGTAGCACTCCCTTCCGCGCACAACCGTATCTTTGACAACAGCAATTTCAGTATTGACGGCTTTGACCACGCCGTATTTGATGCTGTATTTAAGACGCTCGCCAACCTTATAGGCGTTGTTCGGAATGGTGCGGTATTCAAAGGTGCTTGAATCGGTAGTAGATTGGGCAAAGATTGAGGTCAAAGGAAACAGCAAGAGCAAAAAAAGTCGTGTGCGCATAGCGTTGTGTTTGTTTTGAAGGCAAAATACGAGAAAATCGAGAACTAAAAAGCGGAGATAACTCCCAAATGGTGGGCAATGAAGTAAGGATAAATTCAACAAGGGCGAGTGTCTGAATAAGTAACTAATCGTGAACGGAAACGGGAATGGTCTCGAAGACTTCGCCGCGATAATTTTTTAGGCGCAGTTCGGTAACGGAAATCGCATCGGGAAGAGCAATCGCAAAAACTTCGTCGGGCGTCCAATCTTCAATCGTTTTTGAGCCGTCAAAAACAACTTCAACGGAAACGACATCGGGCGAGAGCGTGCGTCCGTAGATAAAAGCGTTATTGACGCCATCTGCACCGCGCACACTGCCATGTGAAAACTGAACGCGCTCGCTTGAATTAACAGGCAAATCCATGCCCATCGCACAGCCGCCAATATGAAGCCACGCATTAGACTTCTGCTCGAAAAAATCGCACCAAAAGGTGTCGAAGGTTGTTTCGCGCTCGTTCAAGTAGCAACTGACTTGATAGATAAACATCATGCCGCAGGGCCACTGTCGCGTCGCAAGAAGCTTGAAACTATCAGGCACAACGCGCTTCGACTGCCCCAACTGCCACTGAATAATTTGAATCGGATTAAGCATCTCAAAAATTAAGCGTTTGCACAACATCTTTTGAAATTTATCATTTCTCCCCGAATGCTTTTGTCCTGTATTGCAAATCCTGCGCCGAAACTTATTTTTGACAGACGCAGTCATCGCCAATTAACAACTAACGACACTACCACATGCCTCATCTACGAAATCTCACCTTGCTGCTGGCTCTGCTTTTCACAACGAAATGTTTTGCGCAAAACGCGCCCCCCGTCATGATTCAAGGGTTTTATTGGGACGTAACGCCCGGCGGCGTGTGGTATGACACGCTTCGCACCAAAGCCGATTTGCTCAAGCGCGCAGGCATTTCAGCAATATGGCTTCCGCCCGTCTATAAAAGCGATAATCAAAACGGCGTTGGCTATTCGCCTTACGATTTTTATGATTTGGGTGATTACGATAACACGGGCGGAAATGTAACCTCAGGCATCGGACAATTCACCGCCACGCGCTATGGCATTTATTCGCAACTTGCCGCCATGATTGCCGAGTATAAACGCTTGAACTTCGAAGTCTATGCCGATATTGTCTTCAACCATCGCGGCGGCGGAATTTTAGAACCGAATCCTTTTTTGCCCGTGCCGTGCCCGCCCGGCGGCGCAAGAGGCGATTCAACCTTCAGCTTCTTTCCAATGACAAATGGAAGCGGACGATTGACCGCCAACTACACGCACTTTTATCCGAACGCCGCGGTCAATCCCAGCAACACAAGCGACTATTGCAGCTCGACGCAGTTCGGCTTTTATCAATTCTACACCAACGACTTTGCGCAAGATGTCGCCCTGCATGACAATCAAGGCAATAACTTGCCAATGGGCGATAGCCTCATTGTTTGGGGAAACTGGCTCAAAAATCGATTGCAGTTAGATGGATTCCGAATTGATTTCGTTAAAGGTTTTCACCCCGAATACTACAAACGATGGGTTGATGGCGTCGCAGAACGCACCGCGCCAAATGTGCCACCCAACAAGTTCGTCGTCGCTGAACTTTACGATGGTGATATCAACCGCTTGCGCAGTTGGTTGAATTGGGTGAATGAAAACGGCACGAATCCGCGCACAAGCCTCTTCGATTTCAACCTTTATTTCGGAATGAAAGACGTCTTTCAAAATCCGAGTGCCGACATTCGCACGCTTCAAGGCAGAGGCTTGTTCAACAACGGCGTGCCGCCAACACAAATCGTTACCTTCGTAGAAAATCATGACTTCGACCGAAATAACTATCTCGGCGTGCCGTCGCTTCCCGACCATAATCCGTTTGTCATCAACAAACACCTTGCTTACGCCTACATTCTCACGACCGAAGGCTATCCGTGTATTTGGTGGCGCGATTACTTCATTTATGGCTTGCGCGACGACATCAACAAACTGCTTGCCGTGCGCAAGTGGGTGCGTGGCACACAAGAAATTCCAACGAACACGGCGGCAACCAATTATCAAGGTCCGAATGCGCCGTTCTGGCCTGGCAATCAAACCACCGATGAACGCAACGTGATGGTGATTCGTCGCTACGGCAATCCTGCGCCGCTCGATAGTTCAGGTGTGCTGGTTGGCATTAACAAAAGCAATTTCAATGTCGATGTGTGGGTAACGTGCTACGGCTGGGGCAATAAGTGGCTACGCGACATTACAGGCAACGCAGGCAACTGGAACGGCGCAAATGGCGATTCGACATTCGTTTTTCCGGCAAATGCGGGCGCAGGTCCGAGAGTGCGCATTCGCGTTCCTGCCAATAGTTACGCCGTCTATGTTCCAACCTATTTCAAATCGCCGTATCAAATTGACTTTCGCGTCGATTCTATTTTCGTCGCCGATACGCTGACTACCACCGATTGGACGCCAACCGTGCAGTTCCGAAATTTGAGTTCGCTGAGCCAAACGGGCATGCAATGTTTCCTCACGATTGCGCCTGAAGCCAATCCGCAAAACATCATTTACGCCGATACCCTCACAAGCGCAACGATTCAAGCCGGTGAAGTTTTCACCCGAACGTTTAGGGTGTTTCAAGGCGATAACAACACGCGATACCTTGCAACCGCTATCATCACAGGCGCAGGCGATAACGACCGAAGCAACGACACCTTGCGCCGAAGTTTCTTGATGCGCATTCCGCCTGTTGTGCCGCAATTTACCCTCGACGGCAACTTGAGCGAAACAGGCTACATTTTAATGGCAATAAACCCCGACAGCAGTTTGGGCTTCGGACCGAATATCGACATTCGCCGTTTGTGGTTCGGGCGCGACGATTCGCTCCTTTACATCGGCGTTGAGGGCAAACTCAATCTGCTAAGCAGCGACGGATTTGGACTGTGGCTCGATTTCGGCAACATCGACGGCAGAGATGAAAACCGAGACTTAGGCAACGTGCTCAACGCGGCGCACTTCATCAACACGGGCGACTCCACACAAGGACGCTACCGCTCGCGCTTCGAGACCGATTACGCCTTTTCACTTTCGCCTGTGAGCAATCGAGGCTTTATGTCGCTGGCACGCTACGAAGAAAATATCACGACGCGCGGCTCCGTGATGGCAACGGCACCGAACTCGGCACAACTCAACGGCTCGAACGTCGTTGTCGGACCGCCAACCAACGGTGCCGTGCCTGAAAACACGGTTGCCTACTCGGTCAATAATTCAGGCGCAGAGCGTCAAGGCTGGGAGTTTTCAATTCCGCTCTCGCTCGTGGGTGGCAGGGCAGGCAATACGATTCGCGGCTTTGCATTCGTCGTCAGTAGCACGGCGTTTTTCTCGAATGTGCTCGTTCCCGGCACGCGCGTTGGGCAAGCCGACCCCTTCGGCAACTTGGGCTTCAATCCGAACTTCGCCGCCGATTCAATGGCAGTCGATGGTCCGTATGTTTCGCCCACATTCAGCCTTGAAACAGGGCAGATGCTTTCCGCAAGGGAGACTGCGCAACGGCAAAAGCCAACATCGTATCAACTCTTTCAGAACTATCCGAATCCGTTTAATCCAAGCACAGTCATCACGTATCAAGTGCCAAGCGTGAGCGATGTGAAGTTGGAAATTTTCGATGTGCTCGGCAGAAAAGTGGCAACGCTGGTTGAGCGCAAGCAAGAGGTCGGCGTTTATTCGGTCTCGTTTAATGCGTCGTCATTAGCGTCGGGCGTGTATTTTTATCGCCTCAAAGCCGGTGAGTTTATGCAGACGAAGAAGATGATGCTCGTGAAGTAAGGGCGTCCAAAACGGTTGCAAACAAGGCGGTTCAACACGAATCGCCTTTTCTGTTTTACGCGCCGCATAGTAACTTCAAACGAGGAGAAGTTTGAACAAACGCAACTTTAACACGCAACTTTAACATTTTAGAGCAATGCCAATCACAAAATCTGGAAATGCCGTCCATAAGTTGGATAAGTATTTCATCACGCAGGCGCGTCGCGATGAGTCAGGACGACTCAAACTCACAATCGCCTCGGCGGCAGGATACGGACGGCTTTCAAACACCGAAGAAATGAAGCGCAAGTTGCAAGAAGGACAAATACAAATCGTTGTCCTTTCAAGCAACGAAGATATTGCCATTCCCGTCGACGACATCGTCAAACTCAACGAAGAACGCTACAACATGAACTACGACGGACGCGGCGTGCAATGGACCGTGCGCGAAATTCAAGTCTTCGTTAATCCGAACAACAACGAACTCTCGGTCGAGGTCAACGGCAAAGTCTATACGCTCGACCAATTCTTCAAGTAATGGCTTGAGCTTGTGAGCGAAGCGAGGAATCCAGCATATTGAAGAGGGAAGAATTGCTTGTGTCCCGTTCACTATTCCGCGTTACTCATTAGAATTGGATTCTTCACTTCGCTTTGCTGTGTTCAGAAATGACCGGTGCGGTTGTTTGTCATTGTGAACAGAGTGCGGAATCCAGCATAATGAAGAGAGAAGAATTGCTTGTCCCGTTACTCATTCCTCATTACTCGTTACTCATTAGATTCAAAAATGTGCCCCGCCTCATACCTTGAAAACCTCCGCGAATCGCTCTAACTTGCACGAACTTCCAAAATCCGACAGAATGAAAGTTATCACGCTTGCAGGTTTGCTCATCGTTTCCTTCAGCCTATCTGCCTTTGCACAGCCCGAAGCGGCTCTATTCAAAGCGAATCCGTCGCTTTACGCGCCGCGCAATCCGAATCCGTTTTATGCAGAGCGAACCGTTCAACGCGAACTGAACATCAAATTCAAGGAACGCTCAACGCTCGATTTACAACTGCGTTCCAACGCACAGACACAAGCAACCACGAAAACGCTTCGCATCGGCACAACATCGGTGCGGTATGAAACGTCAAAGTTCTTGTTCGAGAAAGCAAAAGAAAAATCGCGCGTCGGAAAAGTCTATGCGCTTCGGCTCGATTCAACGTATTCGGAATCGGAAATTGCCTCGATTTTATCCGCACTCCGAAACAGTCCCGACCTTGACTACGCCGAACCCGTGCGCCTTTACGACTTGGACGATTGGATGGTGCCAAACGATTCCGCCTTCTCCGAACAATGGAACTTGGAAAAAGTCAAAGCCATACAAGCGTGGGCAATCACCAAAGGCAGTGCCCAAGTGCGCATCGGCATTATGGATACAGGCATCGACTACACGCACCCCGACTTAATTCCAAACCTTTGGATTAACCCTGCCGAAGACCGCAACCAAAACGGCACCTTTGAGCCGTGGGACTTTCGCGAGCGACGCAATCCCATCACCTTTCAACTTGACCCCAACGGCATTACAGGCGACTTCGACGGCATCGACCAAGACGGCAACGGCTACGCCGACGATGTGATTGGCTACGACTTTACCGACCAACCCTTCAACGTCGACCATCTCAACGGCGCATCAGATTTTCAATTTCCTGACCCCGACCCCTTCGACGATAACTCACACGGCACGGCTTGTGCAGGCATTGTGGCGGCGGCAACCAACAACACGATTGGCGTTGCAGGCGTTGCGCCAAATTGCAAACTCGTCGCGCTTCGCGTCTTTACCGCGTGGGGCGGATTCGGCGGCGACTTCGCGGCGGATAGAGACATCGCAACCGCCATCATTTACGCCGCCGATAACAACATTCGCATTTTGAACATGAGCTTCGGCGATGTGGTGCTTTCGCCTGTGGTGCGCGATGCGGTTCAATATGCTTATTCGCGAGGCGTGGTGATGTGTGCTTCTTCGGGCAATGCAGGCGGCGACCAACAACGCTATCCCGCAGGCTACGACGAAGTCATCGCCGTTGGCGCAACCACCCCATTCGACACGCGCACGCCTTTCACCACCTTCGGCATTCGCTTGGATTTATGCGCCCCAGGCGTTGGCATTAACACAACTTTTCCGTTTTATCGTGGCTTTTACACATCGAACTTTGGCGGAACATCAGCCGCCGCACCGCACGCCGCAGGCACTGCCGCCTTGCTCCTTTCGCTCCGACCAAACCTCACCGCCGAACAAGTGCGCGGCATTCTCGTTTCCACCACCGACGACATCGAGCTCGAAGGATGGGACCACTTCACCGGAAGCGGACGACTCAACATGCTTCAAGCCCTACAAAGCGATGGCGCACCGATTGCAAAAATTCTCTCCCCTCAAACGGACGAAGGCAGAACCGCTCAATCGCCGATTGCCGTAACAGGAACGGCTATCTCACCACGATTTCAATCCTTCACCGTCGACTATCGGCGCGGCATTGGCAATCAAAATCCATGGATAACGCTCGCAACTTCAACTCGACCGATGATTCGCGACACGCTGGCAATATGGAACATTGTGCAACCCGATTCGCTCTTGCCCGATGGCGACTACACGCTTCGCCTTGCCGTGCGCGAAACCACAGGACGCACGATTGAAAACCGAATCCGCGTCGTCATTGATAGAACGCCGCCCGTTATCTCATCGCTTTCCGCAACCGATGTAATCGTCAATGACCGACACGGCGTCTTGGTTGAGTTTCGCACCGACGACCAATGCGATGCCGTCTTGTTTTATCGTCAAAGAAATTCTTCGCAACCCTTTTCACCGTTTCGCTTCGATGGCATTCGCCAACGCCATTCCGCACTGCTTCGCGAAAGCGACCTTCAACCTGAAACCGATTACGACTTTTTCGTTCAAGCCAAAAACCTTGCGGGATTCATAACAAGAAGCGACACAAGCACTTTTCGGCTCAATGGCTTCGTGAGCCAAATTCCGACCTTTGGTCAAACCTACTTGCGCGAGCGACGCGATTTGCGCTTGCCAAAAGGCTACTTCCTGAAAACGATGCAAGATTTTAATCGCAACGGACGAAAGGAAGTCTTGATGAACGAAAGCCGACCATTTGAAGGCAGAAAGTTCGGCGACTTGCGCCGCTACGAATACAACGCCGATAGCGCAAAGTTCATCTTGCTCGATACGCTTCCGCTCCTGCAAATCCCGCGAAGCGTTGCTGATATTGATGGCGACGGACGCTTAGAACTGCTCACCAGTGCAGGCGGAAAAACCCTCGTCTTTTCGCAATCAACGCCACAAGGCTCGCCGTTTGGGACGATAAAATTTGCCGACACCACGCGCGCCGACCTCTGGGGCGCAACCTTCGCCGACACCAAAAACAACGGCGAACGCCAACTGCTTGCGCGACGCGATACGAACTACCTCATTTATAGCAACGCCTTTCAACTAATCGCCTCATTGCCGAATCCTTTCCGCAGTCGCGAAAATCCAAACACGGCGCCGCTCTTCGAGCAACCGCGCGCAATCGTCGATGACTTCGACGGCGACGGCAAGCGTGAAATCATCGTCGGCGATTACGATGCAAACTTTTTCGGATATGAATACTCAGGAAGCGGAAACACTTACAACTTGAATTGGCAGTATCAAGCGGGAGCAGGATTTATCGGCGGTAGCCAAGGCATCACGAGCGGCAATTATCTCAACAACGGCAAGCGACAACTCATCATCGGCTATCACAGCGAAGAACTCTTTGATTCCTTGCGCAACTACGCCACGCCCATTTGGGTCTATGAATGTTGGCAAGCAAACGACCAAGATAGCCTCGTGCGCATTTGGAAACAGGCATTTTTCAACTATCGATTCAAACGCTTTTTTGAAAGTGCCGTCGCCACAAGCGATTTGGATAAAGACGGCGTCGACGAACTCATCATCGTGGCGTATCCAAACCTTTACATCTTCAAGTGGGATGCGGCACGAGAGACCTTCGCGCCAGTTTGGAATTATCCTTTCGCGCAAGCGCAAGAAGTCATGGTTGGCGATGCCGATGGCAACGGCTTGAACGAGATTTACTTTTGCGACGACCTGTTCAGTTATGCGTGGGAGTATCAAAATTTTCAAGGCATTCTTGCGCCTGTGGGCGTAGCAGGCGAGCCTTTGGGCGTCAATCAAATTCGGCTGTCGTGGCGAAGTGTGCAAGGCGCGACGCAGTATAAAATCTATCGCCAAGCCACGACCGCCTTTCCGACGTATCCGTTTGATGTGTCGCTTTTTGCCACAACAAGCAACACGGAGTTTATCGACAATAGCGTGAATTCGAATTTGTTTTATGTCTATGCCGTAACGGCAAGCGACGGCATAAGCGAAAGCGATACAAGCGCGTATTTGATTGGTCGACCAGTGCCTTTGCCGCGCGTGATTTCGGCAAGTTTTGCCAATCAAAGTGTGAGAGTGCGATTTAATCGTCCGATGTCGCCGCCGATTCAAGCGGGCATGTTTCTGATAGAAAAAAACGGAGAAGCGAAAATTGCGCAATCGGTTGCCTTTGCAAGGGGCGGAGAAGAAGCCGTGCTCTCGTTCCGATATGTGCCATTGGACACCGGGCGTTATGTGGTGCGCGTTTCAGGACTGCGCGATATTTTCAACGCGCGACTCGACACAAACTTCAACACTGCAACCTTCGAGGTTGTGCCTGAATCGCAAGCCGCATTTTTCATCGTGGAAAAAGAGGTGATTTCCCCGTATCGCATCTCGCTCACGATGAATCGCCCGATTGACCCAAACTCTGTTTCCCCGCAAAATTTTACCGTGAAACCTGATGGGCGCGTCAAAGCGGCGACGGTTCAGAACGATAAACTCCTGCTTGACCTTGAAGGCAGACCCATTGGCGCACTCGGCTTTACTGTGAGTTTAATTGTTCGAGAAATTCGTAGCACCGACGGCATGTTGATTGACACGGCAAATAGCGGTAATATCGTCTCCTTTACTTCCACAAAGGAAAATCTTGCCGATGTCTTTACCTATCCCAATCCATACAGCAAAGCAAGCGGTGTGGACTTCATCATGTTTGCTAATCTCACGCGCAAAGCCACGATTCACATCTACACGCTGAACGGCAAAGCCATTAAAACCATTCAGCACGAAGGCGATACCGGCGGCGCACGCTGGAACTTGGACACAAATAGCGGAGAGAAAGTCGCAAGCGGAATTTACATTTATCGCATCACCGCCGAAGGCGTCAGCGAAAAAATGGGAAAACTCGCCATCGTGCGCTAAACCATGCGAACCGACAAAGTTATCTACTTATTGTTTCAACTGATGCCGCAGGGCTTTTTCAATCTCATCGGTAGAAATCCTGACGATGCGGCGCGCTACGACTTCAAATCGGTAGAAATCAAAGAGACAGCGTTTCGGCTTGATGGGGTGTTCGTGCCGAAAAGCAAAGGCGACTACACCTATTTTGTTGAAGCACAGTTTCAGACAGACGAGCATTTTTACGCGCGTTTTTTTGCGGAAGTATTTTTGTATTTGAAACAATATCCGACGAAGAAGTGGAAAGGCGTGGTGATATATCCGACGAGGAGCGTAGAGCAGAAAGATAGAGGAAACTACGAACTGCTGCTTGGGCTTGAATGTTTTGAGCGCGTATATTTAGACGAATTGCCTGATTCGGAAACAATTGCGTTAGGCTTGTTCAAACTGTTGGTAGTGTCGGAAAAGCGTGCGAAGAAGATGGTGCGTAAGATGGTGAAGAAGGCAAGCCTGAAAGAGTTGGATTTGATAGAGCAGATAATCACATACAAGTTTTCAAAACTAACACGAGAGGAGGTCAGAGCGATGTTAGGAATACAAAAGGAACTCTTGAAAGAAACGCAGTTTTACAAAGAGGTCTTTGAGGAAGGCAAGCGCAAAGGGGTGCTCGAAGGAAAACGCAAAGGGTTGTTGGAAGGCAAGCGCAAAGGGTTGCTGGAAGGCAAGCGCAAAGGGTTGTTGGAAGGCAAACTTGAAGCCGTTACGCTCTTGCGCCGCTTGGGCTTGTCTGATGAAGCGATTGCCAAAGAATTGAACCTTCCGCTTGACGCTGTGCAGCACGTCCCTCGGTGATTCCGAACGCCATGAGAAATTCATCAATAAAAAAGGGCAGGTTGATGCCTTCCCCGAACTTCTCACCTACCGCTAACCTTACTTCACCAGCATCATCTTCCGCGTTTCCACATATTCGCCTGCTTGCAAGCGATAGAAATACATTCCGCTCGATAAGCGCGACGCATTGAACGGCACGCTGTAACTGCCCGCTTCTTGCCGACCATTCACCAAAGTCGCTACCTCTTTGCCCAACACATCATAAACCTTCAAACTTACCGTCTCGGCGGTTGGAATTTGATAGCGAATCGTCGTCGTTGGGTTGAACGGGTTCGGATAATTTTGCGCTAACTCAAACGCACGCGCCACATTGAAACGAACCGTCAAAGCGAGGGTTTGCAAGGTCGCAACTTGCCCGTCAAAGCCCGTTTCGCGCAGTTGATATTCATAA
>CALKXI010000134.1 GCA_938003965.1 uncultured Chlorobiales bacterium
CGCGAATGAGGTGCGCGGCGATTTTGAGCGTTGACTCAATGTTCTCGTTCAGGTCAGTTTGTTTGAAATCGGCTTCATCTAATCGTGAAAAGTTTTTGAGCGAAGAGACAAGGTCTTGAATGCGCTCAATGCCATCGAGCGCATTGAGGCACATTTTTTCAACTTCGCTATGAAGCGTTGCCGTTTCGGATTTTGCTTCAATTTCGTCGAGCAATTTGGCGACTGCCGTCGAGGAGCCGTGCAGGATTTGCTCTTTCAATTTTTGATAAAGTGCGAGAAGCGATTGAATTTCTTTTTGTGCGTCGAGCAGAAGTTGCAAGTTGCTTTTCACGTAGCCGAGTGGCGTGTTGACTTCATGCGCTACGCCTGCGACCATTTGACCGAGCGACGACATTTTTTCAGCCTGCATCAGTTGCATTTCCGATTGGCGCAAGTTCTCGCGCAGTTTCGCCATTTCGGAGATGTTCATGACGAAGGTTACTTTCTGGTGCTTGCCGTCTTCGCGCGTGATGCGGGCGGCGTCGGCGAGAATCGTAAGTGGGCTACCGTCTTTGTGGCGCACAATCCACTCGGTTCGAATGTCGCTATAGCCGCGAATTTCTTCGCCTGTCATCTGCATATACTTGTCGTGCAAATCGCGCCAAAATTGAACTTTATCAGGCGTAACAACTTTCGTGAAGTGCTCGCCGATGAGTTCTTCGGGTGCGTAGCCATAAATGCGGCAATAGGCATCGTTGACATATTCAAAAATACCGTCTTCATTAGTGATACAAATGCCGAGCGGGGTAGAGTCAATAATGGTTCGGAGGCGACCTTCGCTTCGGCGCACAGCGTCGCTGGTCTTACTCGTCAAGGCTGTGTCAGTGGTGGCGCGCGCAGGTAGCGCAACGGAAAGTTGATTCATCGCTTTTTCAATTTCCTTGCGCATTGTCTCTTCAATGAGCGATTGCAAGCGCGATTCGGTCTGCTCGAGTGCTTTGCTGAAATCAAACGATTCAGAAACCTGCTCGACTTTGGCGCGAATCGCATAGCCGTTTTGAAGGATTGGCGGAAGCAATTTTTCAGGAACGGCTTTGATAATGTGATGAAGCGAGAGCGTGAAATCCGAAAGCAATTCGGAAATCATGTTGTCCTCGCCTGTGCTGCGGTGTTCCAAAACAGGGTCTAAGAGTTCCATCTTGTCAAGCGTCAGACGTAACTTTTTAAGCGCGTTGCGAATTTGCTCGTAGTTCATATAGCAAGTAAAATTAAGGATTGGGTTGAGTGGAGAAACGAAGTTCAAGAATTCCGTTTTTGTATGATTTGACCATGCTTTCAGGGCGAACAGTTGCAGGGAGCATGAAGTCTTTTTGGTAAAGGAATGATGCGTTTTTTGCGCGAAGGGTAAGGCGGTCGGTGTGCGCGTCAATGGAAATATCGGACTCGGAGACGCCGGGAAGTTGCGCATAAATTACAACGACGTCGTTCTCGATAAAGACATCGGTTTCGGGCTCAACAGGCTTGATGGCTGAAAAGTCGGTATGCTTGGTTTTGGGTGAAGCAGGTTTTTCAAACGGCTTGAAGTCAGATGTTGACGAATGGCGTTTGAGGTCGCCGAGCGTGCGAACGCGGAAGTGATAAGAGGCTTTGGCGTTTTTTCCTAAATTGACTTCGCCTTCGCGATGGAGTTCGCCTTGTGCTTGTTGGAGGTTGTCGGCAAGTTTAGCGAGTTTTTCAATTGCGCCTAAAATGCCGCCCAAGCCTAAGGTGGAATCATCTTTCGGTTGTTGATTCATCGTTCAAAGGGGTTAGTAGTTTATTGAAAATTTTTTCCACTGCTTTGACTCTATCGGAAGTTCGAGCGCGTCAGATTTGAGTTCGCCTGCTTTTTTGAGTTCGTTGATTTTGGCTTCAATATCTCGAAGTTCTCTACTGACATCGTTAATGCGCATAATGAGTTCAATACGGCGGCGGTCAATAATTCGAAGTTCTTTTTCGAGCCGTTCTTTTTCTGTGGTGAGCACATACATGTTGAGGTAGTTCTGGCTTGGCTTCTTGGGCTTGGCGGATTTGGTGCGCGGCAAGCGTTTGGCACTGCGCGAGGTTCGAATTTCATTCAGCGATTTCATAGTTTCCTCCTCTGTTTTATCGTCGGCGCGGCGATTGAAGCGACGCTACCGCTTGTTCAAGTTCGGTAAGTTTGGCTTTGAGTTCTTGATTTTCCTTGCGAAGCGTTTGGACTTCGGCGTTTGATGAAAGATAGGCATCATTTTGCCACCAGTTGATGCCAAGTTCGACGGCTTTGTCGACCGAGCAAATCAGCAAGCGAATTTTGATGTTCAAAAGTTCAACGTCAGCAAGATTGACCTTAATGTCGCCTGCAATAACCACGCCTTTATCAATCACACGTTCTAAAATATCGGCAAGGGTCGCTGAACTGGTCGTATGTGAGATTTGGCTCATTCTTCAAGTTTGTCTTTTTTGGCGTAGCCGACGACTTCAAGCGCGTTGTTCAATCGCACTTCATAAAGGTTTCTATCCATCACACGGCTGGGCAATCCGATGGATTTAATGAACGCGCTTTCTTCAAAGACTTCGGCATATCCAATCCACCCGCCGCCATCTTGCGATGTCTTTTCCAACTTGACGAGTTTGGCTTTTGAGTCGGTCATCGTGCTGACAAACTCTACAATTTTTTTGGCTGCTTGTTCAAAGGTCATAGATACGATGTTTCAAAAAAGATTTCTATCGTCCGACTTGCTGTCGAATTAGCGTCAAGTTTTTTTGGAGCGACTCGGCATTGTGGCGCGAAGGCGAAACGCCACGAGATTCTTCATGGTGAATGCGCGTGCGCTCAGCAAGTTTTTTGACAATTTGTCGAACTTCCTCTTGGTTGGCGCGCGAGCCGAGTCGACTAGTTTCGGACGTTAAAACATCTTGGCAAATCGTAACAAAAAAGTTGGGGAAGTGAACGCCTTTGGTGCGTTGAACCGTGAGCGTGCGTGCAATCATAATGCAAGCGCGAACGGTCGGCGCAAATTCGCATCGTCCGCTTTCACGAAGGGCGCGAACAATTCCGACAATTTCTTCAGCGTCGTGCCTTGGCAGTTGAGACTTCGCTACAACGATAGCGACTTCGGTTTCAAAGTCAAAGAAATCCAAATCAATCGTAACCATGCGGTCGCGCAAGGCGTCGGCGGCTTTATGCACGCCAGCATATTCTTCGGGATTGCTCGTGAAAAGCGCGGTAAAGAGCGGGTGAACTTTCAAGTAGCTTTCTTCGCCTGCGGGCGCGTTGCCAATGTCCAAAACTTTTTCTTGCAAGACCGAGAGAAGCACGTTATTGGCTTCAGGACGCGAGCGCGTGAATTCGTCATAAATAAGCGTGAAGCCGTATTTGCAGGCAACGGTCAAGCGGTTATCGACCCAGCGCTTGGCGAAATCTTCTTCAACTTTGAGCACACGGCTTTGGAAGCGGTCAACGACTTTGCGGCTGTGGAAGCCATATTCGCCGCCGACAAGGTCGCTGGTTTTGTATTCCGAATCGCCGTGAAGCATCACAATGGGACGACCGATACGGCTGGCGATGTGCATGGCGAGCGTTGTTTTACCTGTGCCACTTGCACCACGAAGGTGAACAGGAAAGCCGGCTTCGATGTAGGTCATGGCACGATAAGTCAATTCCTTGACGTAGGGCGTTTCAACGAAGTCAGCCATCGGTTTGGCTTCAATCACCGTGCGAATGTCGTCCATAGTTGTCTCTTAGTTTCGTTTTGTTCGTTGTGGCGGTGCGAAAGGAATGTTAATAGCAAAAGGCATATCGGTAGCAGGCGAAGTTGGAGCGCTTGCAGGCACAGCAGAAGGAGTTTGAATCGTCGCTTTCGCGTTTCCGCCGCCTAAAAGGCGATTCCAAGCGTCGCGACCGTCGCGCCGTGTTTGTTCGTAGGTTTTAAGTTGGCGCTGAACCTGCATGGCAATTGCCTGAACGGTGTCGCGAATGGCTTGATGTTCGCTTGCAATCTGATGCATCAAGTTTTTATGCACCGCAAGCCGTGCTTGGTTGTCGCTCGCAAGTTTTTGGTGAAGGGCTTTGGCTTCGGATAAGAGCGTTTGTGCCATTTCTTGACGCTTGCGCTCAAAGGTTTTGACTAATCCTTTGGCTTCGGCTTGAAGGGCGTTGGCACGTGCGCGAATGGTGTTCAATTCGGCAGCGCGCGCGTGTGCATCTTGCTTGCTGAGCCGCTGATGTTCTTCGGCGAAATGGGCAAGCAGTTTTTGCGTATCGCGTCTTTTTTGGGCGATAAGTTGAATGCGCGCATGGGTCAAAGCATGGCGTTGGTCACGCGAGGCTTTAATGTTTTCGGCAATAGCACGTAAGTCAGACATAATCAGGTGTTGGTTAAGGTTTGGAAGACTTGTTTAGCCGTTCTCGGCGAAAGGTCTCAAGCAGGGCGGCGACTTCGGCGCGTCTTGCCAGCATAGCAAGGCGTCGCTGTTGCGATTCTTGATGAAACTTTTCAAACAGGGCTTTGACATCTTGCAAGCGGATTTGTTTGGCTTCAGCGAGCATGGTTTTGAGTTCATTTTGCCACTTGGCTTGTGCGGCTTTGAAGTCGGCAAGCATGGCGCGAAGCGCGTCGCGGCGTGTTGCTTGAAGCCGCGAAAAATCAGCAAGCAGTCCAGCAAGGTCAGTAAGCCGTTCGGTGCGCCCGTTCTGAATCGAAGAAAACTCGCGAATGATGTTGCCAGAGAGTTCGGTTTGTTCCGCAAGAAACTCTTGAACAGAAGCGCGTAAGTCGCGCTCGGTTTCGTCATGAGTTCGCTTAACCTGTTGAACCCACTGGTCGAAATCCTTGCGTCGGAGCGAGCGTGTGCTTGAAAGCGTTTCGCGAAGTTTGGTATCGCAATCGCTAAATGCATGGCGCGAAGCAGCAGAAACTTCATTGAAATCGGATAAAACCGCATAAACCGATTGAAGCAACCCATGAAATTCCGTGAGCGCAGAACGATAAATATCCTGATTCTGCGGAATCGTGGAGGCAAGTGGGCTCGATGTCGATGTATCCTGATTCATGGTCGTCCAAATTTTTGTCGCCGTACATTTGGTTGTGCGCACATTGAGTTTAGGCAAAATGGGCGAACAAGCAAAGTGCAAGCGAACGCATCAGGCATGTTAGGCTGCCGTCGCCGTCAAGCCGATGGCTTCTGCATATTTGAGGTAGGTTTCAACCGAAGCGACAACCACGCGCGCTTCAACGGAGACAAGTTCAATCCCGACAAGCGAGACGCGAGCGAACAAGTCAATCACGATACCTTTGTCCAAAATGCGGTCAATCACTTCCGCAAGGCTGGACGACGATGTGGATTTTTCAATTGCCATTGCTGAATTGTGTTTAGTTAACCGCCAAATAACCACAATGCAGAAAGCGTGGCGGTATCAACTTTCTGCAACTTACACAAAACAAAATTCAAGGATGTTAAATGCGAGATAAATTTCTACAAATCTAACTCAATATGATCAAAAATTGTTCAAAGTTCGAACAAAATAAGCGCGCAAAGATGTGATAAGTATATGAGTGCAAAAAGCATGCCAACAAAAAAGAGGCATCTGTGCGATGCCCCTTTGAAAAGAATTGAAAATAAAACAGGCGGAATCTCAATCAGTTGAAAATGTAGCGCACGCTTAATTGAGCCGCCCACAAATCCGCCAAATTTGCCGAACGTTGGAAAGATTGAGAAATCGGCTCATTGTTCACCGTTCTAATTCTGAACTGCGGCACGCCATCATTGCCAACGCCAGCAAAAGAAAGTACGAAGTTATCGGTTCGTTGCCATCCAACGCCAAACTTATCGCTAATCAAATTAAAGAAGTTGAAGATGTCGGCGCGAACTTGGAGCGTATTACGCTTTCCACTAGTCTCAAAGAAGAACTCTTGTACAACACTCAGGTCGGCACGATAAACCCACGGGAAGAGTGCACCGTTGCGCTCGGCGTATTTGCCGCGTCGCGTGCGCAAATAAGGATCTTGCTCAATAAAGGCGTCAAATGCGGCGGCTTGCTCAGCTGGCGTAAAAGTGCGCGCACTTGCCCCTGTGCCAACCGTCAGCGGCAAGAAGCGCAACTCGGAGGCGCTGTTCGGAACATAAATCAGGTCGTTATTCGCAACGCCATCGCCGTTCATATCGCCTGCGTAGGTATAACTGAACCGACCTTGTGGTTGGGCTTGAAAGAAGAGAGAAATTTGCGTCGCCATACTGCCTGCGTATTCAACACGATATGTGCCGCTGGCAATAATGCGGTGTGGCACAGCATCGGCAGAGAAGGCAAGCGGTGGCTTGTTCGGATTGTTCGGAATCGCATTGCCTGCCCATGAACCAAACGCAATAGAGCCGGGATTGACCGTGCTCCGAGCGTCGGTATATGTGTAAGCAAACTGCGCATACCAATTGCGACCAAACGACTTTTGCAACTGACCTGTGAGCGAGAGTGCGTAATCTTTTCCTGTATTCACCAAAACCGTATTGCTCGTTACATTCGGGTTAATGCGATTGGCATTGTTCGCACTGCCGTCGTAGCGTAAGCGTTGGTCAGGTCCGGCAAAAATTCGCGTTGCAGGTTTAAGGTTCGCATTGATATATCCAATGCCGTTAATGGTTTGTGAGTAAATCGCGTCGAAGGTCGCGATAATGTCAAACGGCAGGCGGTAATCGACGCCCAAGCTCGTGCGCCAAACTTGTGGGAAGCGGAAGTTCGGGTCAACCGTCGCTAACTCAAAAGAAGTAGGAAGTGTGGGCGTCGCCGGACGATACGCGTTGGGGTTCGGATTGAAGGGTCGGCGGAAGGTATTCGTTTCGTCAATAAACCCGGTCAGCACGCCGTTGTTTCCAATTTGGTTGGAAATCCACACAAAGGCAGGGCGACCTGTAAAGACGCCAGTTCCGCCGCGCACTTGCAGTTTGTCGTTTGAGAGCACATTCCAGTTAAAGCCAACGCGCGGTGAAATGAGAAATTTCGGGTCGGGCAACTTCTTGGTGTCGGATTGAATGAGGTTGCCATCACCATCACGAAACTCTAAATCGCGCACGATAGGATTGTCAAAGGCAGTGTCTTCAAAAAAGGGCACGTCAAGACGAAGCCCTGCAACAACGCGGAAGTTTGAACTAACTTGCCATTCGTCTTGAACGTAAAAGCCAGGATACCAGACACGGAGCGGCTGAACAGGGTCAGCAAAACCAGGCAAAGCCGAGTAGCGATATTGGAAGCGACGCAAACGCACTGTAGAAGTATCGCGATTCGGGTTCGCTAAAAATCCGCGTGCGTCGGCATACCAGTCGTCCAAAGAATTATACACATACACGCTTTGTGAACCAGGGAAAAAGAGATTGCGGAAGCGATAATGCTCTAAGTTCAATCCCGCTGTAACCGTGTGATTCCCTAAAAAGTAAGTGAAGTTATCTTGAAGTTGAAAGGTGCTGTAACTTAACTGGTTCGACGGTGTGAAAGGCTCAAATCCAAAACTGATGAGCGTCGTGTTATTTTCTTGAATTTCAACCAGAGGGAATAACTTTCCACGCGAACCACGGTCTTCGTTTTGATAGGTGAACCCTGCAATCAGTTGATTATAGATACTTTTGCCAAAAGTAGAGTTCAACTCTGCAATGACCGATTGAATACGGTCAAATTGAATGTAGTTCGAGTTTTCGTAGCTAAGCGAATTGACGCCGCTACGGTTGCCAAATCCTAACGAGGCACTTTGGCTAATGAGTACATCTTGTTTGGCATCGAGGGCGTTGTAGCGCAGGCTCAATTTGTGCTCATCGTTAATGTTGTAATTGAGTTTGATAAGCCAGTTCAGGCTTTGAGGGCGGCGTTGGTTGTAGCCTTCGAAAGGACCTGTTTCATAGTTAAGACTGTCGCGCAAGAAGTTGCTGAGAGTTTGCATCTGCTCAAAAGTCGGGCGCGAAATGCTTCCACCTTGTGTTTCACCAGGTCGGCGTGCGCGGAACGTAAAGGGCGTCGTATTTTGCTCGGTTTCGGCGGCAATGAAGAAGAAAAGTTTATCTTTGAGAATCGGACCGCCAACTCTAAAGCCCCCTTGAATGTTGCTGAAATCGTTCTTAGCGGCGGCTAATTCATTCCCAAAAATCGTCTTACCAATCAGCGATTGGTCGCGGAAGTTGCCGAACACCGAGCCTGAAAAGTCGTTCGTGCCACTACGTGTAACAAGGTTAATCCCTGCACCCACAAACCCCGCTTGGCGCACATCGTAAGGCGCAATCGCCACGCTAATTTGCTCAACGGCTTCCAAACTCAACGGTGCCGCATTGGCGCGTCCGCCCGGCAAACCCGACAAGCCAAAACTATTGTTCAAATAGGACCCGTCAACTGTAATGTTGTTCAAACGACTATCTTGACCTGCAAAACCATTCCCAATGGCTTGCGGGGTCAGGCGCGTGAAATCCGTAAAGTTCCGATTGATAGTCGGCAGAGAGTTAATCACTTCACGAGGCACATTCGTCAAAGCCCCCGTGCGCTCGGGACCAATTGCCGCATTGACATTGGCAGTAACCACAACCTCTTCGGTTTGAACCGATGACTCAGGCAATTTGAAGTTCACTTGCGGCGTCGTCCCAAGTGACAAGAAAACATCTGTGATTTTTTGGCTCTGGTAGCCGACATACTTCGCCGTAATTTCATATGGACCGCCGACGCGCAAGCCTTGAAGCGTAAAGCGTCCATCAACCTGCGATACTGTTCCATACTTTGTGCCTGAAGGCACATGCACGGCAACAACCTGTGCGCCAATGAGAACTTCGCCTCTGGTATCAGAGACAGTTCCGACAATAGACGAGGTCGTGACCCCTTGTGCCCACGCTTCTCCGCAGGCGAAAAGTGTCAGAAGAAAAAGCAGTCGTAAACGGTGTAGCATATTTTTGTTTGATTGTTTTTGTTTGATTGTTTTTAGCAGAAATGTCGCTCTTTGTTAGAGAGCAGGCGGAAACAAAATTAATGCTTTGTGCGTTACGCTGTGAGGCTAAATCGAATGTTTAACAAAAACTTAAACTTCAACCAAAACTCGAACCATCTATGCCAATGTATCATTACCGATGCGCGAATTGTGGTGCTGAAATGGAAATTCAGCAACGCATTACTGACGACGCACTGACCTTCTGCCCAAACTGTGGGACCGACGGGCTCAAGCGCGTCATTGGCTTGGGCGGTGGGTTCGTGCTCAAAGGCACAGGCTTTTACAACACTGACTACAAAAATGCAGGTGCAAAAAATGGCAAGACAAAAAACGGTGAGACAAAAACCACCGACACCAAAACAGAAACCACAACCGAAACCAAACCGACTGCACACACTTACGCATAGAATGCCCGCGCTGAAAACTCGTGCCACATCACTAACTTTGCAGAGCCTTCCAATGTTGGAGGGCGTTTTTATTTCATCACCACAATGACCGATAGACCAAAAAAGAAAGTCTCTGAATCGCGCGTCGAGATGACGCAAGTCGTCATGCCCATCGACACCAACTACCTCGGCAACCTTGCAGGCGGACGCCTAATGCACTGGATGGATTTAGCCGCCGCCATTGCCGCCTCACGCCACGCCAATGCCATCGCCGTTACTGCCTCCGTCGATACGCTTGTCTTCAAACAACCAATAAAATTGGGCGAAGTTGTTATCATTAAAGCAAGCGTCAATCGTGCGTTTAATACCTCAATGGAAGTTGGGGTGAAGGTGTTTTCGGAAAACTTGCTGACAGGAGAAGTGCACGAGTGCAACAAAGCCTATTTTACCTTCGTCGCCTTAGACGCAAACAACAAGCGCATCGTCGTGCCTGAACTTGTGCCCGAAACCGACGACGAAAAACGCCGCTTCGAAAAAGCCGCCGAGCGACGCGCCCAACGCTTAGCACAGTTGACTTAAATTCTCAATCCCACATTTGAAATGGCGCGCTGTATGCTCTGTGCACATCGTGTGCTCTGTGGTTGAGTGCTATTTTTTCATCCCACATTATCAATCCCATATTGGTGCAATTGGAATGTAATCAGGGTCATCATGACCGTGAGGGAGACTATTTCAATTCCACATTGGTGCAATTGGAATGTAATCAGGGTCATCATGACCGTGAGAGGGAGACTATTTCAATTCCACATTGGTGCAATTGGAATGTAATCAGGGTCATCATGACCGTG
>CALKXI010000135.1 GCA_938003965.1 uncultured Chlorobiales bacterium
CTGGGCACGATGCGCGCACGATTGTAACCTTTGCCGCAAAAGACGGAAGCAACCCGCTCGAAATGAAGTCGCTCGTTCAGCAAGAAATGATTAAGCGTGGCATTTTGTGGAGTGGCTTTCACAACATGAGTTTTTCGCACACCGACGAAGATATTGAATACACGCTTGATGCTTATCGCGCCGTGCTGCCGATTCTCAAAAAAGCGATGGACGAAAAAAATGTGAAAGGATACTTAAAAGGCGAATGCGTTGAGCCTGTGTTCCGCAAAACAAGTAACTTCGACATGAAGCCCGCCAAGAAAAAGAAACTTGACCTTTCGTTTGAGGCGAAAGTCTAACTTCCCTACCTGTCATTGTTTTCATCAAGGCGATTCAACCATTGAGTCGCCTTTTTGTTTCAAGATTGCTTTCAGAAACTCTCCTCTATTCCGACGGGCAAAGAGCGGTCAACAGGGCTTGGGCTTGCGCTATGCAAACAGCTCGTTTGAATTGCATCGCAGAAGCATCAGGATTGAAAGTGCCGGCAAAAATCAAGGCGCGACGATTGTTGTGCGACTGCTTTTAGCGGACGAGTCAGATTTGCGCACTTCTTAACGTAGAAATTCAAAACAAGTTTTATCTTTGGCGATAACGGTCTCAACCAATCTTCGTCATCTCGGCAGTCATTCATGAAAATCCTTATCTCTTTTTTAAGCGAGGACATTTTACCTGTTCATCAAGCGCATAAACACCTTGCACCCGAAAAGCATTTTATTTTACACACCGAAGTGCCCTATAACTTAGCCAAACGTTTCGGCACGGATGTTACCTTCCAAGTCATTTCAGACACAGCAGAATCCATTACCCAAGCCTTGAACGATGTGCTCAATGCGCATCAAGGCGAGGAACTCATGCTCAATCTTTCAAGCGGCACCCCACTTATGCAACTTATTGGGTTAGACACCGCAAGGCGCAATCACTTCAAAGCCTACTACTTCGAACCCAATTCCGTTACTTGCTTTGACGACAATGGCGTCGCGAAATCCGCTCTACCTACACTTTTCACGATTGAAGAATATCTCAAACTGCATGGCTTCAGAGTCATTAAAAATTCGGAAGACATGGCGGCGGCGCAAAAACTTTTAGGCGCATTGAGCGGCTACCTGACTGCAACCCACGTTCAAAAACTCAATAGCGCGGCAGATAAAGAATTTCTCATCAGAATGCCCGGACGCCTTGAAGTTCAAGTCGATGCGCCCGAAGGCGGAGAGCGTAAGGTTGCCATTAAAACCAGCGGTTTTCAAAAACTCATTTCCGCTGAATTGCTTGCTGAACTTTTCATGTTTCAGCAACTTTCGCCTAAATACAAAGGCTCAATTCAACTCGCGCTTCGCATTGTGCGCGAAGGCGGCAGTCCACGCGACATTGACCTTGCCTTTCTCAAAGACGGCTTGCTCCATATCATCGTCTCTCGTGGCAATCCGAACATTCGTGGCGGCATTTTCGAACAACTCTTTGCCGTTCACCAACGCTTTGAAGGCTTAAGGGCGAAAATTCATTTCTTGATGAAAGAAAGTTCCGCCAAAAATCCTAACAACTTGAAACGCGCTAAACTCTTTGACATTCATCTGATTTCCATCGACCAAGTCGGCTCTCTGTAAGGCTTATTTGTTTGTTTCAGAAAGTCGTTTCGCCTATATTGCTCGCTGTTAGTTGTTTAAGTTGTCATCTCACTTTTCGGTAGTATGACGAAAGCAGAATCATCATTTCAATCAGGCGTTCTCCCCAACCTTCGCTACGATTTACCCGCGAGTTTAGTCGTCTTTCTTGTTGCTTTGCCGCTGTGTTTGGGCATTGCGCTGGCTTCTGGCGCGCCCTTGTTTTCAGGCATTGTAGCAGGCGTTATTGGCGGGATTGTGGTTGGGATTTTATCGGGTTCAGAAATCAGCGTGAGCGGTCCAGCGGCAGGTCTTGCCGTTATCGTGGCAACCTCTATTGAGAAACTCGGCTCGTTTGAAGTTTTCTTGCTTGCTGTGGTTTTATCAGGTGTGATTCAAATTATTTTGGGATTTTTGCGCGCAGGCATTATCGGCAACTACTTTCCGAGTAGCGTCATTACAGGCATGCTCACAGCAATTGGGATTGTGATTATCCTTAAACAAATCCCGCATGCGATTGGGTGGGATAAAGACTACGAAGGACACTTTGGTTTCCTCGAAGAAGATAGCAATACTTTTCTAACACTCTTTAACGCCTTTCGTGCTCTTCAACCTGCCGCCGTCCTCATTACCATTCTATCCTTGACCACATTAGCGTTTTGGGAAACATCGTCTATTAAAAAACATCGTGTATTAAAACTCGTTCCTGCACCGCTATTGGTTGTCTTGATTGGCATTTTGGTCAATGAGTTGTTCAAGATTTACGCACCTGAGCTCGCCCTCAACAGCAAAGAAGGACACTTGGTTACGCTTCCTGATGTTCCCATTTCAGAACTGCCTCAGCATTTTTTCACACCTGATTTTTCAGCATTGTTCAGAAAAGATGTTTATATCGTCGCGCTTACGCTCGCCATTGTCGGCAGTTTGGAAACGCTTCTCTCCATTGAGGCGACGGATAAATTAGACCCGTTCAAACGTATTTCCGATACACATCGCGAATTGAAAGCACAAGGGATTGGAAATTTTCTATCAGGCTTACTTGGCGGTTTGCCGATGACGGCTGTGATTGTTCGCTCTTCTGCTAATGTTTATGCAGGCGCAAGAACGCGCACTTCGAGCATTGTTCATGGGTTTCTTCTGCTCTTCTGTGTGTTTCTCATTCCACAAGTGCTCAACCTGATTCCGCTTTCTTCTTTGGCGTGCATCTTGATTATGGTTGGCTATAAACTCTCGCACTATAAGTTATTCGTGAAAATGTATCAATCGGGGCGCGATGTCTTCTTGCCGTTTATCGTTACAGTGCTTGCCGTTGTTTTTACGGATTTGCTTATCGGAATTGCGATTGGGTCGCTGGTTGGGCTCTTTTTCGTCTTGCGTGCCAACCATCACTCGGCAACGATTCTCGTCAATGATGGCAATATGTATTTGCTCAAATTCAATAAGGATATGTCGTTTGTCAATAAGGCAGAACTCAAAGCGGCACTTTCTCACATTCCTGACGGCGCGCATCTTTACATTGATGGCACGCGCTCAATGTTTATCGACCACGACATTTATGACATCATCAACGACTTCCAATCCTCTGCGCCGTTGCGGCGTATTCATGTGGAGCTGAAAAATTTTCATGGCAAGAAACTGCCGATTTTCAATGTCTCATCTATTGCGACGCCTGTAACAGCAATTTCACAATCTACCGAAAAGACTAAGGAGAATGACAATGAGCGAAACCATCATCACCAAACAAGAGCCGCAATCGACGGACCGACCCGAAATGAACGGCTATCGCAAACTTCTTCTCGCCAATAAAGCGTGGGTTCAAGAGTGTTTGCAAATTCGCCCCGATTATTTTGAGCGTCTAAAAGCCGACCAAAAGCCTGAATACCTTTGGATTGGTTGCGCCGATAGCCGCGTGCCTGCCGATAGAATTGTCGGTGCTGACCCCGGCGAACTCTTCGTTCAGCGCAACATCGCCAACCTTGTGATTCACACTGACTTCAACATGCTCAGCGTGCTTCAATACGCGGTTGAAATCCTTAAAGTCAAACACGTGATTGTCTGCGGGCATTACAACTGCGGCGGCGTGAAGGCGGCTATGTCGCACCAAAATTTCGGATTGATTAACAAGTGGCTTCGGCACATCAAAGATATTTACCGCTTCTATAAACACGAACTGCTCACGATTCAAGATGAAACCGCACGGCTCAATCGCCTTGTAGAAATCAACGTTTTTGAGCAACTGCGCAATATCTCGGAAACAACGATAGTCCAACGCATGTGGAAGAAAAAACAACAACCCTATCTTCACGGCTGGGTTTATGATTTGGAGTCGGGCTACCTCAAACAACTTTATCTTTTCACGCCTGAAACAGAAATTGAAGATATTTATCGCTACGACTTTGACTCACTCGAAGAGTAAATGCCGAAACTGCCACCCGCTTTCTACCAACAGCCAACACTTTCAGTTGCGACGGCTTTACTTGGAAAAATTTTAGTTCGTCGCATCGCCTTGCCTGAACAAGAAGTTATTCTGAAAGGAAAAATTGTAGAGACCGAAGCCTACCTTGCCCACCCACGATACGGCGACGAATCTTGCCACGCCTATCGCGGCATGACCGCACGCAACGCCGCCATGTTCGGTGATGCAGGGACGGCTTATGTGTATTTTACTTACGGCAATCACTTCATGCTCAACATCGTTACTGAGCCCAAAGGCGAAGCCGCCGCTGTTTTAATCCGCGCCCTTGAACCGCTCACGGAACTCGATTTTCTTCGCGCTCGACGCAACACAACCAAAATCATCGAACTCACCAACGGACCGGGCAAACTCACTCACGCTTTTTATATCGACCGCTCTTTGAACGGCACAAGTCTGCAAAGCGATTTTCTTTACATTGAAGACGCACCGACAATTCCACCAACTGACATTTGCACAACCACCCGCATCGGTATCACGAAAGGAACTCACCTCCCATGGCGTTATTTTATCAAACGCAATCCGTTTGTCTCCAAAGCAAAGCCTTCTGAGCCTGCTCGCATTCACTCGTGAAATTTTCTATGCGGAATCTTAAACTTTACATCGAATACGACGGAACCGACTACGCCGGCTGGCAACGCCAACCGCAAAACCCACATCAACACACTATACAAGGCGAACTCGAAAAACTCTTCTCTCAACTCTTACAAGAACCAATTGAGATTATCGGTGCAGGACGAACCGATGCAGGCGTGCACGCCGTCGGACAAGTTGCCAATTTCAAAACGCATAATCACACTTTTACTCTCGAGAAATTGCGCTATGCGTGTTCGCGCATGCTTCCTGCGGGCATTGTGGTCAAAAAGGTTGAAGAAGCCCCACTCGACTTCAACGCGCGCTTCGATGCACGCGCTCGAACTTACCGATACTTCATCATTACCGAACCTTCGGCAATCAAACAACGCTTTGCCAATTACATCAACCTTCGCTTGTTTGATATTTCTCGATTCGATGTCGACGCCATGCGCCAAGCCAGCCAAATGCTTTTAGGCACGCACGATTTCACCACATTCTCAAAAATCGGAGCGCATCGTCGCTCGCACGACTGCACCGTTCATCGCGTTCGTTGGATTGAGCGGCGAAATCAACTGATGTTTGAAATTACGGCAAATCGATTCTTGCACTCGATGGTGCGGCTGATTGTCGGCACTTTGATTGAGGTAGGCGGAAAGAAACGTAGCGTCTCGGAGTTTGAGCACGCTTTGAACGCCAAAAATGTCGATTATGCAGGCGCGGCGGCAAACCCCGCAGGTCTTTTCTTGTGGTCGGTTCAGTATTAGTTAATTCCTGATAGAAGCGGAACTTTGTAAGTTTGCGCACATCTTTTAACTTCATTAAACTTAACTTCATTAAAAAGTATCGTTATGTAAGTATCGCGGATTCAAATCATCATAACGCACCTAAGACCATGAACCCACCACCCAAAATTCTCGCCGTCGATGACGATGTCGCTATTTGCAACATCTATAAAATGATTTTCAGCGATGAAGGCTACGACCTTACGGTCGTTGAGAGTGGCAGACAAGCCAAAGAAATCCTTTCGGCAAAACGCTTTGACTTGGTTATCGCTGATTTCAACCTGCCCGACCTTGATGGCTTCAAACTGCTTCAATTCGTGCGCGACCGTCGTATGAAAACGCGCTTCATTCTCGTTTCTGCCCACACGACCAAGGGCATGGAACTTTCATTCCAAAAACTTCATGCCGAAGCCGTTATTCACAAGCCATTTAGCGTCAGCGACATGCGCGCAAAAGTGCGCGAAGCCTTGAGCAAAGAGCCGTTCAATCCATTTCAGACTGCCGTCGCACGCTAAACCGCATACTTGCTCAAAGTTGATGGCTTTCGGGTTGCAGGACAAGTTCGCCGAGCACAAGGTTGCTCGGCTGTGTTGCGCTGATTAACACCATTTCCGCCGCTTGTTGAACGGTCAGCATTTTGTCGCGTTGAACGCGCATCGTGATTCTATCCCAAAACGACGTATCTACGCCGCCAAAGTGCAAGAGCGTTACCTTCACGCCGTCTCGCATTAAATCTTGCGTAATGGCTTTCGACAAGCCTGTTACCCCATACTTCGAAGCGGAATATCCTGACGACATGCGCATGACGGCTTTGCCCAAAATGCCGGGCAGGTTGATGATGTGTCCGCTCTTTTGCTTCACCATCACTTCCGCAGCAAATTTTGAGGCGTAGAACGTGCCCTTCAAGTTCACGTCAACCATTTCGTCAAATTCTTCGACCGAGAGTTCTGTAACCGGCTTCAAATGCCCAACGCCTGCGCTGTTCAAGAGAATATCGACTCGTCCGAACGTCTCAACGGCTTTATCCATCAAGGCTTTGACCTCGCTTGATTTTGTAACATCACACGGAAAGACAAGTGAATCAGCGTCGTGGTAATCCAACAGTTCTTTGGCGAGCGTGTCTAATTCATCTTTGGTTCGGCTGGCTAAAACGAGTTTCGCACCTTCACGTGCGAAAAGCCGTGCGGATTCTCTGCCGATTCCCCGCCCCGCACCTGTAATCACGGCGACTTTATTGAGTAATTTCATTGGAATTGATTGATAGGATTTTGAAGTTTATCAACTGCACTTCATAACCGAAACCGCCTCGTCAGCGTTTCAATCCATAAATCCAACAATGAAACTCACGTTTCAAGAATTAGTTTTACAATTAGAAAAACTTTACGGCATACCCACCCGCACCAAGCGCGACGCCGAAGGCGCCGTTCATTTTCAACCCGATTTGCTCGACGAACTGATTGGCACAATTCTTTCGCAAAACACGACCGACAAAAATTCCTCGCGCGCCTTTCAGTCGCTGAAAGCCTCTTTTCCAACTTGGGAAAGCGTGCTTTCTGCTCCAACAAGAAAACTTACAAATGCAATCAAAATCGGCGGACTTGCCAACATCAAAGCCAAACGCATCAAAGCCATTCTTGCCGAACTTCAAAAGAAAACAGGACAACTCTCGCTTGCCTCAATTCGCAATATGAAAACCGAAGACGCCATGGCTTATTTGCAAAGTTTCAAAGGCGTGGGATTCAAAACGGCAGCCTGTGTTTTAATGTTTGGATTGAATCGCGACCTCTGCCCCGTTGATACGCACATTCATCGCATTCTCAATCGATTAGGATTGCTCAACACGAAACACGCTGACGAGACCTTTCTTCAACTTCAACCGCTCATTCCCAAAGGCAAGTCGTATTCGCTCCACATCAATCTCATTCGGCACGGCAAGCAAATTTGCAAAGCGCAAACGCCGAACTGCATGCAGTGCGTTTTGGCAGAGGATTGCGCCTTTGCGCGCGCCAATGATTGAGGCTCAAAGATAGCGTTCAACGATTGGCGTTCAGGATTTCTTTCCGACAAATTCGATAATTTTTTCGGCGATATAAGCGATTTGCTCTTCGTCCAATTCGGTGTGCATTGGCAAGGAAAGCACGCGCTCGGCAACGCTTTCGGCAATCGGAAGCGAGCCTTTTGGATAGGCGTCGTCTTTGAACGCTTTTTGCAGATTGAGCGAAATGGGATAGTGGACAGAACTCGGAACGCCGTTTGCGCTCAAAAATTTTTGCAGTTCGTCGCGCTCGCCCGCTTTGTTTAACAGAAGGGTGTATTGATGAAAGATGTGCGTGCCGTTGGGGTCGCGGTATGGCGTTTTCAGGTTTGCGTTGGCGAGGTATTTGTCGTAAAGGTCGGCGGCGGCGCGGCGGCGAGCGTTGAATTCATCGAGGTAATTGAGTTTGACTTTCAGCACGGCGGCTTGAATGGAATCCAAACGCGAGTTGACGCCCAAGTATTCGTGCGTGTATCGGATTTTTGCGCCGTGTTGTGCAATCATTTTGAGTTTCCAGAAGAGTTCTTCGTCGTCGGTAAACATTGCGCCTGCGTCGCCAAAGGCACCGAGATTTTTCGCAGGGAAGAAACTCGTTGTGCTAATGCGTCCGAACGTTCCGACTTTCTTGCCTTTGTAGGTTGCGCCGAACGATTGCGCATTGTCTTCGATAACATTCAATCCGTGTTCACAAGCGATATGCGTAATGCGGTCGATTTCCGCCGCTTGTCCGTAAAGATGCACGGGCATGATGGCTTTGGTTTTTGGCGTTATGGCGTTTGGGAGCAATGCGGCATTGAGGTTGAAGGTGCGCTCGTCGATATCGACGTAGCGCGGCGTTGCACCAACCAGCAAAATGGCTTCGACTGTTGCGGCAAATGTGAATGGGGTGGTAATCACTTCGTCGCCCTTGCCGATGCCCAACGCCATGAGCGCGATTTGCAGTGCGTCTGTCCCGTTGGCACACCCAACGGCGAAGCGAATCCCAAGATATTTTGAGAGCGCGCATTCGAGTTCTCCAACCACTTGTCCATTGATGAAACTTGCGCTCGAGATAACTTTTTCGATTTCCGCATCGAGTTCAGGCTTCAAGCGGTTGTGAAGCGAAACGAGGTCGACGAGTTGAATTGGCTTTGAAAGCGTTGTGGTCATGGGTTGTATTTGGTTGAATCTCTACGGCTTAACAAGCTTTGCAATTTACATTTCCTTGAAAGAAGAAATAAATCTTTCCGCTTCAAACAGGCGATTTGGACGATTTGTAGACGCTATAACGTTAGTGATTATCGGCACTTACAGCCGTTTATTGTTCAAGAAAATGTTTGTTTTTAGATGTTCAAGGGCGTAAATTGAGTGCAGAAGTAGAGGGCATCGCGCCGAAACTTGCAAGCAGTATCCGCAACGCACGGCGCCTTGAAATTTCGTCGGTAACTTTTTTCAGTAACTTAAACGTAGTTTCATTTCGCTAAACAACATTTATTCAGAGGAGAATCCACTATGCCAGAATCAACTGCAATGGCGCAAACCGCAGGCGACGCAATCCGCGTGCTTCCGACTGCCTTTTTCTATCACTTCACGCTTCCGCATACGATTGACTTCCTTCCCGAAGTTACCGAATCGCTCGGCATGCGGGTGAATTTGAAAGACACAGGCAAGAATGTCTTTGAAACTTTCGGTGACTACATCAAAGGCGATTTGAAGTGGGAGCACATTGACGACGACGAACAACGCCGTATGAACGATTGGCTCACGGCTTGGATTGTGCTCAGCACCAGTTGGCCTTATATCCCAATTCTTGGTATTTATAGAGGCTTCAAGCTTGGCGCAGATATGGTCAAAGGTGATGAATCGCAAAAATGGATGGCGGGTATTCTTTCGCTTCTTCTCACGGCACCGTTTAATGTGATTATTGGCATGTATGAAGCGGCGAACTTCACTTCGGCACGTATTCGCGAAAAAGGGTTAGATAAAGCCTTCCTTGAAATGGCGGATAAAATCCCAACCACATTAGGCGCAGGCTTTTCGGAAGAAGAAAAGAAATATCCTGTCAATGCTTTTGCCGACGGCGCAACCAAAGCCGTTACTAACGTGATGATGGCACCCTTCCTGCCTTTGATGGGCACTTATCGCGTTACGACGTTCATCGGTGATTTAACGCACCGCGACCGCCGAATTCAGTTCATCTCTATGTTTTTTGGCGCGCCGATTTTAGCAACAATTGGACTGCCGTATTTCGCACTCGTTCAATCCGGCGATGTGGCTAGAAAAATCGCCACTGAAAGTAAACTCGTCAACTGGGTCTCCAAACTCTTGGGCGACGCAGGGGATGCAATTAAATCCATCGGCAAGCAATAGCCACATTTAACTCGAGCAAACGCAAAAAAGCCTCGCACATCACGAGGCTTTTGTATTCTTATGAGAAGCATTCTGAAGGCTTTTCACGAGAGCAGTTGAATTGAATCCTGAACGCCGAGCGATTCATAAATTTTGAGCGTTGCACGCGAGTTGTTCAACGTGTAGAAATGAATGCCTCTTACGCCGTTGCTCACTAAATCGCTCACCTGTTCTGTTGCCCAATGCACCCCGACTTTTTCAACATCTTCATCGGTTTTCGTGCGATAAATTGATTTAAGCAATCGTGCAGGAAAGCGCGTGCCAGGGGAAAGTTCAGCCATTCGGTTCATGCTACTTTTGCTTGTAATCGGCATAATGCCCGCAATGATTGGCACTTTAATTCCGGCTAACTCGCATCGCTCGACAAAGTCATAAAATTCGTGATTGTCAAAAAAGAGTTGGGTTACGATGTAATCCGCACCGGCGTCGACTTTCATTTTCAAATACTCGATTTCTTTGAGGCGATTTGGTGTGGCAGGGTGCCCTTCGGGAAAGCCTGCCACGCCGATGCACATGTTTGGAAAATGTTCGCGAATAAAGGTGACAAGTTCTGAAGCATATTTGAAGTCTTGATGAATCGGATTCCAATTGGGAATGTTTTTCGGCGGGTCGCCGCGCAGCGCGAGAATGTTTGCAATGCCGTTTTCGTCGTAGCGTTTGAGAATTTCAAAAATTTCTGTTCGGCTCGAGCCAACGGTGGTCAGGTGCGAAACGACCGTCAAATCCGTTTCTTTTTGGATTCTCACCACAAGGTTATGCGTGCGCTCGCGCGTTGTGCCGCCTGCGCCGTAAGTTACGCTCACATGCGAAGGTTTCAACGGCATCAATTCCTTGATGGTTTGGAAGAGTTTGTCCCAATCGGCTTCCTGTTTGGGCGGGAAAAATTCAAAACTGAACGTCGTTTTCTGTTGCGCAAGTAAATCTTTGACAAGCATATTTAGCAGTGTTAGTTAGAGATTTTTCACGGGCTTATCTTGAAGAATATCAAAAAAGCGCTTCGCATATTGGAAGAAAGATACAACAAACAGCACACTTGCGATATAGATTGAAATTTCTACGGCTAATTTCAAGCCTTCCGATTGATATGGATAAACTGTGCCGCCGATTGCGCCTGCTAAAAATCCAACTGCCCATTTTCCTACGGGCAAGGCTGTTGTAATCACATGCTTTTTGTGCTTAGCGTACATTCCTCCTAAGAAGACCACGGCGTCGCGCGCAATCACCAATGCGACAAACCACAAAGGCAGTTCGCCTCGATACAGCAAATAGATGCCCATCAGAGCCGCACTCAGTTTATCGGCGAGTGGGTCTAAAATTTTCCCCAACTCTGAGACCGTGTTCGTCCATCGCGCGACTCTGCCATCGAACCAATCCGTCGAAATTGCCAATAACACCATCGCAAAAGCAATTACTTTTTCATCTCGCTCATAAAAATAAACGAACGGCAAGAACAGCACGATGCGCAAGAGCGAAAGCGCATTCGAAGGCGTTAAAATTTTCGATGTAGTTAGATTCACTTTTGAACGGTTTATCTCATCAAATTGGTTGAAATTTCTGCTGGTTGTCATTCAGACACTCTAAACGATTAGCAATATGATACCGAATAAATATACGGCATTGGAGCGATTACAACTTTTCAAGCCAGTTGCCTCTTGGGGCGTGTTGAAAGCCGCCTTGATTGAAGAGTGCGAACTTTCAGGCGAGCCACTCAGCGAAGCCCCAACTGACGAGCAAATCCGCGAATTTGCCGAACTCATTGGATTCAAGAAGTGCGAGAACGCTGAGTGCGACTTGTGGTATAACGATGCCAAAGGTTGGTTTGTACATCACGAAGGAAAAAACATCTGCCGTATGTGCGCTGTTGCCGAAGGCGTTGAAATCGATTTTTAACCTTTTACCTCCATTGTTTCGGCACAAGAATTGGTTTTTATTGTTCCAAAAGAATTTTAATTTCTTTGAGAACACATTTCAATTTCGTTCCTTGATTGACAGATGCTTACCACTCCGATGTCTTCGTTCAAATATACATTGCGTCTTGCACCGCTCTTGATTATTCTGCTTGCCGGATGCCGCTCGTCCTCAATGGTTGAACCTGTGCCGACACTTCAATCCGAAGTTTCGGCGTTCGTTCGGCAACGCGCCGTGAACTTGCTTGTTTCAGGCGAACTTTTCGCCGCCAAAGAACAACATGCACAAGCAATTTTAGAATTTCAAGACGCACTGAAACTCCTGCCGAATGAAGCGGCAATTCACTTTGCGATAGCCAAGTCGTATCGTGCCATGCGAAAGTTCGAATCAGCACTTTATTACGCCAAGAAAGCCGTCGAACTGGATTCATCGAACAAGTGGTATAACGAACTTTTAGGCAATCTTTATTTTGATACGCAAAACTTCGCCGCCGCTGCCGAACAGTTTGAACTTTTTTCGCTTAAAGACCCACAAAGCTCTTCCGCCTTATATCAACTTGCTGCTGCACAAGTCGCAGGCGGACAGATGCAAGAAGCGCTCAACACATACACACGCCTAATCGGACTCGTTGGATTAGACCTTGATGTGCTCTACAAAAAGTTGCTTCTGCAAATCCAACTTAAAATGGATAACGAAGCCGTTTTTACGTTGATTGAGATGATTGTTTCCGACCCTGAGAACTTGGACTTGTATCAGATGCTTGGCGAACTTTACATCAAACTCGGGCGCTACGACGATGCCCTGCGCGCCTATCGAGACCTCCTTGAACGCAACCCTAACGACCTGCGCGCCCTCGTCGCCTTCTGCGAAATTTACACCAAGCAAAAAGATTGGAATAGCTTCGAAGCCACCATCAATGATTTGTTTGCTAATCCTAATTTCAGCAAAGAAGACAAAATCAACATCGGCTATCTCTACATTGAGCGCGCCGAAAGAGATACCGCAATGCTCAAGCCGACCGAAATCGTCATGCTTCGCTTACAAAAAGCCTACCCGAATGAATGGCAACCCTACTGGTTTTTGAGCATCATTTACCTGCGTGAGCGAAACTATGAAGCAGCCATTCCACAACTCAAACGCTTGACCGCCATCAAGCCCGACTTTGCGCCCGCTTGGGAAAATTTAGGCATTGCCTATCTCTCAATAGATGAACACACATTCGCAATTAACACCTTCAAGTCGGCTCTCGAGAAAGTCTCAAAGCCTTCGTTTCGCATGAAAGTATTGCTTGGCACATCGCTCACTCAAGCTTACCGTGATGAAGAATCTATTCGCGTCTTGACCGAAGCACTTTCGCAGATGGAAACTGAAGATACAAGCACCATCGTTCAAGCATATAGCACGCTGGCGTTGAGCTACGAGCGTTTGAAACGATACGAAGAAAGCGAGCGAAGTTACGAAACAGCACTGCTTTATGAACCAGATAATGCGTTGGTGCTCAACAACCTTGCCTATTCATTCTCGGAGCGCGAGAAAGAATTACCTCGCGCGTTGGAAATGGCAAAAATCGCCGTTGCCAAAGAGCCTAACAATGGCGCTTATTTAGACACCATGGGTTGGATTTATTTCAAGATGGGTAACTATCAAGAGGCAAAGCATTGGATAGAAAAAGCCGTTCAGTCGGGACGAGAAAGCCCTGCTGTGCTCGAGCACTTAGGCGATGTTTACTTCAAACTCGGCGACCGCGAAAATGCGCAGCGCTACTACGAAAAAGCCTTGCAAATCAATCGGACGAGTGTTTCGTTACAACAAAAATTAGAAGCAGTCAAGTAAAGCATTTCAAGCTCACAGCGCTTATCATTCACTAAATCATTAGCACAACATAGACCAATGAACCGTGACATCGCACCTTCCCAAACCGCTGAACGAAAGTTTGTGGATATGCACATGCACACCACTTGTTCCGACGGTGTGCTTTCTCCGAAGGCGTTGGTCGAAAAAGCAAAACAAGTCGGACTTGCTGCAATCAGCATTACCGATCATGATAACTTTGCTGCGATTGAAGCCGCTAAACCCCTCGCCGAAGAACTCGGTATTGAGTTGATTGCAGGCGTTGAAGTTAGCACGGCACATGAAGCGCGCGACGTTCACATCTTGGGCTATTTCATCAAAACTGAAAACTCTCCTCTGGGCGATTACCTTTCACACTGCCGCAAACAACGCCTTGCACGCACAGAGCGCATGGTCGAGCGCCTCAACAAGCAAGGCGTGAAAATCCGCATTGAGCATGTGCTTGAAAAAGCCAGTGGCGGCTCTGTCGGTCGCCCACATATCGCTGCCGTGCTTCAAGAAACAGGCTACGTGCAAACCTATAACGAAGCCTTTTTGAAGTATATCGGCACCAACTGCCCTGCCTACGAGAAAAGCGTTGAAACAAAACCCGCTGAAGTTATTTCGCTCATCAACGAAGCTGGTGGCTTATCGTTCTTGGCGCATCCAGGCAGACAAGTTCCTGACGATACTGTTCGATACTTGATTGATAGCGGACTTGACGGATTAGAAATTATTCATCCTTCCCACGATGCGCATCATCAAGAGTACTACCGCGCTATCGCTAACGAGTATTTTCTTTTAATGTCCGGTGGCTCGGATTATCACGGCTGTAAGCCACAAGACGAAGAAAACTTCGGCAAAATGCACATTGACTACAGTTGGCTTCAAAACATGAAAAATCGCTTGTGCATTTAACGAACCGCTTATGGCAACTTTCAGAGCGCAACCTGTCTTCTCAACATGATTCTCATTCTTGATTACGGCGCAAGCAATTTGCGCTCTGTCCAAAAAGCCTTTGATTATCTCCGCATTCCTGCAATGGTTTCTGACGACGCCCGCATGGTTGCAAATGCCGACAAGGTCATTCTGCCCGGCGTTGGTGCGTTCGGACAAGGCATCAAGGCCGTGCGTTCACGCGGCTTTGATTCCGCCATCGGCGAGCATCTCGCGAAAGCAAAACCGCTCTTGGGAATCTGTCTCGGCATGCAACTGCTTCTTTCAGAAAGCGAAGAAATGGGCATTCATCAAGGGCTTAATTTCATTTCGGGAAAAGTCCAACAATTTAACTCACAAAATGCAAAAGTGCCGCAAATTGGTTGGAACAACCTTCACCAGATTCGACGCGAGAGCCTTCTCTTTAGAGGCATTGATGAAGGCACATATTTTTACTTTGTTCACTCTTACTTCTGCAATATCCATGATGCCGACGCGGTCAGCGCCAGAGCCTCTTACGCCCAAGAAAATTTCGCTGTTGCGATTGAAAAAAATGGTATTTTTGCAGTTCAATTCCACCCTGAAAAATCAGGCACTGCGGGATTGAAGGTTTTGGAAAACTTCGCAAGACTGTAAGAGCGATGCTTATTATTCCTGCAATTGATATTCGCGATGGAAAATGCGTGCGGCTCTCACAAGGCGACTACGCACGTGAGAAAATTTACCTCGATTGCCCTTGCGATATGGCAATTATTTGGCGCAAGCAAAACGCAAAAATGCTTCACCTGGTTGATTTAGACGCAGCCAAATCAGGCAAACTTGAAAACTTCAACGAAATCAAACGCATTGTCGAAATGCTCGATATTCCCGTTGAAGTCGGCGGCGGCATTCGCAGCCTTGACAATGCCAAAGCCTACTTTGACATCGGCGTCTACCGCGTTGTGATTGGTTCAGCCGCCGTTACCAATCCCAAACTTGTTGAGGACTTACTCGCCCATTACGGTCCCAAAAAAATTGTTATCGGCATTGACGCCAAAGACGGCGTTCCCAAAGTTCACGGTTGGCTTGAAGGCGCGAGCATGACTGATGTTGAACTCGGCTTAAAGATGAAATCGCTCGGCGTGGAACGCGTCATTTATACCGATATTTCCAAAGACGGCATGCTCAATGGTGTCGGCTATGAAGCGATTAAACACTTTGCAGCGTCAACGGGCTTGCGCGTTACGGCGTCGGGCGGCGTCGCTTCTTATCACGATTTGGTCAAACTGAGCGAGCTGATGCCACTTGTCGATTCAGTTATTATCGGCAAAGCCCTTTACGAAGAAACTTTTCCTTGCCAAAAGCTTTGGCACTTGTGCGAAAAAGAACTAACGATTGATACCAATTTCTCGACTGCATCGCTTCGCTCGTGCATTTCGCCATAAAGTTCTTTGAATGTTTTTTGAAATTTCATCGGCTTCAGTATCTTTGTCGCCCACGTTCATTAAAAATCTGAAAGGGCAATTAGCTCAGTTGGTTAGAGCGTTCGCTTCACACGCGAAAGGTCACTAGTTCGAATCTAGTATTGCCCACGAATCTCCATATCTTCCACTCCAACTTACCACTTAACAACATCGTTGAGCCATCGTCTATGAAAACCATATTCCTTTTCATCGTTGTGCTTTTTTGGTTTGGCTGCTCGAGCAAAGCACCTGAACGCACCGCAACTCAGCGCACCGTAACCGGAAAATTGATTGAGCATAAATCGTTTGCTTCCAAGTATATTTCACCGCGCCAAGTCGATGTGTGGCTTCCAAGCGATTACGATACGAGCAAGCGTTACGCCGTTCTCTACATGCACGACGGGCAAAACTGCTTCGACTCCGCCACCTCCTACACGCGCGTCGACTGGGGGGCTGACGAAACGCTCACACAACTTCGCGCTGAACACAAAATTGGCGATGTGATTGCCGTCGGCATTTGGAACACGCCGAACCGCTACGGCGAATACATGCCGCAAAAAGCCTACGAGATGCTCCCGCAATCCACACGCGACTCCATGCAGGCGCGCTACCCAATGGCAAAAATGGCGTCCGATAATTATCTCAAATTCATCGTTGAGGAACTCAAGCCGTTTATCGATTCCGCCTATTCAACCAATCCCGAACCCGCCGCAACCGCCATCATTGGCTCCAGCATGGGCGGCTTGATTTCGCTTTACGCTATCTGTGAATATCCGTCCGTCTTTGGAAAAGCCGCCTGCCTTTCTACGCATTTTCCCGCAGGCAACGGCATTATGATTGAATACCTCAAAACACACCTTCCCGACCCGCAATCGCATAAAATTTATTTTGATTTTGGAACAGAAACGCTCGATAAAGACTACGAACCCTACCAACAGCGCGTCGACAGCGTTATGGCTCAAAACGGTTACCAATACGGCATAACTTGGCTCACGAAAAAGTTTGTCGGCGACGACCACTCCGAGCGCGCATGGCGAAAACGATTATCCATTCCGATTTTGTTTTTGTTTGGATAGTATTCTTGACGATTTGATTTCAACGACATTTTCAATATGGGGTTTATCAAAAAATTGCCTGACGTCATCGCCAATAAAATCGCGGCAGGCGAAGTGGTTCAGCGACCCGCTTCAGCGGTGAAAGAATTGCTCGAGAACGCCATCGACGCGGGCGCAGACGAAATTACGCTTATCATTAAAGACGCAGGCAAAACGCTCATTCAAGTTATCGATAACGGTTGCGGCATGAGCGAAGACGACGCCATGCTCGCCTTCGAACGCTTTGCCACCAGCAAAATTTCTACAGTGGAAGATTTAGAAGATTTACATACGCTCGGATTTCGTGGCGAAGCCCTTGCCAGCATTGCGTCAATCGCTCAAATCGAGCTTAAAACGAAACGCCGCGAAGATACGCTCGCCTCGCTTGTGCGCATTGACGGCGGGGTCTTTCAAGAAACTTCTAAAACTCATGCACCTGACGGCACTTCTATCGCTGTGCGCAACCTTTTTTACAACATTCCTGCGCGGCGCAAGTTTCTCAAATCCGACACGACCGAGTTCAAGCATATTTACGACACGATTTTAGCCCAAACGCTCGCCCACCCCGAAATCAAGTGGAAGTTCATCAGCGATGGCGACGAAGTCTTTCATCTCACCACACACAGCCTCAACGAGCGGCTCAATCATTTTTTCGGCAAAGATTTTTCAAACGGATTGATTGAGTTCAAAGAATCCAACGACTTTGCGAACGTGCAAGGCTTTCTTGGAAAGCCCGCCATGATGAAGCGCACCAAGAACGAGCAATTTCTCTTCATCAACCGCCGCATCACACAAAGCCGCCAACTTCACCACGCCATTATGCAAGGCTACGGCGAACTCTTGGGCGAGCGCGAACAGCCGTTTTATTTGATTTACCTTGAAATGGAGCCACGCCGTTTTGATGTGAATGTCCACCCAACTAAAATGGAAGTGCGTTTCGAAGATGAGCGGAACGTGTATAACCTGATACTTTCCGTCGTCAAGAAAACGGTGAGCGGCATGGATTTTTCGCCCAGCGTTGTGATTGAAGAAAAGCCCGACACTTTGCGCGCCGATTCTACTCCGTCTGAATCCTCTTCGAACTTCTACAAACCCTCTTTCTCTGAATTTCCGGGTGTTCAGAAACGGCTCTCCTACAACGAGCGCGATTTTGAAGTTCGCAGTAGCAATGCGCTTTACGCCGATTTCAAGCGCGAAATCGAACCGTCTGCCGCGCCGACGCACCCATCTGCACCTGAACAGCCTTCATTTTCCGACGCCTCGTTTGAGCCGCCGATTGACGCGCCGAAATCGCGTGAGTATCAACTCATTTTTCAATCTTCTGAAACGGAATCCGACAGCCTCAAAGGGGCTTTTCCGGTGCAGTTGCATAACCGCTACATTCTTACGCAAATCAAATCGGGCTTAATGCTCATTGACCAACACGTCGCCCATGAGCGCATTTTGTATGAACGCGCACTGACCGTCATGGACGCAGGCATCTCGAACTCGCAACAACTGCTCTTTCCGCACCGCATTGAACTCAAGCCTTGGGATATGAAAGTGTTAGAAGAATTGCGCCAAGATTTAGAGAAGTTGGGGTTTTCGTTCCGACAGTTTAGCCAACATTCAGTCGTTGTCGAGGGCGTTCCGTCCGATGTCAAGCCCGGTGCAGAAGAGAAAATTTTGTTTGAACTCATTGAGCAGTATTTGGATTACCAGCAATCGCTCAAACTCGAGAAGCGCGATAACATTGCAAAGTCATATGCGTGCCGCAACGCGATTATGGCAGGCGATAAACTCTCGCAACGCGAAATGACTTTGCTCATCGACCAACTCTTTGCCACTTCAATGCCCTACGTGTGTCCGCACGGTCGCCCGATTATCATTAAACTTTCGCTGAGCGAGTTAGATAAAATGTTTGGAAGAACTTGAACGATGAACCGACGTGCATTCCTTAAAACGGCTCTCTTTGCAACCAGCGGCGTGATGCTCTCTCCGTTTGCCAACGCGGTTGCTTCACAGTTTGAGCGGCGCAAATCGGATTTTCTTTTCACGCGCCTTGCCTACGCTTCGGGAAATTGGAACACCGACGAACGCATGCCTTCCAACGTGCTTCACTCTCTTGTGCAATATACCACCATCAGCATTGAGCCAAAAGAAAAAGTCGTTGCGCTCGATTCGCCCGAAATTTTTGACGCGCCGTTCTGCTATTTGAGCGGGCATAAACTCGTTGAATTTACTTCCAAAGAGCGCGATCACTTTGAACGATATGTTCGCAACGGCGGATTTATTTTCGTCGATGATTGCAATCACGACATTGATGGGCTTTTTGCTAAGTCGTTTGAGGCGCAAATTGCAGGCATTTTCGGCTCAAATGCGCTCAAAAAGATTCCCAATTCCCACCCGATTTATCACTGCTTCTTCGATTTCCCGAGCGGACCGCCAACGACCTCGCTCGAGCTCAATGGTTGGGGCGACGATTTGGTGCACGATTACCTCAAAGCCGTTGAGATAAACGGACGCATGGCGATTTTATACAGCAATAAAGACTACGGTTGCGAATGGGATTACGACCACCGAAACAAACGTTGGCTGGCGGAGGATAACACGAAATTTGCCGTCAATCTCGTTCTTTACGCCCTGACGCATTGACGCCGAATTGTCTCAATGATGCAACAGGGTGTCGCTAAAATGCAACTTTTTCTTTTCTTCTTTGCCGTTCTTCAAGTTTTTTGCCAATACAAGTTGGCACATCTTTTGACGCCAAGTGAGATACATTAACTTGTCATCTATGACAGAACACATTCTTATCATTGATAGCGACTTACAAGAGTTGCGAAGACTGCGCGAAATTTTAGCGCGAGAGGGTTACAACATCATGACCGCAAGCGATGATAAGACCGCACAAGAAATTTGCGCGCGCCTGCCTGTTAAGCTTGTCATTGCTGATGCCAAGTTGCTTGGCTTCACGCATCACACTTCTCTTCCGAATACCTCTCCCTATAAGCGTTAATACGGAATCCCCAGTTGCGCAAGCAGTTTGTAGAAGTGCGTGCGATTGATTCCAAGTTGCTTTGCCGCTTCGGTAATCGACGATGTTTTTTGCAGCGTTTTGGTGAGATACATTTTCCGAAACTCCGTCTCGGCGTCGGCAAGCGTTTTGCCAAGTTGTATC
>CALKXI010000136.1 GCA_938003965.1 uncultured Chlorobiales bacterium
CGGAAGCGGCGGCATCGTTGGGCGCGTCGCCTGCGCGGGTTGTGCGTCGGGTGATTGTGCCGATTGCGCTTTCAGCGATTGCGTCGGGATTTTTGTTCACCTTTGTGAGCGCGTTTAGTGAGTTTCCTTGTTCGGTGTTGCTATATTCGCCTGACGCAATGCCGATTTCAGTCGCGATGTTTTCGTCGCTTCGATTGGGTGAGTTCGGCGTTGCGTCGGCACAAGGCGTGCTGTTGCTCGGCGTCGTGCTTGCGCTAACAGTGGGCGCGCAATGGATTTTCAAGTCAACGCAAAAAGAGCCACTCGGCTTTTGAGATGAGGCAGTTACTCGATTTCATCATTTACGATTTTCGGCAATACATTCTGCTCGTGGTGTTTTGTTTGATTTCGCTTGCGCTGCTTGTTAATCGTGATACGCCCGCCTTGCATGCAATTCGCGGCGCAAGTGTTGAACTGTTTGGTGCGATTGAAACGCCGCTCAAAACTTGGAATCGTTATTTCGGATTGATTGATGAAAACGCCGCCCTGCTCGCCACCAACGCCGAACTCTCGGCAGAAGTTAGCCGCATGCGCACGGCGCAAATTGAAAACGAAAAACTTCGAGAACTCCTGAACTGCAAAGCCGAAACCCCGCGTGCACTTCGCTTTGCTCACGTCGTCGATAGAACCTTTCACCCCGAACGCAACCTGTTTATGATTGATGCAGGCTCGCAAGACGGCGTGGAAGTCGGCATGGCAGTCTTGACCGATAAAGGCTTGGCAGGAAGAATTATTTTAACATCACCACACTTTGCGATTGTTCAGCCTGTAATCAATTCGGATTTCAAAGTCAGCGTGGTGTCGGAAAAAACACGCTTGCTCGGTGTGGTCCATTGGTCGGGCGGAGACATTGAAACCGCACAACTCTTGCACATTCCAGCCAGTCGAAAAATCGAAGTTGGCGAGCGTCTTCTAACGACGGAGTTCAGTTCGTTTGCGAATGCAAACATTCCCGTTGGAACAGTCGAGCAAACAGAGACAAGCGACAACGATTTATTTCAGCGTATTCGTGTTCGGCTCTCGGTAGATTTCAGCACGCTCGAGCATGTCTTTGTAGATTTAACGAAGCCGAATGTTGAGCAGAATCAACTGCGGGCACGTTACAGGGAATTTCAATAAAGTCATTTCTTTTCAACTCGTTTGAGACAGCGCATTCTTTGGTATGTCGGCGGCGCGATTGCGCTGGGATTTCTTCAAAAACTGCTTTTTGACCGTCTGCTCGTCTTCGGTGCAAAGCCCGACGCCATGCTCCTTCTTGCCGTTTGGATTGCTCGCCGCGAAGGACAAAGCTTCGGCACAACCGCAGGCTTTGTCATCGGTCTCTTAATGGATTTGCTTCACGGCACAATGGGGCTTGACGCATTCGCAAAAACTGTCTCGGGCTTCGTGGCGGGTTTTTTTTCCAATCCTGATGACCTCGAGAAAGTCTCAAACTTTCTGATAGCAACAGCATTCGCCGCATTATTTGGAACGTCTGCTTACGAACTCGTGTCAACGGCATTGCAAGCACCTTTCTTCAAATGGACGCTCTCGGCGGTTGCAACAAGTCTCTACAACCTGCCGTTTGCGTATTTGTTCTTTGAAGGCACAAAGCGATTCACCTAAAACATTTCTAAACATCACATGTCGTTCTCGCTCAAATTCACCAAACTGTTCAAAGAGTTCACAGAAAGCAATCAATCGTCGGGGTTACTTCTCTTGGCAAGCACGGTGCTTTCGCTTCTTCTAGCAAATGTATTGCTCGGTCAAGCGTATGTCGACTTTTGGCACGCAAAAATCGGCGTTCAAACCGATTACCTCAATCTTAAACATAGCCTCGAACATTGGATTAACGACGGTTTGATGGCAATTTTCTTTTTGCTCGTGGGATTAGAAATTGAGCGCGAAATTTATGCAGGCGAACTTTCTGAACTGCGCAAAGCCACGCTTCCGATAGTTGCCGCACTTGGCGGAATGTTGTTACCAGCGGCGTTTCATCTCGTGCTGAATTCGGGAACGGAAACGCAAGCAGGATTCGGAATCCCAATGGCAACCGATATTGCCTTCGCACTCGGCATTTTAGCAATGGTTGGAAAAAATGTGCCGCTCGCGGTCAAGGTCTTCCTAACGGCATTGGCAATTATTGACGACTTGGGCGCGATTATCGTTATCGCGATTTTCTATTCAAAAGGATTTTCGCTTGCGTTCTTTCTTGGCGCAATGAGCCTTTTCGTGGTGATGTTAATTTTGAACCGCTTAAAAGTTGATGCACTTTGGATTTATCTCGTGCTCGGCGTGGTGATGTGGTATTGCATGATGGGGTCAGGCATTCACGCAACGATTGCAGGCGTATTGCTTGCGTTTGCCATTCCGTTTAGAGACGGCTCGGAATCCTCGCCCTCGTATCGCTTACAGCACGCACTTCACGTGCCAGTGTTATTTGTGATTATGCCGATTTTCGCCTTAGCCAACACATGCATCATCTTTTCTGAAAATTGGTGGCAAGGGCTGTTCTCGGCGAATAGTTTAGGCATTTTCTTGGGACTCTTTGTCGGAAAGTCGGTCGGCATTTTGGGAGCGGCGTTAATCGCCATTAAACTGAAAATTGCCGAGTATCCGCGCGGCACAAATTGGAAGCATTTTTGGGGAGCAGGATTTTTAGGCGGAATCGGATTTACGATGTCCATTTTCATTACGGTTTTAGCTTTTGAAAGCAATCTGGAAGTTATTGCGGCATCAAAAATATCGGTGTTGATGACCTCGGTTGCGGCAGGGCTTGCAGGATTTTTGATATTGAAACTGCAACCTGTGCCGAAACCCGTAGTAGCCGAATCATAAACTTTTTGAACGGTTGAAAGTCGCAATTTTTGTTTTCGCATGGTTTATGCTTGGCGAGGCGACCTTGTGGGCGCAGAAAGTGCCGCCCGCCTTTCGCTGTGCACGGCTCAAATACAGTGGCGGTGGCGATTGGTATAACGACCCTTCCGCCGTGCCGAACCTTATGCGATTCGTCAAAGAAAAAACCGGCATTGCCACGCCCGAAAAAGAAGAAATCGTCGAAGCCTCGAGCCCAAACATTTTTCAGTATCGCTTCGTGTTTATGACCGGACACGGCAATGTGCGCTTCACCGAAGCCGAACTTGAAAACTTGCGTGCCTATCTCAAATCGGGTGGATTCATTTATGTTGATGACGACTACGGAATGGATAAAAGTTTTCGCCGAGAAGTGAAGCGTCTGTTCAGTGGAACTGATTTAGTGGAACTGCCGTATTCACACCCAATCTTCAACATCTTTTTCAAGTTTCCGAATGGCGCGCCGAAAACGCACGAGCACGACAATCAACCACCACAAACCTTCGGACTTTTTTATGATAATCGCCTCGTCTTGCTCTATACCTACGAATCCAATCCGAGCGACGGTTGGGCAAATCCTGAAATCCACAACGACCCACCCGAAAAACGCGAAGAAGCCCTGCAATTCGGAACAAACATCGTGCTTTATGCCATTACGCATTAACCTGCTTCTCTTGTGGCTCTGCGTTGCGCCACTGCTCCGAGCGCAAGCGTTTGAAGGCGCAATCACCTTGCGGGTGCAATCCGACCAACAAAACGGCGAACTCGAACTTTTGCTCTCGCCAAAAGGCATTCGTGCAGACTTCAAAGGAACATCGGCTTTTACGATAGTTCTTCCCCGCGACAGCACCAACGCCTATCGGCTCGATACAAAAGCCAAAACCTATCGCGAAATCGACCTGCAAGAGCAACGACGCCTTTCGTCTTCAATCGGAAAATTGGAAAAATTTGAAGTGGAAAAATTCGGCAAGGAAAAAATCTTGAACGTGATGTGCCATCACTTCGTGCTCAAAAGTGCGAAACGCACGATTGAAGTCTGGACGGCAGAATCGCTTGTGGATTCTACAACGCTGACGCGACTTGCCGATGCAGGCGCGCTCATCGGCATTAGCCCAAATGCGGTTGAAGTCATGCAAAAAGAAAATCTCAACGGCTTTCCGCTCAAAGTCATTGCCTCAGAGCCAGCCGCAAGCGCGCGCATTGAAGCCAAACGCATAACGAGAAAATCGTTCAAACCGTCTTTGTTTGAGGTGCCAAAATCGTTTCAAGATGTGGACAGCAAGGCAGAAGTGAATTAAATTTGCGACAGTAGTAGTATAGGTAGTATCAGTAGTAAGAGCAGTATTCAGTAGTAAGGTAGTATCACAGGCTCTTTATGTTGTATTAAGGCAGGGCGTCTTGAGAGAGACGCTCTGCTTTTTTATGCTCTCCGAAAACTTCCGCCTGCGTAACTTCCACAACAGAAAGGGCGTAAGGCTTTTCATCACATCAACATCACGCCGATTTATCTATGCTCAACATCAATGCTATTTCAAAAATTTATGACGGAAAAGTTGCCGTCAAGAATCTTTCGCTTTCGGTGAATCGCGGAGAAATTTACGGCATACTTGGACCGAACGGCGCAGGAAAGACCTCGACCATACGCATGATTTGTGGCATAACACTTCCCGACAGCGGCACGATTGAATTTTTGGGCGAGCCAATGCGCATGGAACTTCAATCCAAAATTGGATACTTGCCCGAAGAGCGTGGCTTGTATAAAAAAATGAAAGTGGGCGAGTTGCTCGTCTATTTTGCCGAACTCAAAGGCGTATCGAGAGCAGTGGCGAAAGAAAAAGCGGCGATGTGGCTCAAACGATTTGAAATCGACTCATGGTCAGAAAAAAAAGTGGAAGAACTCTCCAAAGGTATGCAACAAAAAGTGCAGTTTATTTCCGTTGTGCTACACGAACCCGAACTGCTCATTTTGGACGAGCCGTTTTCAGGATTAGACCCGATAAATTCGGAACTCGTGATGGATATTATTCTCGAACTGAAGAAAGCAGGAAAAACCATTCTTTTCTCGACGCACCGAATGGAGCAAGTGGAGAAAATCTGTGATTCAATTTGTTTGATTAACAATGGTGAAAAGGTCTTGGACGGCAGTGTGCGCGAGGTAAAAAAGTTATATGGAAAAAATATGCTTCACATTGAATTTGACGGAAGCGATGCGTTCATTGACGACGCTGTCGCCATGGGCAAAGTCGAAGTGCGCGACCGACAGCCGAAGTATGCCGAACTCAAATTGCTCGACGGCACAAGACCCAAAG
>CALKXI010000137.1 GCA_938003965.1 uncultured Chlorobiales bacterium
ACCGCTGGCAAGCGTGTTGTTGGTATGACGAACAGACCCTGTGAAATTCTGAACCCAAGGGCTAAGACCTGAGCCAATCAGTTGTCCGTTTCGTGAAAATTTCATGGAAAGGCGCGTCGGAACGGGCTGTCCGTTGTTTTCATATGCAATCAAAAGCACAGACGGTGCACCAGATGGGATATTTCCATCAAGAACAATTGACGCAAATGCGGCAATCGTGATTTGAGCAGGGTCGACTAAAAGGCGGCTTTGAGCACGGTCAAATTGAACCTGTGCGCTCAAAGGCACCGCTGTCGTCAGCAGAAGCAAGGTGAGTTTTAGAAGGCGCATCGTTAATCCTCTCGGTTTAGTTGAATAAGTTAGTTGAATGAATGATTCGTGAAAGTTACAAGCCGATATTACGCCGATTCAAAACGGTTGAATGTGATAGTTATCACAACGCCCGATAAATATCACGCCGAAAAAGCGACTGAAAATACAAGCGTTTAGCCACTTTGAAAAATCAATTCCCGCTTAAAAACTTTCGCACGGCAAGCGAACTTCCAAACAGCCCCAGAAGCAAGCCCAACACGGCAAGAATCCCATAAACGCGATAGTCGGGCAAGGCAATCGCTTCGTAGAGGTCGGGATAAGTTTGATAAAGTGCAACATTGACGAGAGCAAGCAAGCCAATGGCGAAAATTCCCCCCAAAAATCCTTGCAACGCACCTTCAATCAAAAACGGTGAGCGAATAAAGCCATTTGTAGCCCCAACAAGAAGCATCGTGCGAATAATTTCTTGCTTGTTCATAATAATCAGGCGAATCGTATTGGAAATCAACGCAATCGCGGCAATGGAAATCAATATGCCGATGCCACAAGTAACATAGAACAAAATTCGTGCGTTGCGGTCGAGCCCTGCCAGAAACTCCTTGTTGTATCGCGCTTCCAAAATGCCGTTTCGCGTTTTGACTTCGGCGACGAAGTTCTCCAAACTATCGAGCGTCGCGTAATCAGATTTCAACCTCACTTTAATTGAAGCCGGCAAGGGATTTGTGCCGAGAATCGCAACAACATCTTCGCCAAATTCTGACTTAAAAATTTGCGCCGCACTATCAGGCGAAATATACACCGCTGTTTGAACCGAAGTTTCGTTTTGCAAGGAGGCGGCAAGGCGTCGGGCGTCTTTTTCTTTCAGCGATTGGCTTAAAAAGAACTCTACTTCTACACGAGAGCGAATTTCGGAAAGCACCCGCGAGGCGTTGAGCGAAAGCGTCGCAAAAATGCCAAGCAACACCAGCGAAATGCTAATGGTGAAAATGGAAATCGCGCTGGCAAGTTTGGCGCGCCGAAATCCTGAAACGCTTTCTGAAAGAATGTAGCGAAAGTTCATCGTGCAAAAAGGTTACTTTGCTGATTTGAACATCGCAAGGGCTTTCTCGCGCTGAACAGCGTGGTCAATAATCGGAAGCGGATAATCTTTTCCGAGTTCAATTCCAATTTCCCTTGCAAGAAGCGGCGACTTTTGCAAAATTTCATGCGGCGCGTGAATATATTTTTCGGGAACGGCGCGAAGCTCGGGCAAAAAGGCTTTGATGAACTTTCCATGCGGGTCAAACTTTTGCGACTGCGAAGTAGGATTAAAAATTCTGAAATAAGGTTGTGCGTCCGTGCCGGTGCTCGCGCTCCATTGCCAACCGCCGTTGTTTGCCGCCATATCGCCATCGACGAGCATCTGCATGAAATATCGCTCGCCCCATCGCCAATCGATAAGCAAATCTTTGGTGAGAAAACTGGCAACAATCATGCGCAATCGGTTGTGCATCCAGCCGGTTGTGTTCAGTTGGCGCATGGCGGCATCGACAATCGGAAAGCCCGTTCGCCCGAATTTCCACGCTTCAAAGTAATCATCACGATTTTCCCACTGCAAGTGCCGAAACGACGGCTGAAAACTTTCTTTTTCAACAATCGGAAAGTTGTCTAAAATCTGAAAGTAAAAATCGCGCCAAATGAGTTCGCTCACGAAGGTTTCAATTCCGATTTTTTCCGTCTCGCTTTTAGCATCTTCCAAGAGCGACAACGCGCGGCGAACAATTTCTCTGACGCTAATTGTGCCAAAGCGCAAATGGGCAGAAAGCAAACTGGTGCCATCAAGAGCGGGAAAGTCGCGCAGTTCTTTGTAGCGATGAATTTTGTTGGAAAGAAATTGCGCGAGTTGGCGTTCGCCTTCGGTTGAGCCGCCTTTGACGAGCAACTGCTGGGTGCAGGGAAATCCGAGTTCGTCGTTGGAAAGTGGCGGAAGCGAGTGAATTGCAACCGTTGTCAGATGCTTCGGCGCAGGGATGGGCGTCGGAATAAGATGCACTTGCGAGAGCCATGCTTTTTTGTAAGGTGTGAAAACCGTATAAGGTTTGCCTTGTTTGGTGAGAAGTTCCTGCTTGGCGAAAAGGGCTTGGTCTTTGAAGGCTCTCACTTGCAAGCCGAGTTTGGTGAAGGTTTGAATCACATCGTTGTCGCGGGCTTTGGCAGCGGGTTCGTAATCTTCGTTGAAATAAATCGCACGCGCTTCGGATTCTCGAACGACCTCGTGCAAAACTTCGAGAAAAAAGCCGCGCCGAAGAATGAGTTTGCCACCAATGCGTTCATATTGCGCGGATAAATCTTTGAGTGATTCCGTCATGAACTTCACGCAGGCAGGCGAAAAGTCGTCGCGCTGTTTCAAAATGTCGTCGGCGAAAATGAAGAGCGGCAGAATGTCGGTCGTTTCTTGGAGCGCGTTGGAAAGTGCAGTGTTATCGTGTGTGCGCAAATCGCGCCGATGCCAAACAATAATCCGATTCAAAGCAAGATGGTTTGATTAAGGAAAGTGGCGTAAATATAGCAACGAAAGAATATGGCAAATAAGGATATTCTAATCGGCGGAAATGTTGCGTAAATTCGAAGTATCTTCAAAACTATAAACCAACCTATGCTGCTCGTCATTGATAACTACGATTCATTCACTTACAACTTGGTTCAATACTTCGGCGAACTTGGTGCAGAGATGGAAGTTTATCGCAACGATGAACTGACGCTCGATGAGATTGAAAAAAAACAGCCCGAAAAAATTGTCATCTCGCCCGGTCCTTGCACACCGAATGAAGCAGGCATTTCGCTAAGTGTGATTGAGCGATTTCAATCGCGGATTCCGATTCTCGGCGTGTGCTTAGGGCATCAATCCATCGGGCAAGCCTTAGGCGGAAAGGTGATTCGTGCGCCGAAGCCCATGCACGGAAAAGTATCAAAAGTGCATCACAACCGTGAGGGAATTTTTCAAGATGTTGAAAATCCGTTTGAGGCAACGCGCTATCACTCGCTCATCGTAGAAAAAGAGACTTTGCCCGAAAGCCTTGCTGTAACGGCGTGGACAGACGACGGTATCATTATGGGATTGGAATCCAAAGCGAAAAAACTTTACGGCGTGCAGTTTCACCCCGAATCGATTATGACCGCCGAAGGCAAAAAAATTCTCAAAAACTTTTTAACGCTTTAGTATCACAAATGAAAAGCACAAGGAAAAAGTCTGTAACGAAGTTTTCAAGAACGGGCAATGTTGTTCTCAAAAAAAGCAATGGTGCGCCGCCGAAAATTGTCAATGCCGCAGAGCAGGTCTCAGAAGCATTTCGAAGCAAGATGGAAAAGTGGGCAGATTTGAGCCACGACGGTTGGCGCATCTTTCGCATTATGGCGGAGTTCGTTACAGGCTTCGAGAAAATGGCGGAAGCCGGTCCATCGGTTGCCATCTTTGGCTCGGCGCGCGTGAAGCCAAACGATAAGTATTACAAAATGGCAGAGCGAATGGCGGAACTCTTGGCAGAACACGGGCTTGGCGTGATTACGGGCGGCGGACCGGGAATTATGGAAGCAGGCAACAAAGGCGCGAAAAAAGCAGGCGGCGTCTCGGTCGGCTTAAACATCGTTCTGCCCTTCGAGCAAGAAGCCAATCCTTACATCGACAAAGAGCGGCTCATCTGGTTCGATTACTTCTTCGTCCGAAAAGTCATGTTCGTCAAGTATTCGCAAGCCTTTATCGTCATGCCCGGCGGATACGGCACAATGGACGAATTTTTCGAAGCCATCACGCTTATTCAAACACAGAAAATCACCATGTTTCCCGTCATCTTGATTGGCAAAGAATTTTGGGGCGACTTATGGAAGTGGATTAGAAAAACATTGATGGAAAAACATCATTACATCAGCGAAAACGACATGGATTTTATTTTCCTCGTCGATTCGCCCGAAGAAGCAATGGAGATTATCAAGCAATTTTATCCTGAAAACCGATATACGCCGAATTTTTAGTGCACCTGCAAAGATGAACCCTGACGAGAAAATTCATTCGCTTGAAGCGCGTCTTGCAAAGGCAACCGATGGGCGGGAGAGAATCGACCTGATGAACGAACTTGCCTATCAACTGCGCTCAAACGACATGGCGCGAGCGGAAGTCCTCTCCGACGAAGCCTTGTCGCTTGCCTTACAAGCGCGACATCGATTTGGCATCGCCTCGTCGTTCCGAAACAAGGGTGTTTTTGCTTACAATCGTGGCAACTATCAAGAAGCACTCAATTGCTTGAATAAATCGTTGGACGAGTTTCAAAATCTGCAAGATGTGCGTGGTCAGGCAAGTGTGCTCACAAACAAAGGCTTGGTGTATTGGAAATTAGGCGAGCATAGCAAAGCCATGGAGTGCTATATGTTTGCATTGCAAATCAATATGCAAATGAACGATAGAGTGCAACAGTGTGGCACGCTCATCAATATCGGTGGTCTGTATCAAACCATGGGAAATTTGGAAAGAGCGCAAGAGTTCTACGAAGAAGCCTTAGAACTTGCCAAAGCCTGCGAGCTTTATGTGGAGTGGGGCACAGTGCTAAGCAACATCGGCACGATTCACTACTACAACAACGACAAGCAAAAAGCCCTCGATTACTTCTTAGAATCCCTTGAAATAAGAACAAAAACCCATCAAGAACGCGAAATCAGCGTCTCGCTCCTCAATGCAGGTGCCGCCTACTTCGACTTGGGTCAGGTCGAGAAAGGCTTGGAGATGATGAAAAAAAGTTTGGAGCGGCGCAGAGCCATGGGCGACAAAAGCGGCGAAGCACATACGATTCAAGCCATTGGACATGCTTTGCTGAACAGCAAACAGTATCAAGAGTCCATCGCATATTTGATGGAAAGTGTAACGCTCTCGCAAGAAATCGGAACAAAAAACATTGAAAAACAAGCGCGACAGTTGCTCGCTGAAGCCTATCGCGAACTTGGTGATTACCAAAAAGCCTACGAGCACTTCGTCAAGTTTCATGAACTTGAAAATGCACTCTTGCGCGAGCAATCCGAAGAAAAAACGAAGAAACTCACGCTCAAATATGAATTGGACAAATCGCAACGCGAAGCCGAACTCTATCGCCTCAAAAACGAAGACCTTGCGCGTCTGAACAAAGAACTTCAAGAAGCCAATCAACTCAAAAACGAACTCTTAGCCATTGCGGCGCACGACCTCAAAAACCCGCTTCAAATCATTATGGGATTTGCCGAACTCATTAGCGAAGAATCCAAGCAACTCGCCACCATCAACAAAAAAGCCTCATCTATTCGGCGTGCCTCACAAAAAATGCTCGGCTTGATTGAAGACCTGTTGCAAACTGCCGCAATCGACGCGGGCAAATTGGAGTTGAACCGACGCAATAGCGATTTGGGCTTGATGGTTCAAGTCATTAGCGAAAATTTTTACTTGATGGCGGAAGCCAAACGCCAAAAACTGGAAGTGAGCATTGAGGAAAATTGCATCGTGAGCATTGATGTCGAGCGAATGAAGGAAGTCGTTGAAAACTTGATAAGCAATGCGATTAAATACTCCCCGCCTGAAAAAACAATTCGACTAACCGTTGCACGAGGCACAAATGGCACGGTGCGATTCTCGGTGCAAGATGAAGGACAAGGCTTAAGCGAAGAGGATATGAAAAAACTGTTCGGAAAATTTCAGCGGCTTTCTGCGCGACCCACCGGCGGCGAAAGTTCAACCGGGCTGGGGCTTTCCATCGTCAAGAAACTTGTGGAACTGCACGGCGGAAAAATCTGGGCAGAATCAGAAGGCAAAAATAAAGGTGCAACCTTTATCGTCGAGTTACAAGCCGAGCCAAGCCAACAAATGCCAGAAAACCATGTTTGATGACCAAACCATATTGCTCAGTGAAGCAGAATCGCTCTGTGATAAAGCAAAGCCGCTTTGCATAAAAGAGCCACAAAAAGCATTGGCAATGCTCAAAGAAGCAGAGGCAATGCTTAATGAACACCAATTTGAGAGAGAGCCTTACAACAAAGTTTTATCTCGATGCTTAAGCCTTCAATGCGTCGTTTATCAACACCTGTCAGAATTTGAAAACGCAAAACAAACGGCATGTCGGGCGATTTCTGTGGCGAGCGAGATAAATGACTACAAAGCGATAGCCGATGCCTATCGTGTGTTAGGAAGCGTATCGTTTTTCAAGGGCGAATTCGAAATATCGCTCGAGATGTATGAAAAAGGATTGGAGTATAGCAAACGGTCAGACGATAAAAGATCGATGGCGTCTTTTTTTAATAACATTGGCAGTGTTCATCATCATCTTTCAAGGTATGAGCGCGCAATGCCATACTACAATCAAAGTCTGGAACTTTGTCTCCAACTTGACGACAAACGCGGAGAGGCAAACAGTTACGTCAATATCGGTAACCTGCATTACTCATTGGGTAATTATGCAGATGCACTTGATTACCAGTTCAAAGCATTGAAAACATATCAAGAAACTGGCGACGAGCAAGGGCAGAGTGTCGCCTACAGCGGAATCGGGCTGGTGTATGAATCCTTAAATGAGTATCAAAAAGCGATTGACAGCTATCAAAGATGCTTAGAGTATGAAATAAAATCTGGAAATCGCCGCAGCTACGCGCTTACGCTCAATAACTTGGGCAACGTTTATGAAGCAATGAACGACTATGACAACGCGCTACAAGCCTATCAAGAAAGTTTGAGCATCAAACGCCAAATCCTCGACCGACAAGGCATCGCCCATACCTTGAACAATATCTCTGAACTTTACATCAAACAAGCACGCTATGCTGATGCCCTCATGGTGGCGAACGAAAGTTTGGAAATGATGGAAAGTCTCGGCGATAGAAATGCACAAGCCTTATGCTTGATGACAAAAGCAAAACTCTTTGCCGAAAAAAACTTTGAGCAACACAGTTTGGATAAAGCAATTGAGTATTTGGAGCAAGCAATAGACATCGCCAATGAAATCAATGCCAAAGGCGTGCTCGTTGAAGCCTACGGCAAAATCTCACTTCTCTTTGAGCAAAAAGGCGATGCAGTCAGCGCACTGCGTTATTGCAGGCTCTTCCACAAACTGCACGGAGAAATCCAAAATGAAGAGAGCCAAAAACGCATTCAAAACTTAAGCATGACTTTCGAAGCTGAAAAAGCCAAAAAAGAATCAGAACTCCGCCGATTAGAAGCGGAAAAATATCGCCTCGAAAATGTCGAACTCGTCAAAGCCAATCAATTCAAAACCGAACTACTTGCAATCGCCGCGCACGACCTCAAAAACCCACTGCAATCCATTATGGGCTTTGCTCATCTCATAAAAGAAGAAAACATTCCAAGCAATGTAAAACCATTTGTGGATATGATTCATAAAGGAGCAGAACGTATGCTCACGCTCATCAATAACTTGCTGGAAGATGCAAAATTTGCCGAAACCACCACCTTTGAACTTAAAATTCAAACCCTAAATCTGACCACACTTGTAAAATCTTTGATTGAAGAGACATTTGAAGTTCTTGCTAAGAAAAAATCACAAACCATTTTGTTTGAATCCACACAAGATTGCTTCGTGCAGGGCGATGCAGATTTGCTCAAACAAGTGTTTGAAAATTTAATCAGCAACGCTATCAAATACAGTCCGAGACAAAAGTTGATTACGGTCTGCGTAGAACGCATAACGATAGATAATCCCTCAAAGCGAGAAGTGGTGCGCGTTTCAGTCAAAGACGAAGGACAAGGCTTGACCGAAGAAGACATGGAAAAACTGTTTGGAAAATTTCAGCGGCTTTCTGCGCGACCCACCGGCGGCGAAAGTTCAACCGGGCTTGGGCTTTCTATCGTTAAGAAACTTGTGGAACTGCACGGCGGAAAAATCTGGGCAGAGTCAGAAGGCAAAGATAAAGGCGCAACTTTTATCGTCGAACTACCCATTCAATAAACCATTTCGCATTTCCGCTCTGAACATCTATTTTCTACCTCAATCAAGTTTGAAGTTTTCAATCACTTTCAATTTTCTACGACAATGAATTTCACACTCACCGAAGAACACTTAATGATTCAACAAGCCGCGCGCGACTTTGCTCAAAACGAAATCAAAGACGCCATTGAGCGCGACGAAAAAGAAGAATTCCCTTACGAGATTGTCAAAAAACTTGGCGAACTCGGCTTTCTGGGAATGATGGTTTCGCCTGAATATGACGGCGCAGGCATGGATACAATTAGCTACGTGCTGGCAATGGAAGAAATTTCAAAAGTCGATGCAAGCGTCGGCGTGATTATGTCGGTTAATAATTCGCTCGTTTGTTGGGGCATTGAGGAATACGGCACGCCTGAACAAAAAGAAAAATACTTGCGTCCGCTTGCCAAAGGCTTAAAAGATGGAAAGATGTATATCGGCGCGTTCTGCCTCTCTGAACCGAATGCAGGAAGCGACGCCACTGCTCAAACCACAACTGCGGTGCGCGATGGCGACTACTACATTCTCAACGGCACAAAAAATTGGATTACCAACGGCACAACGAGCGAAGTCTATCTCGTTTTTGCCATGACGAACAAAGAGAAAAAAGCGCATGGCATTTCTTGCTTCATCGTTGAGCGCGGCACGCCCGGCTTTGAAATTTTGAAGAAAGAAAAAAAACTCGGCATTCGCTCGAGCGATACTTGTTCGCTTGGATTTACAGACTGCCGCGTTCCCGCCGCTAATATGCTCGGACCTGAAGGCGAAGGATTCAAAATCGCCATGCGGAGTTTAGACGGCGGACGAATTGGTATTGCTTCGCAAGCACTCGGTATTGCCGCCGCCTCGCTTGAACGCGCACTCAAATATGCCAAAGAGCGGCACTCCTTCGGAAAAATGATTATCGACCACCAAGCCATTCAAATGAAACTCGCCGATATGGCAACCGAACTCGACGCCGCACGCCTCTTAACGCTTCAAGCCGCTTGGATGAGAGACCGACATGTCAAGTATTCGCGTCAGGCAGGCATGGCAAAACTTTTTGCGTCTCGCCTCGCCGTCAAAGCCGCCTTAGAGGCAATTCAAATTCACGGCGGATACGGCTACGTGCAAGAGTATGAAGTCGAGCGATACTTGCGCGACGCGAAAATCACCGAGATTTACGAAGGCACTTCCGAAGTCCAACGCATCGTGATTGCACGCGATTTGCTCCGCGCATAAGTCTGATAGAACACCGATTGGACGGATTTTGCAGAAAGGACACAGATTTTTTTGAGAAAGAAATCCGTGAAAGTCCATCTAATCCGTTTCATCGGTGTTCTCTGTTTTAGCGAACGAAAAACAAACCGAACTTCAAATACTTTGTCTCCGGCATGGCAAGCAAGACGGGGTGGTCGGGGGCTTGTGAGGCTTTTTGAAGCAAGACGCACTCGCGCTTAGCATCGTTGCTGGCTTTCTGAACGGTCTCGAAAAACTCTGATTCGCCGATATGGTGAGAGCAAGAGGACGTTGCAAAAAATCCGTTTGGCTTCACAAGAGAAATTCCTAACCGATTGAGTTTGCGATAGGCTTGAAGAGCATTCGCAACAGTCTTCTTTGACTTTGTCAGGCTTGGCGGGTCGAGCATCACGAGGTCGTATTGACGCTTTTCTTTGACAAATTCTTCCAACACCTTGAAGGCATCGGCTTTAAGGGTGTGCAGTTGTGAAAAACCATTGCGTTTGGCGTTGTGTGTGGTGCGGGCGAGTGCATCGTCAGAGGCATCAATCGCTAAAACGCTTTTGGCTTGGGCTTTGCACGCATTGAGCGCGAATCCGCCGTCGCTGGTGAAAACATCGAGCACTTGGGCGTTGTGAGCAAACGGACGAATGGCTTTTCGGTTTTCGCGCTGGTCTAAAAAAAATCCTGTCTTGTGTCCGTTCAACACATCAACCAAGTAAAACACCTCGCCGTCGTAAATCTCAATTTTGTCTTGAATAGAGCCGTATTCAACGCGCTTGTATTGCGATAAGCCTTCGAGCAAGCGCAATTCGGATTCATTGCGAATGACGATTGCCTTCGGCGAAAAAAGAGAGTTCAAGGCGTTGCAAATATCGGGCAAGTGTTTTTCCATGCCTGCCGAAAAAGTTTGCACTGAAAAAACCGAATCAAACTTATCGATAATCAAACCTGAAAGGCGGTCGCTTTCGGCGTGAATGAGGCGGAAGGCGTTGGTTTGGCTTTCGGGATAAAGTTTCTTGCGCAGGTCGTAGGCTTGTTTGAATCGCTCCTCAAAAAAGGTTTGTGAAATTTCTTGTTGGACTTCTGAAAGCAAGCGAAACGAAATGAGCGAGTGCGGATTAAAAAATCCAATGCCGAGAAAATGATTTGCGTGCGAATAAAGCGCAACGACTTCGCCTGCAGGAATGTGTTTCGGAACATTGACGAGTTCATTGCTGAAAATCCATTGATGCCCTGCGTGAAGGCGGCGTTCTTCGTGCTTGCGCAAGGTGAGTTTGTGCATATCAAGATGGTTGAAACCGAAGTAGTTGAAACGAATACAAGATTGAAAAGAGTTTGTTAATTTAATCGTAATCAAAGAAGAAGTTCGAAGAACGGTTACGCCGACAAACACTTATTTTACTTCGGACAATGCAAACCAACATGTTTCAAGTCGGTGCGCAAATTTGCACCGTGTATGATGTCCCGATTGAAAAATCCCGCTTGATGGAATTTCTTGCAAACCCCAAAACCTTTGAGCAATATATGCCGAATGTCAAGGCGGTTCGCCCTGTTGGCGAAAGTCCTGACGCAAAGCCGCTTTACGAGTGGGAATATGAAATTCCAATGCCGCTTGCCGCGCCGATTAACCTTCGGATTTTGACCGAATATCACCATGAAAACGATACATTTCATCACCACGCCTTGCGCAACGGACAAAGGAATTTGATGGATTGCACGCTTGCCTTTGAATATGTCGCGCCTGAACAAACGTTGGTTACGATGAATCTCTCAATAGAACTGCACCGAAATTCAGGGACGGAACTGCATCCGCTTGGAATGTTGATGGGCGAGGCGTTTATGTCGGCGCAGATGAAAAACAAAATGCAGACCATTGCGACGGAATTTTTACAGAATACCGTCAATGCGCTGGGGCGGTTGGAAATGGCGTAAAAGTGAGAGTTTTCGTTGAGTTATGCGAATATTATCAAGAGGTTGAATTCACAAACTTGCCAAAGCCATTGAATTATCAAATTAGATGTCTGAATAGCAAATCCGTTCTTAGTGCCGTTGTGATTTGCGTCGAGCTTAAGTGAAATTGAAACCCCAGCAGGAAAATTACGCCCCAGTGCTCGCTCCACTGTCGCTATGTGGCGACGCCTTAAATGACGAGATGTTGCAAAAAAGCGACAAGTCTTCAAAAAATCCCTTCCCTTTTACTTCAAAATGCTTAATGGGCATTTTGGCCCGTTTCTTGTAGGCATCATTATGTAATGCCTCAATTGGCAGGTGACAAAAGTGCAAAAGATTCTGATTTGCACAGTGGCAATCAATTTATCTCAAACCAAAACGTACTATCTATCATGAAGATTGGAATGCCTTTTTGCGTGTTCATAGTGCTTTTTACGGCAAACCTTATGTTTGCCCAAACGGCAGAGCAGACTTCAGTGCAAGAAATTGTGAATCATGACGGCTCGCTTCGCTTGGAAAGAGATGGTAATTACAGCCTCGATGGCTACGAACTCCAAATAGACTTGCATGGCAGACCTATTGTGACGCCCAAAAAAACCATGCAAACGCAGAGCAGTGCGGGGAGTTGGGGAATGGGCATTGGATTGCCGGCTGGAGTCAATAACACTGTCTATGCGCTGGCGGTGTATAACGGGGAACTCTATGTTGGCGGAAATTTTACGCAAGCAGGCGGCATAGCGGCAAATCGCATTGCGCGCTGGAATGGCACGGGTTGGAACACGCTCGGCACAGGGGTGAATAGCACTGTCTATGCGCTGGCGGTGTATAACGGGGAACTTTATGTGGGGGGCGGTTTCACAGAGGCGGGTAGCATTAGTGCGAACTCTATTGCGCGCTGGAACGGCACAAGTTGGAACAGTGTCGGCACAGGTTCTGCCAACGGTGTGAGCGGCACTTCTGCATATGTGAGCGAATTTGCAGTCTATAACGGTGAACTGTATGTCGGCGGAAGATTTACATCAGCAGGTGGCGTAGCAGCAAATCACATTGCGCGTTGGGATGGCACAAGTTGGAACAGTGTTGGCACAGGCTCTGCGAATGGAGTCAATAATGAGGTGGGTGCGCTCAAGGTGTATAACGACGAGCTCTATGTTGGTGGGTATTTCAGCAATGCGGGCAATTTGAATGTCAATAAAATTGCGCGTTGGGACGGCACAAGTTGGAAACGTGTAGGCATCACTTACGGTGTGAGCGGCTTTGCCTCGCGTGTGCATGTGATGGAGATTTACAACGGCGAGCTCTATGTCGGTGGAAGTTTCCCTTCGGCAGGCGGTGTGACAGCAAACGGAATTGCGCGTTGGGATGGCACAAGTTGGAACAGTGTTGGCACAGGCTCTGCGAATGGAGTGATTGATGGTGTCTATGTTGGCTCCGTCTATACCATCTTAGTTCACAACAATGAACTGTATGTTGGTGGAAGTTTCACGAAGGCAGGCGGTATGACAGCAAGAAGCATTGCGCGTTGGAATGGAACAGCGTGGGACACGGTTGGCACGGCTAATGCACTCAGTAGCGGAAGTAGTCCAACCGTTTCGGCTTTTGCTGCATTTGATGGCGAACTGTATATCGGTGGAAGTTTTACATCGGCGGGAGGCGTCAGCGTAAATCACATTGTGCGCTGGAACGGCACGAATTGGAATGCGGTCGGTGGCGGCGTGAACAATCAAGTTACGGCATTAGCTGTCTATAATGGCGAACTGTATATCGGTGGAGGTTTTACATCGGCGGGAGGTGTCAGCGTAAATCACATTGCGCGCTGGAATGGCTCCTATTGGCGTAGCGTCGGCATAGGTGCTGCTAACGGTCTGACTGGTGGCTCGGTTGGAACCAGAATTGTCGCTTTTGCGGTCTATAACGGCGAACTCTATGTTGGTGGAAACTTCACGCAAGCAGGCGGCATAGCGGCAAATCGGATTGCGCGTTGGAACGGCACGAGTTGGAACAGTGTCGGCACAGGTTCTGCCAACGGCGTGAGTGGCACTTCTGCATATGTGAGCGCACTTGCGGTCTATAACGGCGAACTCTATGTTGGTGGAGACTTCACGCAAGCAGGCGGTTCGTTTAGATTGCGTATTGCGCGTTGGAATGGCACGAGCTGGGGTAGTCTTGGCAATGGAACAAACGGACCAGTTTTTGCACTTGCTGTTTATAATGGTAGCCTATTTGTCGGCGGTGGATTTACACAAGTTGACGGATTTAATGTGTTAGCGAGTCGCATTGCGCGTTGGAACGGCACGAGTTGGAGTGCGGTTGGCACGCCAAGCAACGGCGTAAGCGGAACATACCCCGCTGTCTATGTGATGACCACCTACAACGGCGAACTCTATGTTGGTGGAGTATTTACAACGGCAGGCGGCATAGCGGCAAATAACCTGGCGCGTTGGAATGGAAGTACTTGGGATAGTGTCGGAACAAACGGCGGAAATGGCACAAGTGGCAATGTCTCCACACTTGCGCTCTATAACGGTAGTTTGTTTATTGGTGGATATTTTTCCGAAGTTAATGTCGGTAATACCATTCCGGCTTTCAGATTTGCACAATGGACTGCAGCCTCGGGAGCAAGTGCAAGCAGTGCGAACACAGTGTCGGGAGATGGTGTTTTTCTTTTCCCGCCAACAGGGTTGAGCATCGCTTTTACGGGCATTTCAGGTTCGGGAAGTTGTGCAGTAGAGCGTTATGATAACTCTGCTAGCAATATCTCGTTCAGTTCTACCCCTCCAATGTTTGTCAGTCAATACCGCTTCGTAGTCAGCGCGTCAGGCTTCAGTTTTACGAATGCAGAGTTGCGCTTTAATCGCAATCAAATTCCTAATGCAGGGATTGGCAATGCGCAAACTGTAACCGTCTATCGTCGCCCGACCGTCGGAGCAGGTACATTCACGGCTCTGACCAATACCTATAATAGCAGTTTTCCTGATGAAGTACGAGCAACAACAACTGCGTTCAGCGAGTTTGTATTGGGCAGTGATGATAACCAACTTCCCGTCGAACTCATAGGATTTGTCGGAACCAACACGAACGACGGTGTTCTGCTTTCTTGGCGCACAGCGTCGGAACTCAACAATGCAGGCTTTGAAGTTCAAAGGAGAAGTAAGATGAAGGAAGCATGGAATGATGAATGGCAAACGCTCGGCTTTGTGCGCGGCATCGGCACGAGCACTCAAATGCAATCGTACTCCTTTCTCGACCGCACTGCATCGGGTAGAGTCCAATACCGCTTGAAGCAAGTTGATTTTGATGGTCAGTTTGAATACAGTCCAATAGTTGAAGTTAATGCAGGGGGACCGAGAACGTTCAATCTCTCACAGAACTATCCTAATCCGTTCAATCCGACGACGACAATTCAGTATCAACTGCCCATCACTAGTGAGGTCTCCTTGAAGATTTATGATGTTCTTGGAAAGGAAGTCATGACGCTTGTAAAGAGTCGGCAAGAAGCTGGTCAATATAATGTGTTACTAAACGCAAGTAACCTTGCAAGTGGCATTTACTTCTACCGATTGCAAGCGCGTAGCGTAACGCATGGAGCGTCAGAGCAAGGTTTCATTCAGACGAAGAAAATGATGCTGGTCAAGTAGTAGAATGAAATGGTAAATGGGCGAGTAGCTTATGCCTCGCCCTGTTTGTTTGAACATCAGCGAAACATCTGAAAAAGGTTGCTTGTGCATGCGGGTGTGAGCGTTATAGAAGCTTGTTGCGTGATAAGTCATATTGTTTGTTGTTTGGATTAGGGGAAGTAAAGTAAAATTTCGTTTAATGTGCCTTGCGCGAAAGAGAAAGTTTGAGCGCAAGCTCAACGGCGCAAATGAAACTTGAAGCATTCGCAATGCCTTTGCCTGCAATGTCAAAAGCAGTTCCATGGTCGGGCGAGGTGCGCACAAACGGCAAGCCGAGCGTGAGATTAACCCCCGTCTCAAAAGCCAACATCTTAAACGGAATCAAGGCTTGG
>CALKXI010000138.1 GCA_938003965.1 uncultured Chlorobiales bacterium
GCGGGCGATAAAGAGCCTGTGGGCGACAACAGCACCGAAGTCGGTCGCGAACAAAATCGCCGTATCGAGTTCAAAGTGCTTCGCTTTGTTGAACCCAAAGCACCGCGCAAAAAGGGTCGCTAATTAAGGATTCAGAGCATAAACCCAAAAGGCGATTCAATTTTGAATCGCCTTTTTTGTTACCGTTTTGGAAATTTCTTAATGCTCAATTTGTGGTGATTTCCTTGCCGCTCATCGACACGGTTTTGAGCAACTCTTTGGCGGCACGAAACGGGCTTAGGTCGCCTTTGCGCACCGCGCTTTCTAACTCCTGCAATCTCGATTTAATCTGTTCGGAGTTGTAAAAGCGTGAGAGCAGTTCATATTCCAAAGTCTGACGTAGCCAATACGCCGCTTGCGCTTCCCGCTTTCGTTCAATCCAACCGTTTTCCATCATTTTCTTTTCAAAGTCAAAAATGATGTTGCGCACTTCCACAATGCCGTCGCCTGTGATTGCCGAGCAGGTCAGCGTTTTCGGAATCCACCCGTTTGGATTAGGCGGGAAAAGGTGCAAGGCTTGTTGGTATTCTTGTTGGGCAAGTTTGGCTTTGGTGAGGTTTGCGCCGTCGGCTTTGTTGATGGCAATTAAATCAGCCATTTCCATAATACCGCGCTTAATGCCTTGAAGTTCATCGCCCGCACCTGCAAGCATGAGCAATAGGAAAAAATCCGTCATGGAATGCACGGCAACTTCGGATTGACCGACGCCGACCGTTTCAATAATCACCGCATCGTAGCCTGCCGCTTCGCATAGGAGCATCGCTTCGCGCGTTTTAGGGGCAATGCCACCAAGCGAACCCGACGATGGCGACGGACGAATAAATGCCTGCTCATGCGTTGAGAGTTTTTCCATTCGAGTTTTATCGCCCAAAATGCTTCCGCGCGATTTTTCGCTTGTTGGATCGATGGCTAACACCGCCACTCGACGCCCTGCTTCAATCAGCGACAGTCCAAAGGCTTCAATGAACGTGCTCTTACCCACGCCCGGCACGCCTGTAATGCCAATGCGAATCGATTTGCCGCTATGCTTCAAACACACCCCAACAACTTCTTCGGCAATCGCTTGATGTTCAGCACGATGGCTCTCGACCAGCGTAATGGCTCGCGAAAGCACAGTTCGATTACCACTTAGAATGCCTTCCACATACTCCGACGGCGAAAGGAGTGGCTTTCGTTTAGCAATAAATGATGGTTGAATTTCCGACACGGCAAGTGTTTGTTTGAGATTGCTTGGTCGAAGTTACCGCTTTTTGAGAGAGATATTCAATCACGAATATTGAATACCAAGAACACCTTGTCATTCCGAACAAAGTGAGGAGTCCACATTTTAAGATGGAACTCGGACTGAACGGTTTTGCATGGGTATAGATTCTTCGCTTTGCTCAGAATGACAGCGTGAATTGCCTGTCGTTCCGAACATTTCTTTCCATCATCATGAACAAAGTGAGGAATGACGAGGAGATACAACTGGCGAATGAAGCGCGGCTACTCGATGAACACGTCGCCGTAGGTGATGATGTTTCCTGCGATGTCAATCACGCGCACGCGGAAGAGCCGTCCGCGCAGGTCGGCGAGGTTGCGGTTCGGAGAGATTTTGACAAGGTCAATCAGGTAAGTTTTCGCGCCGAAGTTCGGCACATTCACATCGGTCTCGAGAAGGACGGGATAATTGACGGGGAAGCCATCGCGCGTGATGCCGAGAAAATCAATTCGCGGGAATCCGACCGTCGAGGAAAATTGCATGGTCAGTTGCACTTGTCCGTTGCGCGTTGGATTCGGAAACGCGACTTGGGAAACTTGCACTTCGCCTGCAAAGCGAGCGGCGATGCGCCAATCGTTCGGGTCTTCGCTTAAAATTTGTCCGTTTTGATTGGTGCGCGTGAAGTTTTCAATCGGGTCGTCTTCGGTGTCTGGCTCTCCGCATGAAAACAGCGCGAGCAAACTGAGAAGCATAATCCCTTTTGAGCAAAGGCGATAAACGGTCATTCAGATTCAGATGTCTTTTTCGGCAAGATGGGCAACTCGACGATAAATGTTGTCCCCCTATCTTTACCCTCCGACTCTGCCCACAATTTTCCGTTGTGCAGTTCAACAAGTTGTTTGGCGATAGAAAGTCCCAGCCCTGTTGAGGATTCGCCGCCAGTGGGTTTTGCCGAAAGACGTTGAAATCGTCCGAATAGTTTCTTCATATCGTCTTCGGTTAGCCCCTGCCCTTCGTCGCGCACCGTAAAGCGAATGACAGGTAGCGCGTCTCCATCGCTTGATGTAGCACGAAAGATGCGAATCCAAATTGTTTTGCCGATTGGGCTGTATTTGATGGCGTTGCTGACGAGGTTATCGAAGACTTCGCGAATGCGCTCGGCATCGACTTCAGCAATGCAGTTGGGTTCAGCGTGGAAGTCAATGCGCTGTTGTTTTTGGTTGGCTTGTTGGAGATTGGCGGCGAGCACAACGGAAGCAAGTTCGTCGAGACTACATGGAAATCGGTTGAGCGTGAGTTTGCCTGCGTCAATCGCCGTTGTGTTTAGAAGTTCATTGATGAGTTTGAACATGCGTTGCGCCGCGTTCTGAATCGTTGTGGCATACCTTTGCATGTCGACGGGGCTTTTCGCACTTTCTTGTATCAAGGAAGCAAATCCAATGATGGATTGAAGCGGATTTTTGAGGTCGTGTGCGGCGATAGCGAGCAGTTCGGTTTTGAATCGGCTGGCTTCTTCGGCGCGGCGTTGCTCGGCTTCAGCAATGCTCAGGGCACGGGCGAGCTCGGCGTTGAGCGCGTTCAAGGCTTCTTGGGTGCGGCGCAATTTGAGTTGCGTGCTATCGCTGATGCGCGTGATTTTTGCCGTTTGTTGAAGGAGTTTTTCGTATTGCTCAATGAGCGTCTCGTATTCTTGTTGAAGGTCTTTTTTGGAAATAGCGGTCTGTGAGGCGATTGCCCGCGCCCGTTTGGCAAATTCCATTTCGGCTTGAAAGACACTTTCGGCGTCTCGCTCGCTTATCTTCTTTTCTCGCTGAGATTTCGGCAAGGCTTTGCTTGGTTTTATCGTCTATCCTTACCAAGAGCGTTAAGCCGTTTTTTGCGACGGATACGCTACAAGGCTGAAGGGTAAGTTAATGTCTTGTGCAAACTCTTCACCACTTTCCAGCATGTCTTCGTCATCTTCTCGGTAGTGCCACATCACATCGACTTTTCTGCCTTTGGCATGTGCCGATTCCAAAAGGCTGAGCATATCCAAAATGCACTTCGAGGTGCTGGTGTTGAAGTAAGAAAATTTGAAGTTCATCACAATCGGTTGCGCCGATTCGGAAAGATATTGATTGAGCCAATCGAGAACTTGCTGATAGAACTGCAACGCCGAGTCGGGGTAAGATTCTCCCGTGATATTGAGCACGCCAGTTTGTGCATCGAAATTGATGCTGGGTGTGGTTTTCGTCGCAGCAATTGTGAGGTTAGTCATAAAAAATCGAGTTGAGTTTGAGGTTTATTTAACGGTCTTGCAGATGCTGACGTTTAAGGTGAAAAACGACTTACCGTCTGTAAGGGGTTGCAGGCTGAACTCTAATGGTTTATCGGATTTTCGCGCCATGTCGATAAGCCCCAGTCCAGCGCCCTTGCTACCTTCGGGTGGCGTTTGCTTACGGCGTTCTTGATAGAGTTTTTTTAATTCTTCCTTTGAGAGCGTGTTCAGGTAACGGCACTGCATTTCCAAGCGTTCAGCATCGGCGTTGGTGACTGCATTTCCAGAACTGATAGAATACATCTCTTCATGCTCGCTAATGACGATAACGCCTACACCGACTTCTCTGCCAACATGTTGAAGCCAATCTTTTTCCGCTGAGTAGTGCAAGATGTTTTGTGCCATTTCCACGAATACGGCAAAAATGCGTTGGATTTTGTCGTCGTGTCGGAGTTGGTTGCGAACAAGGGCGCCGAGTTCAACCAGAAGTTCTTGTGAAATTGCACCTTTGAACGTCATCAAAATGCGCGACTTGTTCATGTCGTTGTAGTATTTGAGCAGGTCAAAGGGCATCTGTTGTCCGAAAAGCATTATTGAAGTATAAATTGCAGGAAGTTACGTTTTTCAACTGACTTTTGAGGGGAGAAATAAAATCGCATTGAGTCGAGAATTTTTTGCACTTTGCTTCCTAAAAGTCAGTTGCAGCAATCTTTTCAAGGTTTGTTATGAGTCAGACGCCAAATGCCTCGTCAGAGCAATCTTCAAATCAATTCAATCTTCCGCCAGAGCAACTTCCTGATTTGCCGGTTGGCAGTGATGCTTCGGGCGGCATTTTTCCGAACAGGAATCGCGGGTGCGCCGTTACATTTGTTGTTGTCGTAACTTTGTTTTTCGGGTGGCTTGCGCTACTGGTGAATCTGCCTGCCTTGCGCCCAACACCTGAATCACTTTCGCCATATCTGCAAAGAAAGCTCGACGCCTTGCCGCTCGGGACAAATGTAATTGCGTTTATCAATCTTCACGCCATTCGCCAAACCGATTTTTGGAACACGTTTCTTCCTGATAGCATTAAGTCGAAGCCACTTGTGTCTGATTCAAGCACAGTTGGGAAGTTGATGCGACTTGCTAATTTCAACCTGACTCGCGACGCCGATACGCTCATCTACGCCGCTGTCAATCGGCTCGATGCGCCTGAACTTACCTTCGCGGTTCTTCTCGCCGCTTTAGACACGGCAGAAGTGTTCAGAGGTTTGTCGCACGTTGCCAAAGAACATAAAGCCGTTTCGCCGGTGCACACTGCGTTTCGCCTCGACGAACAGCAATGGATAAGCGTCATCTCGCCAACAGAACTCGTTCTTGCAAACGATGTGAGTTCGATTGAGCGATATATTGCGCCACAAGAAAGTTTCTTTGCTGCCGATACCGTTATGAAGCCACTTCTTGATGAAGTGCGCTATAAGTCGCAGTTGTGGCTAGCGCTCGGTTCAACGCGCTGGGCAATGGAAGCCTTGCGCGGCTTAACCGCCTCGAGTCAAGGACTTTCCGAATCAGGCAACATCAGCAAAGTTGAGCAACTCACCCTTTGCACGCAATTTTCCGACGGAGTTGCCATTGAGACAATTTGGCACTACGACTCGCGCACAAGCGCCTTCTTTGCAGGGGGATTAGTCCGACTTGCGGCATGGGTTTCAAAGCAGTTTAGCCAACGCCAAAGCCAAGCCATTAAGAAAATCCTTGCCGAATTGAAAATTACGCAAAATTTAGAAACGCTGATTTTCGAAGCCGATATTGAGCGAGCGTTACTCGACGAGCTGCGAAGCAATTAAGCCTTGATGCTGGCAACCACTTCTACCTCGACGCTCGCTGAGAGTGGCAGTTCGGCAACGCCGACTGCACTGCGTGCATGCCGTCCGTTTTCACCAAAGACTTCCTGAAAAAACTCGGACGCCCCATTTGCGACAAATGGCTGTTCGGAAAAGCCGCTGTCGCTGGCGACGAAGACCGTTACCTTTACGATGCGCTCAATTTTTTCAACGTCGCCTGCGCACGCCGCAATCGCCGCAAGCGCATTGATGGCACATTGCCGCGCCGCCATTTTCGCCTCTTCTTTTGTAACGGCACGCCCAACCTTGCCCCTTCCGCCCGACATGAGCACGCCCTCAACAAGCGGCAACTGCCCCGACGAGTAAATCAAATTCCCAAGTTGAACCGCAGGAAGATATGCTGCAAGCGGTTTTGGCGGCACAGGCAACACCACGCCAAGCGCAGCGAGAGTTTCTTTTATGGACATTTGTAAAATTTTTGTTTGAAAAAATTGCTGTAAAAATGCTGCCACAACAACACACGGCAATTATTGTGTTGGCAATTCGACAAAAAAGGTTGCACCTTTACCTTTCCCTTCTGACTCCGCCCAAACTTTGCCGCCGTGCAATTCCACGAGTTGCTTGACGATGGATAAGCCCAGACCTGTTGAGCTTTCTCCGCCTGTCGGTCGCGCCGAAAGCCGCTGAAATTTTCCGAAGAGTTTGGCTTTGTCTTCTTCCGTCAAGCCTTGCCCTTCGTCTTTGACTGCGATGCGTATCACCCCTTCTTCTACCTGCTTCAAACTCACACGGATTGTCTTGCCTCTTGGCGAATACTTGATGGCGTTGGAAATGAGGTTTTCAAAGACTTCGCGCATGCGTTCTGCATCGAGTTCGGCGAGGCAATGTTCGTCAAGGTCGAGTTCAATCGTTTGCGATTTCCTTTCAGCGTTTGCTTGATAATTTGCGACGACCGCACGAAGGAGGTCAGCAACAATGACTTTGGATTTGCACAGTGCAATCCCCGTCATCTCGAGTTTGACATTGTTCAGCAATTCTTCAATGAGTTTATACATTCGCTGCGCAACGCGCACGATGGTTGCGGCGGCGGCATTCGTTTTTGGCTTGTTGTCTTTGTCTTCTTGAATGAGTTGCGCAAAGCCAATGATGGATTGAAGCGGGTTTTTAAGGTCATGCGCGGCGATGCCGAGAAGTTCGGTCTTGAAGGCGCTGGCTTCTTCAGCGATGGCTTTCAAGCGTTTCATTTCGGCAAGGGCTTTGGTCAGTTCGATGTTCTGTTGCTTATGTCGCTCGGCTTCTTTGCGTGCAAGTTCGTTCTCGAAGAGGGCTTGTTGGACAGCAATTTTTTTGCCTTGCTCTTCGTTGAAGACGGCTTCTTTGATGGTGTGAAAATTTTGGTAAGCGCGATACGCCGATTCAAAGTCTCCTAATTGCTCATGAAGCATTGCCAGTTGTTCAAAGGCTTCGTAGGATTGACAACGCATTGAGTGTTTCTCGCTTATGGCAATTGCTTCAGCAAGATAGGTTTTGGCGAGGTCATAATTTTTTTGTGAAATCAAAGTTTTGCCAATCAATATCATAACGCGTACGATGTTGCTTTGGTCGCCAAGTGTGCGCAAGCGTTCAAGGCTTTGTTGGTAGTATTCAAACGCAAGGTCATACTCACCTTTGGATTCATAAACGCTGGCAATGTTGCCGAGTTCGGTCGCAATGCTGTTTTGTAAGCCGATTTCTTCAAAGCGCGCAAGGGCATCTTGATAAAAGCTGAGTGCCTTATCAGACTCTTTGAGTGCGTGATAGGCATTTCCGAGCGAGCTCAGCGCAAGGGCTTCCAAGCGTCTATCTCCAATTTCACGGCTCATCGTTAAGGCTTCTTCAAAGAGTTGAAGAGCCTTGTAATGGTTGCCGAGCGAGAGATAAACTTCGCCAATGTTCAGTTGAATGTTGGTAATTTCGCGTATCTCTGTTTTGGGGTCGCGCAGGTTAAGGCTTTCAGTGTAGCATTCAATTGCTTTGGGATAATCGCTTAACAGCACATGAATCATGCCGATGTTGTTAAGCGTTGAAGCGATTCCTTTTTTGTCGCCCAGTTCGCGTTTAAGCGCGAGACTTTCTTCATAACATTTAAGCGCGGCGGCGTGATTTTCAATCGAGTAGTAAATCAACCCGATGTTATTGAGTGCGGCGGCAATGCCTTTCTTATCGCCTAACTCTCGCCGAAGCGTTAGGCTATCGTTGTAAAAATCAAGGGATTTGTGGTAGTAGGCGCGGTAGTATTCAATGCGTCCGAGATTGTTTAATACCGACGCCATCATGTTGCGCTTGTTGAGTTTTTTGAACAGCAACAATGCTTTTCGCCCTGATTCTATCGCTTCGTCGTAAGAAGCCAATGCGGTTTGCGCCAAACTCAAGTAATAGTAGGCTTCCGCTTTCACTTCGCACCATTCATCTGTTTCAGCATTTTGATTGATGCTTGCGAAGATGTCTTCAACCTGCGGCATGGCTTCCTTAGGCTTTTGAGCCACCTGCTCTTTAAGCCACGCTAATTTGGCGCGCACTTCTTCAAGCCCAACATTTTCTCTCTGGCTTTGCTCCATTCTCATGTCTTGTTGATTAGAGAGAGAAATTACAACAATTTGAGGGTAAGTGTAAGCAAGCACGGCTCTTGACGCTGTCCGCCTACGGCGAACGTTCTAACTTAAAATTTCGCTTCCTTACCTAAACAGCGTAACTTGCGCCCGAATCATTTTTTCACTGTCTATGCAAATTATCTTCATTGTTATCGTCATTCTCATCGCTGACCAACTCACCAAGTAT
>CALKXI010000139.1 GCA_938003965.1 uncultured Chlorobiales bacterium
AAACGCTCGACGGTGAAAACGCCTTCCACTTTTTTGATGCGCTCGACAACACGTTGAAGATGCTCGATATTTTTGACGTAAAGAATAACTGTGCCCTCGAAAATGCCGTCTTTGGCGTTGAGCGAGATGGAGCGAATGTTGATGTCGGATTTCAAGATGGCTTGTGTGATTTCGTTGGTCATGCCGATTTTGTCTTCGCCATAAATGCGCAAGCCAGCGAGGAAGTCGTTTGAAGAGGTCGCCTTCCACTGAACTGTAACAACCTTCGGACTTTTGAGAATTTGCTCGTTATTGACATTGACGCAATTTCTACGATGAATTTTCACGCCGCCGCCTGCGGTTACAAGTCCGATGATGTCGTCGCCTGGAACGGGATTGCAGCACTTGGCGTAGCTATGCGCCACGTTGGAAAGTCCTGAAATGATAACCGCGTCGCTCGAGTTATCGGCTTTTAAGCCGTGAACTTCGCGCGCTTGCCGTGCAAAGTCGTCGGCGGTAACGGGGGGCACGCCGTTGCGGTTTTCAGGTTTGGCTTCGGGCTTCGGCTCTGATTTCGGCTCAATGTGTTCGAGCACCTTTTCGCTATCAATTTCTTTTGCGCCGAGCGCGCGGAAGAAGTCTGCGGGCGTTGGAAGTCCATGAAATCGAGCGAGTTTGACTATATCGCTTTCCGAGAACAGCCGTTTGGTTTTAGAGACGAGTTTGTTCCAAATGTTTCGCCCTTCTTCAATTTCTTTGCGGCGCGTTTCGTTGAGGAACTGTTTGATTTTCAGTTTCGCCTTGTGGGTTACGACGAATTTTTCCCAATCGGCTTTTGGGGTTTGATGTTTTGAAGTGAGAATCTCGACTTGGTCGCCTGATTTCAAGCGGGTTTGCAGGCTGACCATCTTGCCATTGATTTTTGCCCCAATACACTTCGAGCCCACTTCGGTATGAATCTCAAAGGCAAAGTCCAAGGCTGTAGCGCCTGCTGGAAGCACTTTCATGTCGCCCTTTGGTGTAAAAACATAAATCTCGTCTTGATACAAGTTCAGGCGGAAGCCTTCCATGAAGTCTCGTGCGGTATCAGCGTTGGTAACGAGGTCGCGCGCCCACTTGATGAGTTCGTCAATGCCTTCATCGGTGGAAGTTACTTTTTCTTTATATCGCCAATGTGCAGCAATCCCGCTTTCAGCAAACTCGTGCATTTTGCGCGTGCGAATTTGAATCTCGACCATCTTTCCGCCAGGCACAATCACGGTGGTGTGAAGCGATTGGTAGCCGTTGTGTTTCGGGACAGAAATGTAATCTTTGAAGCGTTCTGGGACAGGCTGATAAATTTGCGTGATGTAGCCGTAAGCAGCAAAGCAATCGGAGGAATTATCGGTGTCTAAAATCACGCGAAGTCCGTAAATGTCATAAATCTCCTCAAACGCTTTGTTCTGCTGGCGCATCTTGTTGTAGATGGAAAAGATGTGCTTAGGTCGGCGTTCAATCGTGAACTTGAAATCGCGTCGTGTCAGTTCTTTTTGGATTGGGAGTGAAATTTTTTCTAAGAACGCAATTCGTTCAGTGCGCGTGAGCGCAAGGCGTGCCGAGATGTCTTCGTAGGCTTCACGGTCAAGATATTTGAGAGCCAGGTTTTCGAGTTCAATTTTGATTTTCCCCAAACCGAAGCGATGGGCAAAGGGTGCGTAGATGTCGCGCGTTTCGGTGGCAATTTTCACTTGACGGTGTGGCGGAAGCGCATCGAGCGTGCGCATGTTGTGCAATCGGTCGCAGAACTTGATGAGAATGACGCGAATGTCGTCAATCATCGAGAGAAGCATTTTGCGAAAACTTTCCGCCTCTTTGATTTCACGATTCGCGAAGATGCCTGAAATTTTCGTTAGCCCTTCGACAAGGCGCGCAACATCGTTGCCAAATTCATCGCGCAAATCGTCGAGCGTGTAGTCGGTGTCTTCAACAACATCATGCAAAAGCGCAGCGGCAACGGAAACATCATCAAGCGGAATTTCTTCCAACATAATTCGCGCCACTTCTACAGGGTGATAAAAATACGGTTCGCCCGACGCGCGCTTTTCGGCACTGTGTGCTCGATAGCAAAGGAAAAACGCACGACGAATTAAATCTTCGTCGCACTTGCGAAGCCGCTTTCGGCAAAGCGAAATCAACTCGTCTAATTTGACATAATGTTCTTCTTCAATCTGCGTAAGCATCGTTCGGTTCGTTTGTTGTATTGTTGATATACGAATGAAAACAGAAAATGCAGGGGGAAAATTTTCGGAATAAAATCAAATGTCGGCTGAAAACCAATTTCCTGAAAAGCGTGGCTACTGATAGCCGAAGTCGCGCAGTTGCTGGTCGCGCTCGCGCCAATTTTCGCGTACCTTAACAAAGAGTTCAAGAAAAACCGGGCGTTGCAAAAAGGCTTCAATTTCCCGGCGCGCCGTTTCACCAATCTTCCGAATTGCCGAGCCACCTTCGCCAATTACAATTGCTTTTTGAGACTCGCGCTCGACCACAATCGCACAACGAATCACATCTTTACGCTTCGGATTCTTCTCGAAGTTTTCCTCAAACGATTCTACAACGACCTCCGTCGAATACGGAATTTCTTCTCTGAACTGCTTGAAAATTTTTTCTCGAATCAGTTCGCTCACAAAAAAGCGTTCAGGTGCCGTGCTCAAAATATCCGTTGGGAAGAGCGGCGCATCGTGCGGTAAATAGGGATAAACAGCTTTAATCAGTTCCGTTAAATTGAACGATTTAATTGCAGAGAGCGGCACAATTTCGTTGAACGTGGCTTCTTGGGAAAGCCGACCGAGCAATGGCAAAACATCTTCTTTGCGAAGCAAGTCAATTTTGTTCATCACTAAAATCTTCGGCTTTGAACTGCTGGCAATGCGCTGAAAAGCAAGGTCAGTTTGGAGCGTGCGATTTTCGTCGTGATAGCGTTTTGCATCAATAATCAGAATGACCACATCAGCGTCGCCAACGGCAGTGTCGGCAAATTTGAGCATTGCTTTGTGAAGTTTGTATTTGGGCTTCATGACGCCGGGCGTGTCGATAAACACAATTTGGCATGGACGCTCTCCGCGTTCGTCGGTGAAAATGCCGACAATTTGCTTGCGCGTCGTTTGCGGTTTTGGCGTAACGATAGAAAGTTTTTGACCGAGAGCGGCGTTGAGCAACGTCGATTTGCCCGCATTCGGCTCGCCCACAATGCACGCATAGCCCGACTTGAACGGATAAGGCTTTTCGCCAAGAAGTTCGGATTCGTTCATCTGAAACTGTATTTTCGCATCAAAGTTGAAACTGCCAATATACAACACAAACGCCGCGCCATGATTGAATTAAACTACGAACAGCGAGAAGGATTTTGGAAGACCGTCGATTGGAGCGTCTTGCTCGCGATTGCCGCGCTTATATGTTTTGGATTGCTCGCCATTTACAGTGCGTCTAACGGCGTGGGAAATCTCTCGATTTTCTACAAACAAGCAACTTGGGTGGTCATCAGTCTTTTTGCAATCGTGGTGGTGTTTTTTTTGCCGCTCCGCACGTTTCAAGATTTTGCTTATTTGGCTTATGGCTTGTCAATCATTGCGCTCATTGCGGTGCTAATTTTCGCACGCAAAATTGCAGGCAACGCAGCATGGCTTCAAGTTGGCGGCGCGAGTTTTCAGCCCTCTGAACTTGCTAAAATCACAACGATTCTTGCTCTTGCGCGATTTCTCTCCAACAAAGACAACGACATTCGGCAACTGAAAAACTTTGCCATTGCCATTGCGATTGTGCTTGTGCCGTGTGTGCTCGTCTTGCTTCAACCCGACGCAGGCACCGCCCTGACCTACCTGACCTTCATTGTGCCGATGATAGTCGTCGCAGGCTTCGACTTCTACTACATTTTGCTCTTAGGCGTGCCGCTCGTTTGTGCATTGTTAGGCTTCATTAGTTTGATTGGATTCATCGTGCTTGAACTCTGCGTCATTGCGTTCATGCTGATAATGCGACGAGATTTTACTTGGTCGCTCACGTCGATTTTGGTGGGTGCAGGCGCGGGAATTGCTTCAAATATCTATGCCGCGAAACTCTTAAAGCCGCACCAACTCAAACGCATTCAAACCTTTTTAGACCCCATGAGCGACCCACAAGGCGCAGGCTATAACGCACTTCAAGCCAAAATTGCGATTGGCTCGGGCGGCTTGTGGGGCAAAGGATTTTTGCAAGGCACACAGACACAACTTCGCTTTATTCCTGCGCAGTGGACGGATTTTATTTTTTGCGTTATCGGCGAAGAGTTCGGCTTTTTCGGCACATCGATTGTCGTTAGCGCATATCTCTTGCTCGTGTTTCGTTTGATTCGCCTTGCAGAGAAAATTAAAAATCGCTTCGCCATTCTTGTGCTGACGGGCTTTGTTTCGCTCTTGCTTGGGCATGTGATTGTCAATATCGGCATGACGATTGGGCTTATGCCTGTAATTGGCATTCCGTTGCCATTTCTCTCTTACGGCGGCTCGTCGATGCTGGCAAATATGATTGCGTTTGGCATTGTGCTGAATTTTTACAAGCATCGGCGCGATGTAAGTTTTTCGTAATTCATCACCCAATTCAATGAATGTAATCGTAATTGGCGGCGGGCTTGCAGGCTTGACCGTCGCTCATCGCTTGAAGCAACGTGGCATTGAGGTTCAGGTTCTGGAATCGTCGAAAGCCGTCGGTGGAAAAATCGGCGCACGAAAGGTCGGCGGCGAGCCGTTTGATGTCGGCGCAAACACCGTGCTGGAATCGAACGACGCCATTCACAAACTCATCGACGAATTAGGGTTGCGCAGTGAAATGCTTGGCGCATCGCCACAAGCCAACGCTCGCTGGATAATGAAGAACGGCAAACTCGTTGCCCTGCCGACTTCTCCGCTTGCGTTTCTCACAACGCCGCTCTTCTCACTTGGCGCAAAACTGCGCTTGCTCCGTGAGCCGTTCATCGCCAAAGCCTCGCGCGAAGAAACCATCGCCGAATTTGTAACGCGCCGATTCGGAAAAGAAATTTTGGATTATGCCATCAATCCCTTTTTGATTGGCACTTATGCCGCAAAGCCCGAAGACCTTTCCGCACGTGCCGCATTCAAAGTGATGAGCGAATTAGAAGAAAAGTATGGAAGTGTGATTAAGGGCGCAATCGCACGCGCCAAAGAGGCAAAGCAACATCCGAAACCTTATTCGGGAAAAATGTTTTCCTTTGCAGGTGGCTTCTACACGGTCATTCAAAAACTTTCAGCAACGCTCGGCGCATCGATTGAACGTGGCGCAGAGGTGCAAGACATTCAACGCGAGGGCACAGAGTGGCGCGTCTTTTATGTGCAACAGAACGAAATGAAATTGCTCACGGCGACGCATCTTGTTTTTGCAACGCCTGCCGATGTAACTGCAAATTTGATTCAAGGGTTGGATAAGCAAGTTTCGGAAGCCTTATCAAAAATTCCCTACTCGCCTGTGGCGCAAGTGTTTCTGGGATTCACGAAGGAAGAAGCCGCCCAACCACAAGGCTTTGGATTTCTGGTGCCTGAAAAAGAAGAACGGCAGATTTTAGGCGCGGTCTATAACAGCGCAATTTTTCCTTCGCGCTATCAAACTGTCGCCTTTACGGTGTTTCTTGGTGGCTCGCGCAAGCCAGAACTCGTGAGGTATAGCGACGGCACGCTGATTGAAGTTGCAACCGCAGAACTGCAATCCATTCTGAACATCAAGGCGCGACCTGTGATTGAAAGCGTCGCCAAGTGGGAACGCGCCATTCCGCAGTATCGAATTGGACATTCTGAAATTTTGGCGAAGGTCAATGCATTGGAAGCGCGCGAAAAAACGCTTGCATTCGTTGGGAATTGGCGCGGCGGCATTTCCGTCCCCGACACGATTGCGCAAGCCGAAGAAACGGCTGAACGGCTCTTGGTCTCTTTATCCGCCAATCGTTGACATCGATTCTGAAACTGGCGCAAAGTTTTGGCGACGCGTTTCGGCTTCGAAGCCGTTTTTAGGACGGTTGTTGAACGCCTCGAGCAAGGCAGTTTGCAAATCGTTGTCGCTCGCGCCGCTCCGCATTAAGGTTTTGATGTTCAGCACGCCGTCGTCATAAAGGCAAGTTTTCAGCATGCCGCTTGCCGTTACACGAATTCGATTGCATGTGCCGCAAAAAGTGCGCGAAAATGCCGCAATCACGCCGACTGTGCCCTTGTAGCCCGGAATTTTGTATTCCATCGACGTGCTGTGTGGCGCGTCGTCTAATTTTTGCAAATCAGGATAGTGAGAGTTGAGAACGGAAAGAATTTTTTTGTAATCCCAAATTAAGACTGGCTCGCTTATGCCTTCGCCGTTGAAGGGCATTTCTTCAATGAATCGAACGTCAATCGGATAGTCTTTGGTGAGTTCAGCAAGCGGCACAATATCGACATCGTTCATGCCGTTCATCACCACGGCATTGAGTTTGATAGGAATTTCAGCGTTCAGGAGCGCGTAGAAAGTTTGCATGACTTTGTGCAGTTCGTTGCGCCGCGTAATGCGTTGAAATCGCTCACGGTCTAAGGTGTCGAGGCTTAAATTGACGCCCTTGATGCCCATCGCTTTCAGTTCAGGCACGTATTGCGCTGACCATAAGCCGTTGGTCGTGATGTGTAATTCTTTCGGAAGGTGATGAATCCGCCAAAGGAATTTGATGAGGTCTCGTCGGACAAACGGCTCTCCGCCAGTAATGCGCACTTTTGTAATGCCCATTGCGCAAACAAGGTGCAGCAATCGCTCCATTTCTTCAAACGAGAGAATTTCATCTTTGGGCATCACATCAATGCCGTGCGCAGGCATGCAATACACGCATCGCAAGTTGCATCGGTCGGTAACAGAGAGGCGAAGGTAAGTAATCGGTCGCCCATGGTTGTCATAGAGCATCGGAATTTGAACGGTTAATGTTGATAGAAACAAAACAAACGATGATGTTGCGTCAATTCGTTCAAGAAAGTGCGGGCTATCGTTGAGCGTAAATTTGCAATTTCGCACGATTGTCGTTTCCTTATGAGTTCAATCAAGCAAACCAACGATGTTTAGATATTTCACAGCCGGCGAATCGCATGGGCGTGCGCTTTCTGCTATTGTCGATGGAATGCCTGCAGGCGTTCCGCTCTCGCCCGATAGTATCAATCGTCATTTGGCACGACGCCAACAAGGCTACGGACGCGGTCATCGAATGAAAATCGAGACTGACACGGTCGATATTCTCAACGGAGTACGTTTTGGCAAAACCATCGGCGCACCGATTACGCTCTTGATTGAAAATCGCGATTGGAAAAATTGGACGGAAAAGATGTGCCAATTTGAGGATAAATCCGATACGGTCAAGAAATTGCACGTGCCACGTCCAGGACATGCCGATCTTGCAGGACGATTGAAATACGGCTTCGATGATATTCGCCCCGTCATTGAACGCTCGTCGGCGCGTGAGACGGCGGCTCGAGTGGCGGCTTGCTCTGTGGCGCGTCAGTTCTTGAAGGAACTCGGAATTGAAATCGGCTCGTATCTCTCTGCCATTGGAAGCGCGATTGAACCTGACCCCTCGCCTGCGCTTGAACTGCTCTCGGAAGGTGCAGAAGCCCTAATGCAACGCGCCGACACTTCGCCTGTGCGCATGCTTGACAAAGCCACCGAGGAAAAAGCGATTGCCCTCATTGATGACGCCAAACAGCGTGGCGATACACTCGGCGGAATTATCGAAGTCTTTGTTACAGGCTTGCCGATTGGACTTGGCTCTTACACACAGCACGACCGCAAACTCGACGCACAACTTGCCGCCGCGATTATTTCCATTCAAGCCGTTAAGGGCGTTGAAATCGGCACGGCGTTTCGCAATGCCGTGAGTTTCGGCTCGGAAGTTCACGATGAAATTTTTGTAGATGCGCACGGCAAACCATATCGCAAAACCAATCGTGCCGGCGGCATCGAAGGCGGCATGACCAACGGTGAGCCGATTCACCTGCGCGTTGCCATGAAACCCATTTCAACCTTGATGAATCCGCTTCGCTCCGTGAATTTGGATTCAATGGAAGAAGAACTCTCCTTGATTGAACGCTCCGATGCATGTGCCGCGCCGGCTTGTGGCGTGATTGCTGAAGCCGTCATTGCGCCAGTGTTGATGAACGCAATTCTTGAAAAATTTGGCGGCGATAGTTTAGAGGAAATCGAGAAACGAGTGCATCAATACCGTGCGCAATTAGCCAAGTCCTTTGCGAAGTAATTGGGAGCAAGGGTTTTCGCTGTATATTTAACTTTCACCTAAAAAGACATTAACAAAAAAGTCATCTATTGAATGAACCAACTTTTACTGCTGACCGCCTTGCTGCTTATCGCAACGTCTCTGCTTGCGCAACCGCAGCCGCAAGGTGAATTCCATCAACAGTTGTTCAAAAAATCAGGTAAGCGCGCAAAGGTATCACCAGAAGTCGGTGCTGTAGTTTTTGCGGCGCAAGAAATTCCGCGCCTCGGCACGGTTAAAGAAATTGAGCCTATTTTGGGAAGCGAGTTTCGTCGCTATCAAAGCGTTTGGGCACGGTTTTTTTTGCCGAAACATCTCGGCGCATTGCCTGACGGCATGCCAAAGCGCATTATTTACCGAATGATTGTAGAAGGCAAACTTCACTACGAAAAAGAACTGACTGACGATTACCTGCCGTTGCCCGAATGGTCCTCGTGGATGATTCAACTGCCCGACGCACTTCAAGAAGGCTACGATACCCTGCCACCTGAACCCGTGCACTTACGCCTTGAAGTATGGGCAAGCAAATCGCTCACAAAAAACGATTCAGAAAAACTCATCGCGGTTGGCGAGTGTCTCCTTCAACCTTGATTTAATCTTAACAAATGTGTGGCATTACAGGCATTTTTAACTACAGCCAATCCTCAAACCTCGTTTCCGAAACAGTTCTCAAACAAATGACCCGCGTCATCGCCCATCGCGGACCTGATGACGACGGCATCTACATTTCCCCTGACCAACGGCTCGGCTTTGGGTTTCGTCGCCTTGCCATCATTGACCTTTCCCCTGCGGGACATCAACCGATGGGCAACCACGACGGCTCAATTTGGATTGTCTTTAACGGCGAAGTCTACAACCATCTCGACCTGCGCAAAGACCTTGAAGCCAAAGGCTATTGCTACCACTCGCGCACCGACACCGAAACCATTCTTTACGCCTATCAAGAATACGGACTTGATTTTGTCGAGAAACTTTACGGCATGTTCGCGATTGCTCTTTGGGATTCGCGCAAAGAAGAGCTCATCTTGATTCGCGATAGGATTGGCATTAAGCCGCTCTATTACACATTTGCCAACGGTGCGCTCATCTTTGGCTCTGAAATTAAATCGATTCTTGAACACCCCTCTGTTTCGCGCGACCTCAATCTACAGGCACTCTACGATTATCTCTCGCTTTACGCCGTGCCTCCGGGCGAATCGCTCTTCAAAGGCATTTACAAGTTAGAAGCAGGGCATTACGCCGTGATCAATCGCAACGGCGAAATGAAGAAACAACAGTGGTGGGAAATGAATCACCGCACGGAAGTTTTTCCGAAAGAAAAATTTTATTCCGAAGCCTTTTGCATTGAGAACATTCGGCGATTGCTACGCGATGCTATCAAACTTCGAATGATGTCAGATGTGCCTTTCGGCGCAATGCTTTCGGGCGGCATCGACTCCTCGCTCAATGTTGCGCTCATGAGCGAATTGATGAATCGTCCGGTTGAAACTTTCACGGTGGGCTTCAAAGATTTGGAGAAATACAATGAACTCGGCTACGCTCGTCAAGTTGCAGAGCAGTTCAAAACCAATCATCACGAAATTTTACTCACAGAGCAAGATGCGATTGACTTTCTGCCGAAAATGGTATGGCATCAAGATGAACCGAATGCTGACCCAGTCTGCATACCGTTTTACTACGTGAGCAAACTCTGCCGCGAGTCGGGAACGATTGTCGCGCAAGTCGGCGAAGGGTCAGACGAATCTTTTTCTGGCTACATCCAATATCTTCAAGAACTGTGGTTTCATAAGTATTACGACGCACTGATGCCTGATGCGCTGAAAGTTTTGTCGTATCAAGTGATGCAACGCTTAAAGCCGCTTTCGTATTTCTCTGACTACGCAGGTCGAAGTGTGCGGCACGAAACAACCTTTTATGGGCTCGCCGTGAGTTTCAGTGAAGAGCAAAAAGGCGAACTCTGCACCAGCCATTTTTACAACGAAGTGCGCTCATCGGCAAGGATTGCAGAACGATGCTTCAAGCAATTTGAAACGCTTGTGCCCCCGTCGGAGAGTGCCGACTTTCTGCGAAAGATGATTTACACGGACTATAAACATCGCTTGGCGGAGTTGCTCCTGATGCGCGTCGATAAAATGTCAATGGCAGTCTCGATTGAAGCGCGTGTGCCGTTTTTAGACCATCGCCTTGTGGAGTTTGCGATGCAGATTCCCGAATCGCTGAGAATCAAACATGGCGTTCCGAAATACATTTTGAAAAAAGCGGCGGAAGGCATTATTCCACACAACATCATTTACCGAAAAAAACAAGGCTTTGCCATGCCTGCAATAGAGTGGCTACGAGATGGCAAACTCTCGCCGATTGCCGAAGACACAATTCTCAATTCAGGTTTGATGAAGCGAAATCTCTTTCACAAGAAGTTTATTCAGCGTCTTTTCGAGGAACACCGAAGTAGAAAGGCGAATCGGAGTAAGCATTTGTGGTCGCTGTTGGTGGCGTCGATGTGGCACGATAGATTTTTCGGGAAGTGAGAGAGAACACCATCTGTTTTTGGAAAGCAAAGGAATTTTTTTAAGTTGCTGACGACTTTAGTACGACAAGTATTAACACGCACTGCCAATTCATTAGTGCTAATCACAAACCTTAAACACACACTCCGATGCCAAAAATCGAAATGAACGGGCAAACGTATGATGCTCTTGTTGATGAAACGCTTTTAGCGGTTGCACGCAAAAACAAAGCGCACATCGGCTATGTCTGTGGCGGAAACGGCTTGTGCCAAACTTGTGAAGTGATTGTGGAAAGCGGAATGGACGCTCTCTCGCCGATGAACGATGTAGAAAAAGCATGGCTAACGGCGGAAAAACAACAAAACGGACACCGCCTTGCCTGCCAATGTCGTATCACTGCCGATAAACCTGTCAAAGTGTTGACTCGTGCAGAAAAAGCACGACAAGTCTTCAATCGCGCTTTCAAAGAGCAACCTAAAGAGCCCTCAACGCATCCACAAGGCTATGTCGGAGAATTTTTTACTTGGCTCGGAATAGAAACGCTGTCGCACCTTGCCGCTGTGCCAATGGTGAGCGTGAATGTGATTCAACGCGTGATTGACGGAAAATTGACCCTTCAAGCCGTTAGCGACACCATCAACGCCGCCAATGAACGCTTCCCTGAAATCAATCAAATTGTAACTGAGATTGCTAATAATCTTCCTAAACTTGCGAGCGATTTAGGCAAAGGACTTGAACCTGTCATCAACAGCACTGGCGATCTACTGAAAAATATCGGCAATTCTGTTTCGTCGACCGACTTAAACAAAACTTTTGAGCCTGTTGTGAACAGTGTTTCAGACGTTGTCAAAGGATTAACCGACACGGTATCGAAGGTGATTGGAAGCGCCACGCAAAACACCAGCGCTGCGGCGCAAGCACAAGAAGTAACACCCGTAAAAGTTGAAATCAAAAAAGGTTAATCACAAAAAAGAAAGGTAGTTTTGTAGATGCAGTTGGAAGTAACGCTCAAGCGGTTCAACCCTGAAAAAGATCACGCGCCTCATTGGGAAACCTACAAAGTTGAGGCAGACCCAATGGAGCGAGTTCTTGATGTGCTCAATAAAATCAAGTGGGAGCAAGACGGCACGCTTACTTACCGCAAATCGTGCGCGCACGGCGTTTGTGGTAGCGATGCGATGATGATTAACGGCGAAAATCGTCTTGCATGTGTAACCCTCGTAAAGGATTTGAAAACGACGAAACTGAAAATTGAACCTGTGCCAGGGGCATCGGTTATTAAAGACCTCGTTATTGATATGACGCGGTTTTGGAAGAGTTACGAAACGATTATGCCTTACCTTTGCAACGACGACCCGCCCCCAGAAACAGAACGCTACCAAAGTGCAAAAGACCAGGAACTCATCGAAGAGTCAACACGCTGTATTTTGTGCGGCGCATGCACCTTCTCATGCCCCTCAACATGGAGCGATGACGAGTATCTAGGTCCTGCTGCACTTCTGAAAGCCTACCGATTTATCTTCGACAGCCGTGACCAAGCCGCTGACCAACGCCTTCGGATTATCGATAACAACAAAGGCTTGTGGAAGTGTTACACTATTTTTAATTGTGTTCAAGCCTGTCCAAAAGAAATTGACATCACTAAGCACATTTCTGCGTTGAAGCGAAAGGTCGTCAGCGAGCAATACTAAAAAGATTTGACCGCGACGAGTAGGCAAAACGGTTACAACGCTTGAAAGGCTATCGGAGTTCAATTGCCTCTGGTAGTCTTTTTTACTTCGATATCTATCAACACAAAACCACAATGGCATATACAAGCGATTTCGGATATCAAGAGTTCGATGTTGGGCTTGAAACCCTCGAGCGCATCGTGATGAAGAGCGAAAAAAAGATGCACATCGATTTGGGCGTTCCAAAAGAAATCATCAGCGATGAAAAGCGCGTCGCACTTGCACCATCAGGTGTGAAAATTATTGTCCAGCAAGGGCACAGCGTTGTTGTTGAGAGAGATGCAGGCGTGCATTGCAACTTCACAAACGAGGAGTATATCGAGGCAGGGGCGATTGTGGTGAGCTCTGCCGAAGAAGTCTACAAAAAATCAAACCTGATTGTCAAAATTGCGCCGCCTCTTCCAAGCGAATACGACCTTTTACAGCGCGACCAAATTCTCATTTCCGCCTTGCATCTTGGCAGTCTGAAAATAGAATTGATTGAAACCCTTTTGCGCAAAGGCATCACGGCACTGGCATTTGAATTTATCGAGACACGAGACGGTGAATTGCCTGTCGTGCGCTCTATGAGTGAAATTGCTGGTGCGCTTGCGGTTCAAACCGCTGCAAAGTACTTGGAGACAGGCAACGGCGGTCGCGGCATCATTCTCGGTGGATGTGCCGGCGTTCCCCCTGCAACGGTCGTAATTCTCGGTGCAGGCACGGTCGGGCATTATGCTACGCAAGCCGCACTGGGTCTCGGCGCACATGTTATGGTCATTGACAAAGAACTCAACCGATTGCGCCGATTCGAGACCATCTTCAACCGACGCGTAACGACTGCCATCGCTAACGACCACTACATCTCCAAAGCCGCTAAAATCGCCGACGTAATGATTGGTGCCATGAACCCGCGCGGAAAAGTCATGAAACCACTTGTCAGCGAAGAAATTGTCATGACCATGCACAAAGGTTCAGTGATTATCGACGTCTCCATCGACCAAGGCGGTTGTTTCGAAACCAGTCGGCGCACTTCACACTCCGAACCCGTGTTTGTCAAATATGGCGTAACGCACTACTGCGTTCCGAACATGCCCTCTGCTGTTGCACGCACCGCCTCATATGCGCTCACGAATGCCTTGATTCCGTTTATCCTTAAAATCGGACAATATGCCAGCGCCTCCGATGCCCTTTGGAGAAGCACCAGCCTGCGCAACGGCGCATACGCTTACAAAGGCTACCTCACAAAAAAAGTCCTCTCCGACCTTTCAGGACTAACTTTCCGTGAAATTCAAATGCTGCTTGCCACCGACCTCTAACAAAAAAGGAGAGCTATGAACTCTCCTTTTTGAATCAAACTCCAACAAGAAAACTTACAGCGCGTAACTGAATCCAAGCGCAATCGTGTTGCGGATTTGCGTGGAGGGTCCGACTGTTCTGTCGTCGCGCACGACTTGAACTTTGTCGTCATAGAAAATATCTAACGCAAAACTTGCGTTCAGATAGTCATTCACTTTGAAGAGCAAGAGCGTTTCAGAATTGACGACAAGGTTGCCGAGGTTTTCATATGCGTTGAACAAATTGAGGCGCGATTGAAGCGTAACATTTTGGAAGAGTTCTTTTTTGAACTGCGCATTCAAGTTCTAACCGAGTTCGGCGTTCATATTCTTTCCGACATCAACGCCAAACGCGCCTGCATTGGAAAGTTCTTCATCGAGCACGAAAATAATCCGTCCTGTTGCGGGCGCAAGCGTAATCGTGAAGTAATCGACGGGCTTATACTCAATCCCAAGCGCGAGAATGAGATACGCGGGCGAAAAGAAGTTTGAGATTTTCGGCGAGTTGCCAAGTGAATCCACCGTGCGGAAGTCGCGACCAATCGCGAACTGCGTTCTGAAATCGAGGGCGGCACTGTAGTTGAGCGGGGCTTTTGTAGTAATGCCCTTTGTGAATTTGGACAGCAAAATGATGCGGTCGTCGCTCTTGCGGAACGGTGTAGTGTCCAATTTCGTAACGCCGAAGCCAAGTTCAAGCGTGCTTTCCCAAGCCACATCGTCTTTGTTATATGCCGCGCTGCCGCTGAACAAGCCAATCACGCTGACGGCGTTTTGTCCGCCCCCTGCCCAATTCTTCAAGCCGATTTGCGTGAAGTTTGCGCCGATGTTGTTTTTGAACGTCCAATTTTTGGCGGTGTCTTGTGCGACGAGATGCGCGCTCGCGAAGAGCAAGAGCGCGAGTAGTAGATGTTTGCTCATGTGAGTTTTCTTGTTAGGGTTTGTAAAATTATTTTTTTAACAGGTCGCGAATTTCCGTCAGCAGTTTGACATCAGCGGGAATTTCAGG
>CALKXI010000140.1 GCA_938003965.1 uncultured Chlorobiales bacterium
ATGTGGCGAATGTGATAGTTGTGCCTTACGCTTGCGTGCCTTTCAGGAGGTTGGAATCGAAGACCCGATTCCGTATCGCGTGCGACCCGTGTATCGCTAAACGAAAAGTCTTGTCGAGACATGTTCCCACAGAGTCATTCCTCATGAGTCTGTCATTCCGAACGCAGTGAGGAATCCAAGTCAGTTGAAAGTTAAGAGTGAAAGATTGAAACACGGCTTGAACAGATTGCGCAGGTTTGCACGGATTGTGGATTCTTCGCTTCGCTCAGAATGACGAGTTAATGAATAGTGAAGAGTGAAGAATGGCGTGCTTCTCGTTCCTCATTGCTCACTACTCATTACTCATTAGAACAGGATTCTTCGCTTCGCTCAGAATGACGAGTTAATGAAGAGTGAAAAACGGCTTGCCTCTCGTTCCTCATTACTCATTACTCACTACTCATTAGAACTGGATTCTTCGCTTCGCTCAGAATGACGAGTTAATGAAGAGTGAAGAACGGCTTGCCTCTCGTTCATCATTACTCACTACTCACTACTCATTAAAGAGTTTTTCGCCGGCTATTGTTCTTTGTGTCTCTTAGGTGAAAGCGTCCTTGCGGGAAACGGCGGGACGCTTTTTTATTTGTAGTTTTCAGCACGCAAAAATTACAACATGAAAACGATTTACCTTTTAGAGACAGGCGTTCAGCGTGGGAGATTTCACATGCAGTTAGACCAATGGTTGGCGGAATGCCTCGAGCAGATTGGCGTTTCAGAAAATGCCGTCATACTTCGGCTTTACGAATGGTCGCCGCCCGCTATTTCCATTGGCTATCACCAACGCGAATCAGAGTTTGATTTAGAGCAACTAAAAACCGACGGAATCGACTTGTGCCGACGCCCAACCGGCGGCAGAGCCGTCTTCCACATCGAAGACCTCACTTATAGCGTGGTCATGAAAGCGACAGACACCAACGCCAAGCATTACGCCGAAATTCATCGTGCCTTTCAAATCGCGCTCCAACAACTTGGCTTACCAGCATCGTTTCAAAAACAGCAAACCGACTTTCGCTCGCGTTATGAAAAGCCTGAAAGTGTGTCATGTTTCACGGCGTCGGCGCGCTATGAATTGGAAGTGGGCGGAAAGAAAATTCTCGGCTCTGCGCAACGCCGATTCGCCGATACGCTCTTGCAACATGGCTCGCTGATGCTTTCAGCAAAGCACAAACAACTCGTGAAGTATTTGAGACTGAACGAAGCGGCAAAACGCCAAATGCAAAAAGACCTTGACGAAAAAACAACATCGGTAGAAGAAGTTTTGGGAAAAGTGCCTGACCATGAAACTCTGAAACGAATGATTCTTCAAGGCTTCGAGCAAGTGTTTCAATCGCCCATCAAGCAACTTGAATTTTCAACGCTTCCACTCGGCGATGCGCTCACTGCTGATTCATAATGCGGTTATTTTCGGAAAGCCGAGTTATTCAGCCGTGCTTTGCGAGAATGGCATAATTGCGGCGTTTCTCAATGAACGCGAAGCCGAAAAGGCGCATTGCGAACACTGCTTGAACGCAAAAGGAAATGTGCTTCTGCCGTCCTTCTTTGATTCACACCTTCACCTCTCCGAATATGGCTTGCGATTAAACCGATTGAATTTGAACGGAACATCGCTCGATGAATCGTTACGATTGATTCGCGAAAAGGCAAAGCAAACACCAAAAGGCGCGTGGATTACAGGTGGCGGTTGGCACAAAACTTACTTCGGCAAGTTTCCAACAAGAAAACTTTTGGACGAAATTTCAACCGAACATTTCATCGCGCTTTCAAGCCAAGATTTTCATGCGACATGGGCAAATACGCCCGCTATCAACTTGCTCAATCTCGAAGAATTTTCAGACGAAGAACTGCCAAAAGACGCCGAAGGAAAGTTGACGGGCGTTGTTTTTGAGCGTGCGGCACTGCAACTGGCGTCAATGGCGAAGGTTTCAAGAGCGGAATTAGCCAAAGCCATTGAAACGGCACAAGCGAAACTCTTTGAGTTTGGCGTTACTGATGTCTTCACGATTGAAAAAGCCGACGCGCTTCCTGCCTTTTTGGAATTGGGCGAAAGGTTGAAACTGCGTGTCAATACGGCGATTTACATCGAGTCGCTTGCTATGGCGAAAACATTTTTCAAAACGCATCGGGTTAAAAATCTTGCGCTGAATGCGGTCAAACTTTTTATTGATGGCTCGCTTGGTGCGGAAACTTGCGCCGTGCTCGAACCCTTTGAAAATACAAGCCATTTCGGCATTAGCCTTTATGCCGATGCCGACCTTGTGAGCCTCTTCAAGATGATTGAGCGCGAAGGATTGAACATTGCCGTGCATGCGATTGGCGACCGTGCCGTGCGTCGCGCGCTTGATGCGTTTGAGAAAATCGGTGCAAATCCGCGCTCGGCGTTTCGTCATCGCATTGAGCATGCGCAGATGATTGACGATGAAGATTTAAGTCGCTTTTCCAAACTTGGCGTTGTGGCGTCTATGCAGCCGATTCACATTCGCGAAGATATTGCCACAGCGCGGCGATTGCTCGGCAAGCGTCAAGGCAAGTTGTATCGTTTTAAGTCGCTACTTGAATCAGGGGCGACGGTTGTGTTTGGAAGCGATGCGCCGATTGAAACGCCAAGCGTGCTCGAAGGCATGTTTTATGCGGTCGAGCGGCGCGATAAAGAAGGGCAAGTTTGGTATGGCAAAGAACGACTATCGTTTGAGGAAACTGTCCATGCTTACACTCAAACGCCGAATTGGCTTGTCAATCAAGGCAAGCGCGGGAAGTTAGAAATCGGCTACGACGCAAGCATGGTGATGGTGCCGAAAGAGCGGTTGAGCGATTCAAGAGAAGAAAACAGGACGCCGTCGGTGATAGCGACGATTTCATCAGGAGAAATTGTGTTTGAAAACTTATGAAAGAACGAAATTCTTTTGTGAAAGCATTATTCAGTGTCGTAGTCGTTGATAACACTAAACATCAGATACAAATGAAGGAATGGCTGACTGACGAACGCTTATCGCTTGTGCTTTTATGCTCGGCCGTATTGATGTTTATTGCCGCCGCCACGTTGCTTTACCGTTTCAGCGATGGCTTTTCGGAATCGCTCTTGGAGACGGAGTCGGGGAAAATCGCACTTGCAGTGCTCTTTGCCGCCGTGATGCTGATTGCAGCGAATTTTGTCTATCAACTCGTCATCAAATTTGCGATTCCTTTTTCGCGTCCGATGCTGATTGGCTATGTCGTGTGCGAGGTGCTTTATTCAGGCTTTATGTTCGCCTTGCAAGTGTGAAAAAATCAGAGTGCAGAACGATTTTTTCGTAATGCTTGAAGTGTTGCGAGATATTCTTCAAGGGTCAAATCTTTGAATCGTGTTTCTCGCTCGACGGTGTAGTCGCCTGTGCCTTGTTCATATTGATTGAGAAAGCGAATCGTATTGACGATACCGAACTCTTTGCAAAGGACGGCAATGGCTTGCTCGGTGAGCTCAGATAAAGGCATTGTTTTTGGCATTAGGTTAACTCCTTTGCTAATTCAATTGGCGAAATAATTTTGATAACTGACGACCCAATTTGTTGTGCACGGTTGAGTAATTTACGGTCAGTTGTGCAAAAGTAATCCGCATTTCCTACGATGGCAGACGCAAGATGAAGCGCATCAAGTAATGCCAATCCCCGCGAATTCCATTCCACTGCAAGTTGTAAAACTTTATCGTCAGAAATGACCAAGTGTTTTGCAAGACGTAGAATTTGTCGGGAAAATTCTTTTCGTCTTGTGTTTGGATTTTGTTCTTGTTCAAACACTAACGCATCAGAAGCCACCAGTTCAAATGCGCCTTGCTCGCATAGCGAAATAAGAGCGATAGCCGCTTCGGATTCCAGCGCAATTCTCGGTTGTGATTTGTCATCAAAGGGACGTTGAATCACACAAGTATCAAGATAAATTTTCATCAATTTAATTTTCGCGTCCGATGCTGATTGGCTATGTCGTGTGCGAGGTGCTCTATTCAGGCTTTATGTTCGCCTTGCAAGTGTGAAAAGTGCTTGGCTTTGAGATGATTGAGCAGACCTTTGGCGGCAGCTTCGCATAGGTCGAGCACAAGTTCAAATGTTTCCGAACCTTTGTAATACGGGTCAGGCACTTCGGTGTAGCCAGTTTCGGGCGCAAAGTCCATAAATAATTTCAGTTTGCGCCACTGGGTTGTGCAAAGCGAAGCGACATCGGCGTAGTTGCTCTTATCCATCGTGATGATGTAGTCGTATTCGTCCAAGTCTTCGGCTTCGAGGCGTCTGCCGCGATGTGGGGTTAAGTCGTAGCCACGTTTTTCGGCATGTCGAATCGAGCGTGCATCTGCCATATCGCCGATGTGGTAGCCTGCTGTGCCTGCCGAATCAATCTCGAAGTAATCGCTTAATCCTTCCTGTTCAACGAGTTTGCGAAAAACGGCTTCGGCAGTGGGCGAGCGGCAAATGTTGCCGAGACAGACGAACAAAATTTTGACCTTTGAAACAGATGAAGACTGGTTTGACATAGCGTTAGAAATTGTTAGGCAAGTAAAATCGGGTTATCCCGCCCCAAGTCGTGAAAGTTATCGTCATCGGAAGACGGGGTCTCGTCATCGTCTTTGAGTTCAGAAGGGTTAATCATCTCTAATTTTTTCTGAATTGCGGAAAGGCGTTCGTTGCACTCTTGTGCAATCTGTTTGCCTTCTTCATAGAGTTTGATGGAATCTTCCAGCCCGACCTGTCCATCTTGAATCGTTGATGCAATTTCTTCCAAACGCGCAATCAACGCCTCGAGGGTTTTTTCAGACTTCTTTTTTGCCACAGTTTATTTCGGTTCGAATTGATGTAAATTTTGGAAAACAAAGATACAAAATGTCGCGTCCTTTGATTACAGAAAAAGATGTGCTTCTCGCTTTGCGAAGTGGGAAGCGCGAACTTTACATGCCGCCAAACGCACTTATTACGCCGCTGGCACGCGACGCTGCTAAAACACACGGATTAGCCTTCGTGTCGACAAAGGAAGAATCGCCATCACTTCCGCCAAATGAGATGCTCACGATTGCCATCGGAAGCGACCACAGCGGATTTCAGACGAAAGCCGAACTCAAAAAATTTTTGGCTGAAAAAAATTATCGATTGGTCGATGTTGGAACAGATTCAGAAACGAGTTGCGATTATCCCGACTTTGCCCTGAAAGTGGGCGAAGCAGTCAGGAGCGGACGCGCCACGTTCGGCATGATGATTGACGGTGTTGGAACAGCCTCTGCGGTTGTGCTCAACAAAATTCCGACGCTCCGAGCGGTGTCGTGCTATAACGAATTTACGGCGAAAATCGCACGCGCACATGGCAATGCAAACGCACTCGCGCTCGGCGCACGCAGTCTCGGCATTGAAACCATGAAATCTATTGTTCAAGTTTTTCTCACAACGCCATTTGAAGGCGCACGCCACGAAGCGCGCCTTGAGAAAATTCGCGCTATCGAACAACAGTATTCACTTCACCGCACATGACGCCCAAACTTTACGCCTCTCGCGGATTCACGATTGATGAACTCGTCAGGATTTATGCGCGCTACTGCACCGACTTAGCCGACTCCGAAGACATCTGGATTGCAGGCTACGACGAATTTCTCTTCTACCGAAGCGACATTGAGGTGCGCAAAGACGAACTTAACGAAGCACAAAAACGAGAAGTAAATAAGTGGGATAAAGTCGTGCTCAAAAACGCCTACAAATACTTGATTGAATACGAATTTGGCGATGGCTTGCTCGACGACCATTATCGCGAAAAGCGATACCCAACATCGCACTGGTGGTGGTATGTGGATAGAATCAAAAATGGAACATTAGAACCGCCAAACCTCAACAACATTGAATCATAACCATGTCCGTTATTTTAATTACAGGCGCGGGCAAAGGCATTGGTCGCGCGATTGCAGTAGAGTTTGCCAAGCGCAGGCGCGAAGATTTTTCGCCGAAACTCTTGCTCACATCGCGCACGCTCTCCGATTTGCTCGCGCTCAAAAAAGAATGTGAAGCCCTGCGCGTTGAAACCCATGTGCTCGAAGCCGAACTCTCCAAACTCGATGAAGTCAATCGCATTTATGAAAGTGCCTTGAGCCGCTTCGGGCGCGTCGATTGCCTCATTAACAACGCGGGCGTTGGACGATTCAAAAACATACTTGACCTCACGGAAGATGATTATGACTTCACGATGAACACCAACTTGAAAGGCACATTTTTTCTCACGCAAAAAGTCTTTGCTGAAATGCAAGCACGACGGTCGGGGCATATTTTTTTCATCACCTCTGTTGCGGCGGAAACACCATTTGAACAAAGCGCACTCTATTGCGCCTCGAAGTTTGGACAGAAAGGCATGTTGGAAGTCTTGCGTCTCTATGCAAGAAAGTGTAATGTGAGAGTAACAAATGTAATGCCCGGCGCAGTTGCAACGCCAATGTGGGGCGAGGCAAGAGCAACACTTGCAGAACGAATGATGATGCCTGAGGACATCGCTACGGCTGTCGTTGACGCCTACTTCCAACCCACAAGAACAAGCGTTGAGGAAATTGTCTTGCGTCCAATCGGCGGCGACTTGTAAGAAAACTTGTAACGGCTTATTTCACAAGCACAACATCAACTTGTAAAAGCAGTTTCATGGCTTCGAGCGCGTCGATGCCTGTCTTGTTATTGAAGGCGACTTTTTGCAATCGTCCTGCGCTGTAGTGCAATTCACCCGCGCCGCGTGAACTAGTAACGATGAGTTTCCCCGTTTCACGATTAAAGACCATATGAGAAATGGCTTTTGAGATGGAATCAAAGTGAAGTGTGCCTTTTGAAGCCGAAGAATTTGCGGCGGAAGCAGGGGAAGACTCGCCAATGCTCCGATTTACCACATAGCCGATTTCGCTTTCCACGAGCGCTTTCAGGTTATTGAAATCCGATTGCGAGCGTGAAAGTGTATCTAAATACGCTTGCACGGTATTTCGCAACAGTTGAGGCTGAACGGGCTTGAAGAGAAAATCGCACGCACCAAGTTGAAACGCCGCCATGACGATTTGCTTATCGTCCAATGAACTGCACACAATCACAAACGGGAGAGAGAGATTGGCTTCGCGAACTTTATCAAGAAACTCGAAGCCATTGACTTCGGGCATGATGAGATCGAGAAGGATTAAATCGGGGTTTTGTTTCTTGAACAGGTCAAAGGCTTGATTGCCATCGTAAGCATCTTCAAAACTGATGGGGAAATTTTTAAGGGAAGATTTGTAAATCAGGTGCGAGGATGGTTCGTCGTCGACAAGGAGTAATCGATAAGTGCTCATCGCAAGATTCAGTTAAAAAAGTTGGTTGTAAGGATTCGACTTTAAGCAGGTTGGTAAGAGGGCAGTTCGACGAAAAAAGTCGCGCCCTGATTTTTACCTTCCGATTCTGCCCACACGTTTCCGCCACGCAGTTCCGCTAATTGTTTGACGATTGAAAGTCCGAGACCCGTAGAAGATTCGCCACCTGTTGGCTTTGCGGAAAGCCGCTCAAATTTTCCAAAGAGTTTTTTCATATCGTCGCTCGTCAGCCCTTGACCTTCGTCGCGCACCGAAAAAATAATTGTTTTTTCGCGCCTATCAGGCGGCTGATGATGACAAATTTTAACCTCAATTTTTTTCCTTTTGGGCTATACTTAACGGCGTTGCTGATGAGATTATCAAAAATTTCGCGAATGCAGTCTGCAGCGACATGAGCGAAAAGGTCAGAGTCGCCTGAAAATAAAATTTTTTGCACCTTGCGCTCGGCTTGCGAGAAATTTTCGCGCACAGCGGAAAGCGCAATCGGATAAAGGTCGGCAATTGAGCGTGCGAGTTGAAGTTTCCCCGAACCAGTCTGAGAACTTTGAAGAATCTGCGCAATCAGTTTGAACATGCGCGTCGAGCTGTCGTGAATCAGGTTCAACATGCCTTCAGCTTCGGTGAGTTGGCTCAAACTGTCGCCGTTTTTAACCGATGTGAGAATCGTCTGAACAAAGTCGGCGATGGTAACAATGGTGGAAAGCGGGTTGCGCAAGCGTGAGCGCAATCGAGAGCAAGTGTGATTTGAAGCAGAGGTGTTGTTTAAGGAGAGAACTAAACAGCCATGACGATAAAGCGTGTCGGCTTTGCTTCGTGCGTCGCCGAGTTCTTAGGATAAAATCAAACTGCGATGAAAGTATTCCATCGCGCTCGAGTAATCGGCGATGATGAAATTGACTGTTCCGATGTTGCTGTGGGTTCGAGCCAGCCCTTGCTTGTCGTTGATTCGGCGTTGAATATCGAGACATCGCTGATGATAGTCGAGCGAGGCGCAATAGTCGGAAAGATTTTGATAGACGAGACCGATGTTGCTAAGTGCATCGGCTTCAAGTTTGTGATTTCAAGTGCTTCTTTGATGATTAAATCTCGCTCTAAGCGGGCTATCGTTGCGTTCATATTCGCTTCTGAGTTAAAACAGGCGTGAGGTTTTGGTGCTAAGGTCTAAGAAGTGAGAGAAATTCTTGCTCGCTTAAAATTCGGACGCCAAGTTTTTGGGCTTTTTCAAGTTTAGAGCCTGCTTTGCTGCCAACCACAACATAGTCTGTTTTTTTGCTGACACTTCCTGACACATTGCCACCACGTTTCAAGACTTCTTCTGATGCCTGCTCGCGGGTGAGCGATTCAAGCGTGCCTGTAAAGACCACCGACTTTCCTGAAAAGTGGGTATTTTCAATTGTTTCGGATTTTTCGCCTTTCATATTGACGCCTGCGCGTTTGAGTTTCTCAATCAAAACATGAGTAGATGGCTTGCGAAAATAGTCGTGAATGCTTTTGGCAATAGTTGCGCCGACTTCTTCGGTTTGCTCCAATGCTTCAAGCGAGGCGGAAGCAAGGTCGTCAATGGATGCAAATTTCCGCGCCAGAATCCGTGCGGTCGCAAGCCCAACATGCCGAATCCCCAATCCAAACAAGAGCCGTTCAAGCGGGCGCGACTTGCTCGATTCTATCGCATCTAAAAGGTTTTGTGCCGATTTTTCGCCGAAGCGTTCAAGAGAGACAAGACGTTGTTTTTCAAGCGAATAAATATCGCCAACATCGCCAATAAGACCTTCCTTCAAAAGTTGCTCAACAACCGCTTCCCCCAAATTCTCAATGTCCATCGCATTGCGCGAGGCGTAGTGCAGAATGCGTCCTTTAATTTGCGCAGGGCAGTGGTCTTCGTTCGGACAATAGAGATTGACCTCGCCTTCAGGCTTAATCAGCGGCGTTTGGCACGAAGGGCAATGCGACGGTGGAAGAATCGGCTTTGCATCAATCGGACGTTTTTCAAGGATGGCGCGAACGACTTTGGGAATTACATCGCCAGATTTTTCAAGCACAACACGGTCGCCAATGTGCAAGTCCAAGCGTGCAATTTCATCGAAATTGTGGAGCGTCGAGCGTGAAATAGTGGAGCCTGCTAGAAAAACAGGTTCAAGTTCGGCGACAGGCGTAACCGTGCCAACACGTCCGACTTGATAGGTTACCTTGCGTAAGGTGGTTTCTGCTTGTCGAGCCGAAAATTTATAAGCAATTGCCCACCGTGGGGCTTTTGTGGTGGCGCCGAGCAGACGCTGTTGCCGAATTGAGTTGACTTTGATGACAGCACCATCAATCTCGAAAGGCAATGCGTCGCGTTTTTTTTCCCATTGGCTTAAAAATGATTCAATTTGCTCGAGCTTTGTAGCAAGCACGCGATGCGGGCTCACATTGAAGCCAAGCAACTCGAGAAGGTGCAGCCGCTCCCAATGTGAAACGGCTTCCGAGAGCGCGTCGCTCGAAAGAGAGTAAGCCGTGAAAGTGAGCTGACGTTTTGCAACTTCGCGTGAGTCTTGTTGTTTGAGCGTGCCTGCCGTTGCATTACGCGGGTTAGCAAACTGCTTTTCGCTTTGCGCGTTAAGGGCTTCAAAATCGTGTTTCATCATAAAGACCTCGCCACGCACTTCGATTTCGCCTTTCTGCAACAGTTGAGCGTGTTCATCGGAAGAGGCTTTAAGCCGAAGCGGAATCGTGGGAATGGTTTTGAGATTGGGCGTAATGTCGTCGCCTGTTGTGCCGTCGCCGCGTGTTGCACCTTGAACGAACAAGCCATCACGATAAATCAAACTCACAGCAACTCCATCGAACTTGAGTTCGCAGGCAAATTCAAACTCTCCTAATCCTTCAGCTTGCAATTCCTTCTGAATGCGCTTGATAAACTCACGCAATTCTTCAGGTGAATAGGTGTTCGAGAGCGACATCATGCGCTCTTTGTGAACAACGGTCGGAAAAATTTTCGTAATCGTGCCACCAACACGCTGACTTGGGGAATCAGGCGTAACAAGGTCGGGAAATTGCGATTCAAGTGCAATCAATCGCTCCAACAACTTATCAAACTCGTAGTCGGAAATGCTTGGCTGTGCAAGCACATAGTAGTTGTAGTTATGCGTTTCAATCTGCTCGCGCAACGCTTTGAGTTCGGCCTCGGCTTGTGATTTAGTCATGGTGCATTATTTTAAGGTGTAAAATGAGCCCGCAAAAACTTTTCAGTGGAAAGGCAAAAATGAAAAAGATTGACAATTCGATAACAAAAATTTGACACTTGCCGAATCACCCTTGGGTTTATGTAGTATAATTTCGCATACAAAAGTTTTGCCTGATTTTGTTCATTTCTGTTATGAAGCATAACTCGATGATTATTGCGCTTGTCTTTTCACTTTTACTTTCAGACCCTGCTGTTTCGCAAGGGCGTTTGTTCGGTCGTGTGATTGATGAAAATGGCAAGCCTGTGCCTGCCGCTACGGTTTTTGTGAGCAGTAATTCAATCAATCGTGCTGCACTCACCAATGCACAAGGATATTATGTGTTTTTGGGAATTTCAGAAGGCAAGTATGCGCTCAAAGTGTTCAAAACAGGATTCCCCAAAATAACACGTGAAGGTATTGTGATTGCGTCCAACTCGACGACACGCCATGATTTCAAACTTGGCGAAAGCGCCAGTGCTATGCAAATGGCTTCTGTGGCAAGTGAGCGCAAGAAAGAAGCAACCAAAGCTGCAAGAGCAAAATCGGAAAAGCCTGTCCCTGTCGAAGCCATCGTGGTGAAAAACGAAGTCGGCGAAGTTGAAGAGTTGGACGAAAGCGAAGTCGAGGAAATTAAAAAGGCAGAAGAATCGGCAAAGGAAGAAGAAGAAGCGTTGACAACTGCCGCTGAAAGAGAAGTCGCTATTGAAGGAGGAATCGCAGCAATTCAAAAAGCGGTTAAATATCCTGAAACTGCGGTCAACTTGAAAATTGAAGGCAAGGTTGTGGTTCGCGTCTTCGTTGGGCGCGACGGCTCACCGCTCCGAATGGACGTGATAAAATCGGCGCACGAACTGCTTGACGAAGAAGCCCTGCGCGTCTTGAGCGAAAATGCCAAATTCACGCCTGCAGTCGTTAATGGACAAAACGCAATCGGTGTCATTACCGTCCCGATTACCTTCAAAATCGGAAAGGTTGTTTGGTAAGGCGGATTCAGACCAATCGTGATGCTTTTGATGAAAGGCATTGCATAGCGCAGTGCCTTTTTGGTTCGAGGCGAATGGCGCAATAAGTTTGCGCTTTCATCGCACGTTAATGCAATGCAAATGAAATCGCCGAAAACATCAAAGTTGTATCGAGAACTTTCCCAGTTGCTCACCGAGCAGGTGAATCCAAACACACGCCACATTGACGAATGTTCGCCGTTTGAAATTGCGCGTCTGATTAACGAAGAGGATAAAAAAGTCGCGTTCGCCGTCGAGCAAGAACTATCGCAAATTGCCAAAGCAATCGAGCTGGTTGCGAAAGCGTTCAAGGCAGGTGGTCGGCTCATTTACATTGGTGCAGGCACGAGCGGACGATTGGGCATATTGGACGCTTCAGAATGCCCGCCAACATTTGGCGTGAAACCCTGGCAAGTTCAGGGCATTATCGCAGGAGGAAAAAAAGCCGTCTTCAAGAGCGTTGAAGGCGCAGAAGACGATGCATCCGCAGCAAGTCGAGCCCTGAAAAAAATAGAGTTGAATAAGTGCGATGTGCTGTGCGGAATCAGTGCCTCGAAACGCACACCGTTTGTGATTGGCGCATTAAAATATGCGCGACGAATCGGCGCGAAAACGATTTTTCTAACTTCAAACCCAACGGTGAATGAAAACGCGACGGTCGTCATTCGCACGCTTGTCGGTCCAGAAGTCATCATGGGCTCAACACGCATGAAGGCGGGAACATCGCATAAACTCGTGCTCAATATGATTTCAACAGGCGCAATGATTCTCTGCGGAAAAACCTACGGCAACTTGATGATTGACCTCCAACAAACCAACCAAAAACTTATCGAGCGCACCAAACGCATTTTCATTTTAGCCACAGGTGACGACTACAAAACCGCAGAGACCTTCCTCAAAAAATCAGGCGGAAATCTGAAAACGGCTATCGTGATGCGCCTTGCAGGCGTCTCAAAAAAAGAAGCCGAGTCACGCTTGAAAAAAGCCGATGGATTTGTCAAACGTGCAATTGCACTTGAAAAAGACGAATCAACAGAGCGCCCTTTTCTGAACATTGTTGTTGTGCCAACGGCACGAGAGGCGATGGATGCTTCGCTTCGCTCAAAATAAGGGCAGATGCAGGTTGTGCCTACCCATTGACCAAAAGAAAATCAATCGTGCGGCGGTGCATATCGACGCTGTGGACTTTGATTTTCACGCGCTTGCCGAGTTGCAACTTGCGATGCGAGCGTTTACCGATTAAGGCGTAACTGCGCTCGTCAAATTCATAGTAATCATCTTGCAGATTTTTGATGTGAACTAATCCTTCAACATTCAGTTCATCGATGCGCACATAAATTCCAAATTCGGTTACGCCTGAAATCACGCCGCCGTAGATGTTGCCAATATGTTCGGAGATGTATTCAACTTGTTTGAGTTTGATGGAATCGCGCTCGGCTTCGGTTGCCATTCGCTCTCGAGTGCTGGCATGCTCACAAATCGCAGGAATCAGAGCTGAAAGTTTTTTGAGCCGCGTTTGGCGCATCTTTTTATTTTGAGCGCGCAAGGTTTCATACTCGTAAAGCAAACGGTGCGTGATGAGGTCAGGATAGCGACGAATCGGCGAGGTAAAATGCAAGTAGTAATCAAACGCCAATCCGTAGTGCCCGATGTTTTTGTCGGAATAAACAGCTTTTGCCATAGAGCGCAAGGCAATTTCGCTGACAAGCGCTTCGACAGGCGAGCCTTTAACATCTTGAAGCAATTTCTTGAGCGCCTGCGACGACGCCGTATCGTTGTTGAGTGCATTCTTTTTCAGTTCCAACTTGAACCCCAATTTTTTAACGAACTCCGAAAGCAATTTGATTTTTTCAGGCAAGGGCGAATCGTGGACGCGATAAATGCTCGGATAGCATAATTCTTCGTTTTGAAAATGCGTTGCAATGTGTTTGGCAACGGTTTTATTGGTCAGAAGCATGAACTCTTCAATCAAGCGGTGGCTATCGAGCCGAAGTTTTTTGATGACCTCAATTGGCTTGCCATTGGCATCGAGTTTGAACTTAACTTCTTCGGTATCGAAATCAATCGCGCCATTGTTCATGCGGGCTTTGGTGAGGTGTTTGGCTAATTGATTGAGCATCAAAATTTCTTCGCAGTAATCACCTTTGCCGGTTTCAATGATGGTTTGAACATCTTCATAAGTGAATCGGCGGTGAGAGTGAATGACGGTTTTCGCGATTTGATAATCCTGCACTTCGGCAAGTTCGTTGAGCCTAAAAATGACGGAGTAAGCGAGGCGGTCGACGTGCGGGTTCAAACTGCAAATATTTTCCGAGAGATTGGAGGGAAGCATTGGAACGACGCGGTCGACGAGATAGACCGATGTAGAACGCTTCTGCGCTTCTTCGTCAAGTTTTGTGCCTTCGCGGACGAAGTGCGAGACGTCGGCAATATGAACGCCAACAATGAAATCGCCATTATCGGCGCGTTCAATCGAGAGCGCATCGTCGAAGTCTTTGGCGTCGAAGGGGTCAATCGTGAAGACAACCTTCTGCCGAAAATCAAGGCGCGATGCCAATTCTTCCGGCGAGATTTTTTCAGAAAAGCGGTTGGCTTCTTCGAGAACGGCTTTCGGAAAGGTGGCGTCAATGCCGTATGAGCGAGCAATCGCCGCGACTTCGGCGCGTGAGTCGCCTGCTTTTCCGAGCACTTCTTTGACCTTTGCTGTCAGTGATGTATCGGAATCAAATTTGAATTTGTAAATGACAACCTTATCGCCATCACTTGCCTTGCCGATGTCTTTTGGTTTAATCGTGATGTCAGGCAAGATGTTGGATTCATCGGGAATGAATTTGAAAGCGCGATTCGTGCGCTTGAGCGTGCCAACAAGTTCCGTGCGTGTGCGCTCAACAACCTGTGTAATTTTGCCTTCAAAGCGTTTCGACCAAGTATTGCGCGGCTTGGAGTCGTCGTAAGGCGAATTGGTAATTTGAACGGTAACAATATCGCCATCGAGGGCTTGTTTGATATGCTCAGCGTGAACGAACACTTCGTCGTCGTAGCCTTCAACCGTAACAAAGCCAAAGCCGTTGGGGTGCGTGCGAAGTTTGCCTGTGTAGGATTTGCCAAGTTCGTATTTCGGCTTTTTTTGTTCGGCTTTGAAATGTTCTATGACATCGCGCTTGGGATAAACAGCAGTTTGAACGCGCCGCTCAATAATTTCAGATGGCGGAGTATCGGCAGAAGGAGCGAAGTAATTTCGGTCGTTATCCTTATCAACGCTACCTGCTTCGTGAAGGCGGTGCAGAACATACCAAAAGCCTGGCACATCGTCGTCGCTATCGTAGCCCAGGGCGCTGGCAAGGGCACGAGAGCGATAGCGTTTGCCTTCGTTCTCCGAAAGAAAATTGAGAATTTCAGCGGCGACGGATTTTTCGCCTTGTCGAATTAAAAACTCCATCACGCGTTCCATGTCGTCGGGGCGAGGGTAATTGCGCTTACGCTTTGAACCACGATGCTGATTCTTCTGATGATGCTTCTTTTTAGACATGGCTGGTCAATTGAACAGAACCGAAGGTTACAGGAGTGAGCATGAAAATGAACACAGTCGTTTCAGGAAAGTATTTTTTTCGTGGGCTTGAACGCTTCGATGCAAAGCGTGTTTGTGCAGTGAGCGATTTCATCGTGGTCGTTGCTTGCAATCACGATAACGGTTTGCGAGATAAGTTGATTGAGTTTATTCCAAAATAAAGATTTTCCATCATCGTCGAGCGTTGCGGTCGGCTCATCAAGAAAAAGAAACTTTGGGTTTGATGCAAAAGCTTGAATGAAACGAAGTCGCTGAATCATACCCGAAGAGTAGGCTTTGACGCGCTTCGATTTTGCCTCCGACAAGCGAAAGTAATCAAAAAGTTCATCAAGTTCACGCTTGAAAAGAGGCAATCCTTTTGCACGCAACGCAAACGAGACATTTTCAATTCCTGAAAGTTCGTCGTAAAAGTTGAGGTAAGGCGAAACAAAGCCGATGTGTGGGCGCGTTTGTTCAGGCGTCAGGGTCGCGCCGTCAAGCGAGTAAGTAACTGTGCCAGAAGTCGCAGATGCTTGTGCGGCGAGAATTTTCAGAAGCGTCGATTTCCCACTTCCGTTCGCGCCTGTAATCGCCAACCACTCCTCTGGTGCAAGCGCGAACGAAACATTCTGAAAAATGATTTTGCGGTCGTAGACTTTTTTGAGCGCGTCGGCGCGAAGCGATGGCATGGATATTGGATTGAAACTTATCGCGTTATGTGCGTATCTTAACGAAATTTCTTTGAAAGGAGCAACACAATGAAAAAGTTAATTCTTGTTGGAATGGCATTGATGGCGACGACAACGCTCTTTGCACAAGCCGATTTATTCGGCGGAAAGCCAACGAAAAAAACTGCCACCGAAACCGTTACGAACTCCGCCGCGCCCCAACTCCTACAAGGCGAACGAAAAATATCAAGTTCAAGCGAAAGCCCCACGAACAACGCTCAACTTGAATCGCGCGAGCAATCTGCGCCGACCTTCCTACGCGGTTCAGGTTCAGGAAGAACATCAGGCTTTACTTTCATGCAAGCCACAGGCTACGGCTTTGGCACGCTCTTCGGCTTTAGTGCCGCGCCACGCATCGGCTACATCTTTGAAAACGGCTTGTATCTTGGCGGCTCTTACCAAATCAGTTTCGGTCCAACATTTCTTAATCCGCAGTCGCCAGCAGTCGGCACAAATCCTGCCGCGATGAGCACCTTCATGCAATCGGCAAATGTTGAAATGGGCTACGAAACCAACTTCAAAGTGCTTGGACTGACCTTCTACAACCGCCCATATTTTGCAATCGGATTTGCAGATGTGAGTTTCATTCAGGAAGATGCCCGTGGACTCGCTGTGCAGAACCGCAGCCAGACGGCACTTCCGCAAGAAGGCATGAATTGGTTTGGAGCCGCAGGCAACTTGCTTTATTATCGCTTCGAAGACCTCAAACTTGTGCGCGGCTTAACCTTCGGTCTCGATGCGCGATACATGATGCTCAACAACGCCAACGCATTCGGCATTTTCTTCACCACAGGAATTCGGCTCTTTTAATCGTACCGAACCTTACATTTCAAAAAAACCTTTACCTTGCTTACTCGTGGTTACTCGTTGTGTTTGTTTCAATCAATCGTTTGAGGATTTGAAGTCTATCATGCAATCAAAAAACCTAACGACCTTTGAAGAATTAAAATGCGAAGTCGTGTTTGGAGAAAAGTGCAAGATGTGCGTTCCCTATGTGCAAAAGATGATTGAAACCGGAAAAACGATGTTTCCCTACATACCCAACCTTCAAGAAGTCAAATCGCTGTTGAAGACGTAGATTTTTTCTTCAATAAGTCATGCACCGCCGCAAGGCTCATCGCGCCGAGCGGCAATCCCACAAGAAACCCTGTGATAATTCGCGTTTCAAAGACGTTGTGATAAACGTGTAAGTAACCGCAAACGACGTCAATTCCAACCAGCGCGCCCGAAACGCCCAATAAAATCAAGTATCTACGGCGATTATCCGAATTGAACATGGGCAAAAAGAGCGCGCCGATAAGGATTCCGAAATAAATCAAAGTGCATCGTGCGCAAACTGCCATCGGAAAGCCGAAAAACTCGAAACAGCGATGCGCCTTTTGATGACAGACGCCACGAAAGAGTGCGTAATAAGCCGTGTTCCCATGTGCGGCTTCGAGCGGCGCAAGAATTGCCAACGCAAGAAGAATTAGCATCACGCTTGCGACAATCAATCGGGGCAGAAGCCGAATCAAAACATCAGAGCGCGTCGAGAACATCACCTGCGGAAGGGTTGTGAATGGTTTCGCTGGCTTTGCGTCCTGCAATGCCGTGTAGATGAGCCGAAACCGCCGCCGCAATGTTAAGCGGGAGTCCTTGTGCCGCAAAGGAAGTAATCATGCCTGCAAGCACGTCGCCGGTGCCCGCAGTAGCGAGGGCTTCGGTGCCAGTGTCGGAAAGGTAAAGATTGCCTTTTGACGCAATGAGGGTTGGCGCGCCTTTCAGCAATAATCCAATTCCGAACTCTTCCACAAACGATTTAGCGTAGAACAGTCGGTCAGCATCAATGCTTCGGATAGGCGTTTGAATCAAACGAGAAAACTCACCTAAGTGTGGTGTGAGAATCGCATGGTGCAGGCTAAGTTGTGGAAGCAAGTCCAACTCGGAAATTGCATAAAGCGCGTCGGCATCGAGCACAAGTTTTTTTTGCGCAAGCAGTGGGGAGGTGAGCAGTTTGGCGATGAAGGCTTGACGTTCAGGCGTTCTGCCAAATCCGCAACCGATGAGCACGGCGTCTGCCCATTCAAGTTTTTCAAGAATTGCAGATTCAGTTTGTGCGATTAAAATCGCTTCAGGCACGAGGCTATGAACGAGGTTGAATGTCGAAGGCGGAACGGCGGCGCAGATGTATCCCGCACCACATTTGAGCGCGGCGCGCAGCGAAAGCAGAAGCGCGCCCATCATAGAAGCCTCTTCGTTTTGATTGCCCGCAACAATTAAGACCTTTCCGTTCAAGTGTTTCGCACTTTGTTTGGCGCGCACAGGCAAATGTGCGGAAACAAAATCGTCGTCAATCAGTCGCATTGCATCAGGCTTGACGAGAAACGACGGAATGGAAATATCTGCCACGCGAATTTCGCCGCACACTTCGCGACCTCTGCCGAAGAAAAATCCCGACTTCAAAAATGCCAGTGCAATCGTTAAATCGGCTTCAACGCAAGGGGTTTCGGCTTCGCCGGTGGTGCAGTCCAAGCCAGTGGGCGAGTCAAGCGCAACGACAAACGAGCCATAGTGATGCTTCTTATGATTGATGAGCGAAACGGCTTCTTGAATCAGCGGCGAAAGCGACGGACGCAACTCTGTGGCAAGTTCAAAGGCTTGTTTTTCAGGCTCAGAAAGTTGCTCTTCGGAGATGTTCGGCAAATAAGGGTTATTGGCTTCGCGGCGTTTGATGCCTTTGGGGTGGTCGGTGCGCTTATAGCCTGTGCCTAAAATGGCGTCAACGATAAGGTCGTAGCGTTTGGTGTAAATGACTTCGGGCAAGAATTCATCGGCTTCGAAAATGCGGAACGAGTCGGTGTAGGAAACATACTGCGTAAGGATTTTGAGCGAGGCGGCGCCATCTTGTTTGAGCAGGTCAGTTTTGCAAAGGTAGGCTAAATCGACCTGCGCGCCATGATTGATAAGATGACGCGCCAGCACGATGCCGTCGCCGCCGTTGTTGCCTTTGCCACACAAGACGAGCACCGATTTTCCAACAAGAGAACTAAATTTTTCAAGCAAGATGTTGCAAGATTCTTTTCCAGCAAGCTCCATCAGTTGCTTTTCGGTAATGCGAAGTTTGATGACGGCGTCGTAGTCGACTTCGCGCATTTCTTGTGCGGTGAGAATTGGCAACATGGAAAGGGTCAGTTAAAAGTTGAACTGAAAGGTAACACGCGGCTCGATACGGCGAATCGGCTCGTAGCGTAAAATCGCGCCATCGTCGTTGCGCACGGGCAAATAAGTCCATTGATAAATCATCGAGAGAAGCAAATACGGATACGGGAAGTAGCCGACTTCGACGATGGAAAGGCTTCGGTCGTCGAGCGTGAAGAGTTCGGTTTCAAAGCCGAGGTCGCGCTTGTAGTAATCGGCGCGGAAGAGCACAGACGGAATGAGTTCATCTAAGCGTGCGCCCAAGTGAAGTTGTCCGCCGCGCGGCGTGCGATAAAGCCGTTGATAACTTCCGAACAGTCGAACTTTGCCTAAAATGTTTCCACCTAAATCGCCATAAACGCCCGGACCTGGCGCGCTGAAATTAGCAAGTTCATTGGCGCGCGTGATGATTTGTCCGTTTTCAAACGAAAGAAATCGGTCTTGTTCGTAGAGCGCGTCGAAGTAAGCAAATTGAAATTGGTTTCCAACAACGCGATGCTCCAAGCGAGAGGAAAGGGTAATCGCGCCTAACACATTGGGAATCGTGCCGGTAACGCCAATGGCTAAGCCTGAACCGTAGCCGATGATTTTCGCAACGTCCAAGTAAGTGTCTAATTCAAAAATCGGCAGGCGCAGAAGCGGCAAACCCATATCAAAACCGATGACCGTCAAGTTTCCGCGGCGAACAGCGAGCGAATCAAAAAACAATTCGCGGCTGTTCGATTGGGCTACAAGTCCGCCGCCCCGTATGACATTGGCTTGACTGCTGAAATCTGCCACATAGCTTGCGCCGATTTGCAAATTGGAAAGAATTGGAATATCGGTTGAAAAAAGCGGACGATTGTAAGCGCGAATCCCAACGATGTTGAAATTCGAGAGGTCGCTGACCATCGATTCAAAGCCATAGTTTCCGAAATCCATATCGAACTCCACGCCGACGCGCCTTGCGTCATAACTGCCGTTATTGCGATAAAAATTAACGATTGACCCGTGCCCGAGTCGCGTAAAATCCAACTGCCCGACGCGAATGTAAAGGCTATCGCGCTTATTGCCGTATCGCACATAGCGAATGAGGCGCAGGTATGATGAAATGCCGTCGTTCCAATCTTCTTGGCGAAGTTGTCCGCTCTGGCTGATGCGCAGGTTGATGTCAAGCCCAATGCCGACTTTGCCAAAAGCGAGGTCAGGCGAAAAGTTCAGCGTGTAAAACACGTTGTCGCCAAACGATGTGATGCCCAAGCCGCCGCCGCCTCTAACTTCTCTGGGGTCAGTTTGATACAAAAGGTAGGCGTCGCTGAATGAGCCCGCTTGCGCGAAGAGCAGTGTGGGAAAAAAGAGAACGGTAAAGAGCAAACGAATTTGTTTCATAGAAAAAAGGTAATTACAATGAATTGACGGGCGCAAGTTAATTCAAAAAAATAATACGCTGAAAAGAGGCGGCGCACACGGCTAATGTGGAATGAAGAATGAGTAGTGAGTAGTGAGTAATGATGAACGAGAAGCGAGCCATTCTTCACTCTTCATTCTTCACTACTCACTATTCATTATTTGTGGATTGCTCGCGTGCGTTTGGAATGACAAAAGCAATTCTTCACGCTTCATTTTTCACACTTCATTTTAGTGTAATGCCTGAACTACTGCGCGGAAAAAAGGAACTCGGTGCGGTCTATACGCCGAAGCCGATTATTGACTTTATGCTCTCGCGATTAAACATTTCATCAACACAACCGCTCGCTGTGCTTGAACCTGCCTGCGCTGATGCGCCATTTCTTTCAGCGTTTCAGCAAAAGTTTGGAAAGCGGCACGCGCTCACTGGCGTTGAAATTGACCATGAGGCGAAGCGTAAATCGGGCTTAAAAAACTTTGAGTTTCACAATCAAGATTTTCTCCTGTGGGAAACAGAATGTCGTTATGATGTGATTCTCGGCAATCCGCCTTATGGCATTATCGGCAATGAATCGCACTATCCCATTTCCGCGCTCAAAGAAGTGAAATCGGAATACAAAGCGCGTTCAAGCACATGGCGCGGCAAATACAACATCTACGGTGCGTTCATCGAGCAAAGCGTGAAACTCCTAAAACCTAATGGACAACTCTGTTTCGTTGTGCCTGCCACATGGCTACTGTTAGACGATTTTATCTTGCTCCGAAAATTCTTGTCCGAACATGGCGAATTGCACGTGCATTATCTCGGCAAAGCGTTTGCGAAAGTCAATGTCGTGGCGGTCGTTCTCTATTTTGTGAAGAACGCTCGGCGAGCTTTACGACTTTACGACGGCAAAACCTTGTGTGTGAAGCGAACGCATTACAACGGCGATTTAATTGCATTTGAAGATGATTTCACGCGAGAGTTTGAAAAGAAAAATCCAGTGCGCATCGGCGATTTCTTCAACATTCATTTTGCCGCACGAAGTCCCGAAGTGAAGAAAAGCGCGATTGTCTTTTCAGAAAAGAAAAACGGCAGAACGCCTCTCCTGACAGGGCGAAACCTCAAACCCAATGCGATTGATTACGAGACGAACTACACAGGCTTATATGTCGAGCACCGTCGTGCCAATGAACTGCGGGCGTTTTACGGTTTTCCGCACATTGTGGTTGGGCACACGAAAGGCGCGAAAGTGGTCGCCGCTTTTGACGAACGATGCTATGCGTGGCGCGAAGAATTTCATCTTGTTCCAAAATGCTCGGTGAATGAAAAATCGGTGGTTGCCTATCTCAACAGCGCGTTGGTTCAGCGATATGTGGCAACGCGCTATCGCGATATGATTCCGCACCTGACCAAAACGCAACTCTCGCGCTTGCCAATACCAACCGACTTGAAATGAAGCGATGACCATCAACGAATTGGAACGCTTTTTAGAAAC
>CALKXI010000141.1 GCA_938003965.1 uncultured Chlorobiales bacterium
ATGCGACGATTTCACGCACTCTTGATTTCCTTTTGCTTCAGCACCGCATCGCTTTTGGCGCAACACGCCGCCGACGACCCTATCAAAAAAAGCATTAAGCCCGACAGCATGCTCACGCCTTCATCGAGCGGCTTAGCCTTACCGATTGTCTTCTATTCGCCCGAAACGCAAGCCGCCGCAGGCATCGTGGGAATTTACTACTTCCGACTGCCCGGCAGTTTAAGCACATCGCGCGCCTCCAACATCAAAGGCGACGCCATCTACACGCAACTCGGACAACTCTTTCTCCAATTTCAACCCCAAATCTACATTCTCAACGAAACCTATTTCATCGACGCCGATTTTTCCTTTATCCGATTCGCCGATAAGTTCTGGGGCATTGGCAATTCAACCGGCTGGGAAGAAGAAGAACGCTACGAAAATGAAATCGTGCGCGTGCGCCTAACCGCATTCCGACAACTCTTTCCGCAACTCAATATCGGAATTCAATATCACAACGAAACCTTCACCATGCTTAGCGTTGTGCCGAACGGCGCACTGGCAACTGACCCGAGCATATCGGGCAGAGCAGGAAGCAAGAACACGGGCATCGGACTGTTGTTCAACTACGACTCGCGCGACAACGCCTTCTCGCCGACACAAGGCAGTTTCTATCAAGCCACGCTGATGAACTACAATCGCACTCTGGGCGGCAATCACGACTTCTGGCTCTACACCTTCGACGCACGAAAATTCTTCGCTTTACGAACCGAAGAAGTGCTGGCGGTGCAAGGCTATTTCAGTTTTGTGTCGGGCGATGCGCCGTTTCAAATGCTTCCACGCTTAGGCGGAAGCGCAAGAATGCGTGGCTTTTACGAAGGCAGGTTTCGCGATAAACAACTGTTGGTGATGCAAGCCGAATATCGCCGTCCCGTTGCATGGCGATTCGGAATGGCGGCGTTTTTTGGATTGGGTAGTGTTTCGGGAAGTTTTGATGAAATCGCGCTTAAACGCCTTAAAATCGCTTACGGTATCGGACTGCGCTTTGCCATTACGCCCGAAGAGCGTGTGTTTGCGCGCATCGACTTCGGAAAAGCCGCAGGCACTTACGGATTTTACGTTCAAGTCAACGAAGCGTTCTAAACAAAGCGTTCTAAATGAAGCCTTCTAACCATTGACCTATCACACATGACACATCACGTTGCGCCCAGCGACATCAATTCGATTGACCTTTACAAAATTCTCATCAGCACCGTTATGCCGCGCCCGATTGCGTGGGTTTCTACGGTCAGCAAAGACGGCATCGACAACCTTGCGCCGTTCTCGTTTTTCACCGTGGCAAGCGTCAAGCCGCCGATTCTGTGCTTTGCGCCTGCGCTCAAAAGCGTTGACAGTGTGCCAACCGAAAAAGACACTTTGCGCAACATTCGCGAAACGAAAGAGTTCGTCGTCAATATCGTCAGCCGAAACCTCGTTGAGAAAATGAATCAAACGAGTTTCGAATACGCGCCACACGAAAGCGAATTTGACGCCGTTGGATTAACGCGCGCACCGGCAAGCCTCGTCAAAGCCAAGCGCGTTGCCGAAAGCATGGTCAATTACGAATGCAAACTCGTGCAGATTATCGACTTCGGCAAAGAAGTCCAAAGCGGCAGTTTAATTCTCGGCGAAATCGTCATGACGCATTTAGATGAACGCATCTTCAAGAACGGCAAAATTGATATGGCAGAACTGAATCCCGTCGGACGATTGGGCGGCTTGTGGTATAGCGGCATCAACGACCGCTTCGAACTCAAACGCCCTGCAAAGAATAAAGAGAACACTGATTGAACGGATTATGCCGATAACCACTGACGCATATGATTGATTATCAATAGAAGCGAGAAAATAGAAGCGAGAAATCCATGTTCAGACTTGAGAAAGGAATCGGTGAAAACTCGTTGAATCAGTGTCAGCAGTGTTCTCTCCGATAAGAGCGTTGAAATTTGCTATCACATTCAGAAGTTAAAGCAAAGGCATGAACACCAAATCAACACCATGAAACAAGCGGCTTGGATTCTCGGCGACCAACTTTCGCTGAAAAATTCTGCACTCCAACAACTAAACTCACAGCACGATGTCGTCATCATGGTCGAATCGCTCGAGCACGCGCGTGAGCTCAATCACCACAAGGCGAAATTGATGCTGTGTTTTTCTGCCATGCGGCACTTTCGCGAGGAACTCTGCGCAATGGGTTACACCGTTTGCTACGAAGAACTCGCCGAAGGCAAAAACTTTCTCGAAGGCTTACGCTCGACCGTGAAGGCGCATAACATCAAGCGGCTTTTCGTGATGATGCCGCACGAAATCGCAACCGTCCGATTTGCACAGTCGCTCTCACAACACTTGAACATCGACGTGGTGCTAACGCCGAACACGATGTTTCTCACCGATAGAGACGCATTCGTGAAGAAGCACAAAGGCAAAAAGCACCTGATTATGGAAAATTATTACCGCGAGATGCGCAAAAAATTGGGCGTGCTCATGCAAGAGGGCAAGCCCGTCGGCGGCGCGTGGAACTACGACAAAGACAACCGCCAATCCGCAAAAGCCTTCGCGCAATCCAAACTGAAAATCCCGCCAATCTGGACGCCTCAAAAAGATGCAATCGATAGGGAAGTCGAAGCCCTCGTTGAAAAATTTTTCCCGAACAACATTGGCTCAACGGAGCATTTTCATTTGCCAACAAAGCGTAAGGACGCAGAACAATTTTTAGATGACTTTATCGAACACCGCTTGGCGCACTTTGGCGACTTTGAAGACACAATGCTACAAAATGAACTGGTTATGTTTCACTCGGTTATTTCGCCGCTCATCAACATTGGCTTAATTGAGCCGATGCAGTGCGTTGAAAAAGCCGTTGCCGAATACGAAAACAGACGTGCGCCGCTCAATTCCGTCGAGGGCTTCGTACGTCAAATCATCGGATGGCGCGAGTTCATTTACGGGTGCTATTGGGTCAAAATGTCCGAAGGCGATTACCACGAAGAAAATTACTTCAACCATCAGCGACCGCTCCCTGACTTTTACTGGACGGGCGAGACCAACATGAACTGCCTCTCGAGCGCTATCAAAAAAGTGCTCAAATTCGGATATACGCATCACATCGAACGCTTGATGGTGCTCGGCAATTTCGCGCTCTTGGCAGGCGTTGAGCCGAAGCAAATCAACCAATGGTTTTGGGAATTTTATCTTGATGCTTATGACTGGGTCGTAACACCAAATGTGATAGGCATGTCGCAATTTGCCGATGGCGGATTTGTCGCAACAAAGCCTTACTGTTCAGGCTCGGCGTATATTGACAAAATGAGCGACTACTGCAAGTCGTGCGCGTTTAGCACCAAAGAAAAAACGGGCGAAAAGGCTTGTCCGTTTAATTACCTTTACTGGGATTTTCTGATGCGAAACGAAGAGAAATTGCGCTCGAACAACCGAATTGCGATGATTTACGGCACGCTCGATCGAAAATCAAACGACGAAAAACGCGCCATTCGCCGCTCTGCCGAAACCTTTTTAGCAGGCTTAAAACCAAACACTTACTACGCATGAAGCCGATTCTCATCTACGATGGCTATTGCAACTTGTGCATTAACCTTATCAAGACGCTTGAACCGCAAAACCGAACCCGCGAAGGCGAGTTCAAAATGTGGTTTGTGCCGTTTCAAAAAGCTGACGCGCTCATTGAGCAATACGCATTGAACCGTGAAGAACTCAAATCGGCGTTGCACTTCATTAGTGAGCAGGGTGAAGTCTTCAAAGCGGGCGAAGCCATTGGAAAACTTGCCGAGCATTTCGCAATGCTGAAAATTGGGTCGGGATTTTTCAAGACGGAACTTGGAGAGAAATTTTACAAACTCATTGCGGCGAATCGATACGGCGTGTTCGGCTGTGCCGACGAGTGCTATATTTCCGAGTTTTATCAATCCGAAGCCAGCCTGTAGCCGTGACGAAATCGTTTCTGTTCAATCAACTGCCAGCGGTGTTGTGTGCGGTTGCGATTTTTGTGCAATCGAGCATACCGGGCGAGCAGATTCCAGATTTTGAACTCTTTTCGCACGATAAACTCATTCATGCGGCGATTTATTTTGTGTTTGCCTTTGTGCTCTTGCATGCGCTTCGGCATCAACGGCGATTTCCTTATCTCTCCGAGCATGCGCTCGTGTGCGGTGTGCTCATCGCAACGCTCTATGCGATTAGCGACGAGACGCATCAATTTTTCACGCCGAATCGCTCATCGGAAATTTGGGATTTGAACGCCGATGTGTTAGGAATTATGTTCGCCGCAGGTGTTTTTTGGAAGTTTCCGACAAAGGAAATTTAAGTGCCGAAAATTCTATCGCCCGCATCGCCAAGTCCGGGCAAGATGTATTTATTGGCGTTGAGTTCGCGGTCGAGGGCGGCGGCGAAAATCGGAACATCGGGGTGCTGTTCGGAAAAGTATTTAACGCCTTCAGGTGCGGCAACAACGGAGACGAGCGTGAGTTTTTTCGCGCCTTTTTCTTTGAGCAGTGAAGTTGCCATTGTGGCACTGCCGCCTGTGGCAAGCATCGGGTCAAGCACCAAGCAATGAAGTGTCTCGATATGTGCGGGAATGTTGGAGTAATAAAAATGCGGCGCGTGCGTTTGGTGGTCGCGCGAAATGCCAATGTGCGAAACAATCGCGTCAGGGAGAAATCTCAAAAAGCCATGCTGCAAGCCTAAGCCTGCACGAAGCACGGGCGCAATTAAAAACGACTCTTGAAGCGCGTAGCCGGTGGTGCGCTCGAGCGGCGTGTCATATTCAAACGAGCGGAGCGGGAGAGCGCGGAAAATCTCAACCGCCATGATTTCAGAAATGCGTTCTAACGTGGCTCTAAATATCGGGTTCGGCGTGTGCTTGTTTCGAAGTGTGGAAAGGTCGCATTTGAGAAGGGCGTGGTCGAGTAAAGTGAAATTCATAAACGTGTCGGTTATTTTTGGCTTCAAAGATACAAAAACGCCTCATCGCAAAGTTCAAAAACAAATGGACTTCAAAAAACTGGTAATCCGCATTAAGAACTTGTTTCTGCGTCCGAAGTCGGAGTGGCTTGTCATTGAAGAAGAGCCTGTTTATGAATCGCAGGAAATTATCCGCGATTATGCCTTGCCACTGATTTTTGCGACGGTTTTTTGGGAACTCGTCGTGGTGGGCATTCGCTTAAAGATGGTTTATTTCGCGATTGTGAATTTCACATTGCTTATGCTCGCGCTCTTTTTGACCATTAGCCTTGTTTATGACTTATCGACGCGCTTTCAATCTTATGCCGATAGAAATGCGGCGGCGAAACTTGTCGCCTATTGCTCAACCCCGCTTTGGCTGGCGCAACTCGTTCAAGCCGATGTCGAATGGCTCTTCCTCATGAAGCCTATCGGGTTTGGACTTGCGGCATATCTTTACCACACGGGCGTTCCAATTTTAATGAAACCCTCTGAATCGCGCCGCGCCGCCTATACGACCACCATCTTGCTCATCGTTTTAACCATCAACGCGCTTGTTTGGCTCTTGCTCGACGGCGCACGCCGTTTCTTTGCAAATCTCTGAATCGGTAGTTTGGTATTACTTTTTTTGAAAAATGAACTGCACTTATCCTCAAACATATTGCAAATTCCTAACTTGTCGCTTATTTTTGCAAAGGCACGTTTTTTGATGCTTTACCTGCTGACCAACCAAAAGCGAGAAATAAACAATGACTAAAAAATTACGCAACACACTACTGCTGCTGACATCTATCGTTATCCCTGCCTTAGCCACAGCACAAAATAGGCAACTCTATTCTTACCAAAGCGGAAACTTTGGCGACCCAAACATCTGGACGCTCACCAACGGCGGCACAGACTTTACAGTGCCCCATCCTGATGACAACTTTACCATCAACCCGGGGCACACCATTACGCTGACCGCGAACTCGCAAATTGTTCAAACCGTTGCAACGCGCACCGTGACGGTCAACGGCACGCTTAATATGCAGAACTTCACGACCCAAACCTTCGGCACGTTGCAAGGAAATGGTACGATTCGTATTAGCGCAGGTGCATTTCCAACGCTTTCAGCCACAACCCATTCATTTTTGCAAGCAGGCGGCGGCACCGTGCGCTACGAAGGCGCGACTTACACCTTGCCGAATACACCCACAACCTATAACAACCTCACCATTGCGGGCACAGGACCAAAATTCTTTGCGCCTGCATCCGCAACCACATTTACCCTTAATGGCAACCTGACCGTCGCAGAAAATACGCTCACGATAGGCGGAACGGACACGCCCCCAGTGGTTACGCTCGACATTCTCGGAAACTTGACCGTCAATAGTGGCGCAACGCTCAATGTTGGCTCACCGACCAGTAGTGCCGTTCAGCATGTGATTAACCTTAGCGGCAACCTGACTAACAGCGGCACCATTGATTTAACCAACCTCGCCGAAGGTGCAAATCCTTTCACCACAAATGGCGGTTCGGCACGCATTCGCTTCACGGGTGCAACCGATAACACCGTTACGCTCAATGTCGGGCACAGCACGC
>CALKXI010000142.1 GCA_938003965.1 uncultured Chlorobiales bacterium
AAACTTCGTGAATACGGTTAATGGCTTTGAGCAAGGTTGATTTCCCACAGCCCGACGGACCAATCAGAGCGACAACTTCACCTTTTCGCACGTCTAAATTGATGTCGTAAAGGGCTTGGCTTTGCCCGTAAAAAAATTTCATCTCTTTGACTTCAAGTAGCGTTGGGGCGTTCTCCGGTCGCGCACGCGGCGCGGATTGCTCTTTTGGTAAGTCGGTGGAAGTGGGAGTGCCGGTGAGTTTCGTGGTCGTAGCGTTTTCTTGCGGATTCGGCTTCATTCCGTTCAATATTAAATCAGGGTTTTGAAGATATTTTGAGCCATGAATTTAAGAAAAATACATTGCCGACTGCATTAAGAAATTGTTTCAAACATAGGGTAGAACATTGCGCAAATTGCGGCGCAATCCACAAAACATAACCACTATCGGCGAGAACTAAGCAACGCTCTTAGGCGTGTTCAAGGGTTGATGGAAATCCAACGCCGAAAGATGCCGTGCGATAGGGTAATGAATCCCATGTTTCTTTTGTCGGGCTTCCTCAATCAAGAAGGAAATGATGCGCAGAATGCCGACGACCGCGAAAAGAATCCAAATAGTCCACATCGTTCGCCCCTCCCACATGTTTAGGTTGAACTGCCTTCAGTTTTTTCATCGTGAAAGTGCAAGCAAGGTTTCAAAAATTTGAATCTGAATTCGCCCGCAAACGCTTAAATTCCCATCAACCTTTGACAACATCAAACCTTTGTTTCAAAATGAAAAGACGCACGATTTCGGGCTCTGCCGTTGCCCTTGTAACCCCGTTCAAACGTGATGAATCGCTCGATGAAACTGCTCTACGCCGATTGGTGAACTTTCACATCGAAGGCGGAACAGATATGCTGATTCCATGCGGCACAACAGGAGAAGCCCCTGTGCTTTCGGCTGACGAACAGCGACGCATTATCGAGATTGTCAAAGACGAAGCGCGAGGCAGAATCCGCGTGATGGCAGGGGCAGGAAGCAATTCAACGCATCACGCCGTTGAACTCGCCAAAGCCGCCGAAAAAGCCGGTGCAGAAGCCATTCTTTCCGTTGCGCCCTACTACAACAAGCCTACACAAGAAGGCTACTATCGCCATTTCCGCGCCGTTGCCGATGCCGTCTCTGTGCCCGTGATTCTTTACAACGTGCCAACGCGCACCAGTAGCAATGTCAGCGTTGAAACCATGCTTCGACTTGCAAGCGACGCACCAAATATCATCGCCATTAAAGAAGCCTCAGGCAACATGGTTCAAGTGATGGAACTCTTGCGCAATCGCCCCGACCACCTTGCTGTGCTTTCAGGCGACGACCCGCTCACGCTTGCCATGATGGCAATGGGAGCCGACGGCGTAATTTCTGTGGCGGCAAACGAAGTGCCCAAAGCCGTCAAAGCCCTGGTCGAAGCCGTCTTTGCAGGCAATCTCGCCGAAGCCCAACGCTTGCACCATCGCTACATCAATCTCTTTTTGATGAACTTCATCGAGTCCAATCCGATACCCGTCAAATATGTGATGTCCAAAATGGGATTGATTGAAGAAGTCTATCGCTTGCCTATGGTTGAAGCCACAGCGGCGGCAAAAGCCAAACTCGATGCAGAAATGGAACGGCTCGGATTGCTTAAACCTGAAAGCGTTGCGTAACTAAAAGTGGCACGAAAAGAGACCGCGAAAGAAAATTTTTATCAAAAAGTTTATGCCTTAGTGCGCCAAATTCCCGAAGGCAAAGTTTCGACTTACGGCGCGATTGCTGAAAAAATTGGAACGAAACTTTCGGCGCGAATGGTTGGCTATGCGCTAAGTCAATGCGTCGGGACTGATGTTCCGGCGCATCGTGTCGTCAATCGGTTTGGCGCGCTCACAGGCAAACATCACTTCGGACCGCCTGACCTGATGAAACGGCTTTTGCAAGACGAAGGCGTAACCTTCAACGCCGATGAAACGGTGAAGATGGACTTACACTTTTACGATTTCAAACGCCAACGTCGGTGACGGCAAACGGACAAATTTGGAAGTGGTAAAAACAAGATGTAAGTTTCGCCAACGCTTCAAGCCAAAAACCACCGAACCTATATCGCGGAGTTAGTAAGTTTTATTGTAGTATTGTAGTAGTTGTAACGCTGTAACCTTTTACATTTATGCCAGTAGTATCTTCGGTTTTGCCGAGAGCGGCAACATTTTTCCGCGGACTCTTCGTCTCTTCCCCTCGTGCGAACAGAGCAGTAAGAACGCTTCTGCTGATTTCAGCCGGACTACACGCGCTCGAATTTGCAGTATGCCTTATCTTCTTTGCGCAAATTTCAACTCCATTTTTCGCATCGCCCATTCCAACGCTTATCAATAGCGAAGAGAGTTTTCTTTATGCACATTCAATCATTCGGCAATATGGCTTTTTCGTGATTCAACTTTCCTTGCTTGCCGTTTTTGCGGCAACTGAGCCTGTGCGCTATCGCAACTTAATTCGTGTGCTCGCCTTGACAAGGCTCTTGATGGCGGGGCTTGGGCTATATGCCTTCGCCCAAAACGAATTGACGCTCTTGCAAGTGATGCCTGCTGTTGCGCTGGATATAACGCTTGCCGCGTTGCTCTTGCGTTACGCTCCAACCGAAATTCTCACTCACACAAAAGAGGCGGAACTGGCAAGTTTATCGGAAAAGAATTTTTTTGGCATTGCGCTCTCGCCCTCGCTTCAACGGCTTTCAATCCAAATCATGTGTCTTGTTGCGGGCGTGCTGTGGGTGCTATGGGGACTTGGCTCGACGGTCTTTTGGGAAATCGGCGTTGCCAATATCAGTAGCGATGGAACAGCGGAAATGAACTTGCTCAATGCGATGCAAGCCAATCACATTGTGAGAAATCAGCAAGGCGTGATGCTCTTCGGCATTGGCTTAGCAACGATGCTTGGCGCGTATTTCTCGCTCTCGCATTTGCGAATCTTGGAATTTGTGATGGCGCAACAAATTATCAACGCGCTAAGTGCCATGATTGAGTTGATCTTTGGAAGCATTTTATTCCCGCAGTTTCTGACGGTGTTTTCAGTGCAAGCTATCACGTTTTTGCTCTTTTATGGGCTTTACCCGAAGGAACAAGCGCGTGTGTCGATTCAGAGTGATACAAATTAGGAAGCCAGATGCGACAAGCAGAGTCAGAAGAGGAGTCGAAAGCGTTGCTGTGGCAACGACGAGCAGTTCAAGCCATGTTTGTTGTGATTAACCTTGTGCTGATAGAGACACGTTTGCCGAGTGTGGTTTGGGTAGTCGTTGGAGGCATATTTTGGTCGGCGGTGATTGTCATAACAGTAACGAACGGTCCAATCGTGTGCAGTTGGGTTTGTTGGCTTGGCGCGGCGCAGGATTGGGCAGAGCCGTTGGCACGACGGCGTGTAAAACTTAATGCGAATTTTTGGCGTGCATTTACGCTTGCAGTAGCGGTATTGTGGGCACCTGTGTCGTGGCTCATTCGTCCCGATACAATGCACTTGATTACCGTGCCGTTTGGGTTCAACTACACGAACATTGATGCGCATGTATTGCAGGCGGGATTTTTCGTGATGGTAGGCGCGTCGGTAATGCTTTTAGGAAAGCGAGGTGCGTGCGTGCACTTTTGCCCGCTCTTGTTGGTTGCTCGGTGGGCGCGACTTAAAAATTGGACGCGCTCGTTTCGCCTCTCAAAAGTCTTCGGGAAGCCTGTGATTATCAATCAACAGCCTGCAAGGCGCGTCTAACGATTTTTTGTTCTTTCATTCAGTAACATTAACAACTCATTTGGAGGATTCAGTATGAATAGCAACACCAAAATCAAACTTCTCTCAGGCTTGATGTGGATTTTAGCCGCCTGGGAACTCTTAAACGCACTTGGCTCAACGATATTTTTGAGCTGGGGTGCTTCGCTATACGGCTGGCAGGATTACGCAAGTAATTCACAAACCAGCATTGTCTTTCACCAATACGGCATGGTTTTGTATGTATTGGCGGTCGCCTATGCGATTATCGCAACCGATGTGGTCAAGTATGAAAAACTGCTCTGGATTGTGGTAGTCGAGCAAGTGGTCGGCGCAATTACCTCGACGGTGGAAGTATTGAACGCGGAGCAAATCATTAGTTGGTCGAGCTTCGCCTTGGTTCATACGCCGCAGGTCATCATTATTGCGCTCTTGTGGTTTTTGCGACCATCGGCACCAACAAACGACAACAATCGTCAAGCCGTGCCTGCGACGAACTAAAATTGCCGTAAGTGAAGCAAAAGAAAAGCCCGATGCGTTATGGCATTGGGCTTTTGTTTTCAATTCAGGTGCAAAGCGGAAAGGCTACCTGACGACGTTTGTTCTGTATCGTTATTTGCTTTCGGGCTTTTCGGCTTGTTTCATGGACTGGACTTCGAGGCGAATTTCTTGTGCTTTTCGCTTCAAATCCGCCATGTGTTTGCGCACGCGCGTGCCTGCAGATTTGTTTCCCTTCTCGTAAAACTTGCGAAAATCCTCTTCAAAGGAAGCGACCATCGCTTTGAGTTCCTCGTAGGCTTTCATAATGCTCAGTTGTTGTAGGTTGTGAAAAACGGCAACTGTTCTTGGAAACGAAGAAGTTAAACTTTGGCGACCTTTTCGCGCAAGGCTTTGGCATCGTCCATAAATTTCTGTAGTCCAATATCGGTAAGCGGATGTTTAGCAAGTTGCTCAATGACTTTGAATGGAATTGTGGCAACATCAGCGCCAAGAAGTGAGCACTCAACCACATGGACGGGGTGGCGAATGCTCGCCGCTAGAACTTGTGTCGGGATTTCATAGTTGCGGAAAATGGTAACGACTTGCTCAATGAGCAACATGCCATCGGTGGAAACATCGTCTAAGCGTCCGACAAAGGGACTGACGTAGGTTGCACCTGCTTTTGCGGCAAGCAAGGCTTGATTAGGCGAAAAAATAAGCGTGGCGTTGGTGCGAATGCCTTTGGAGGAAAGTGCCTTAATAGCTTTAATGCCTTCAACGGTCAGCGGGCATTTGACGACAACATTCTCGTGAATATCGGCAAGGGCTTCCCCTTCTACAATCATTTCGTTTGCTTTAAGCGTGGTAACTTCGGCGCTGACAGGACCATGAACCATCTCGCAGATTTTTTTGATGTGGTCTCGGAACGCTTCATAGGTGAGCGGTTTCACTTCTTTGGCAATCAGCGATGGGTTAGTCGTAACGCCGTCTAAGACCCCAAGACTTTGCGCCTCGCGGATTTCATCTAAATTCGCCGTGTCAATGAAAAATTGCATCGTTGGTAAGAGTTAAAAGGTTGAAAAACAACGCCAAGATAAAAAGAGGTGAGAGAATTCTCCTCACCTTGTCCTTGCCTATTTTAAGAACACAAGTTAATTCGTCTCAACCGTATGCTTTGTGGCGAGCATCGCATTGAAGTTCTTTGCAACACGACCTTTCCACGAGCCTTTGTGATAGCCGTAGCCAGCAATGAGCGGGAAGGTAACGGTGGCTTCGCCGAAAACCATTTGTTCGTAAGCCGTGTCGACCTTGCCCCAAGAACTGGCTTCTTTCAAGGTTGAGCCTGAAAGCGCGCCGTCGCGCTCGTCGGCAACGGTAAGTTGAATCGCATATTTGTGCATGGAAACATTTTCATAGCCTAAGACTTCCGCTGCCACAACGATGTCTTGCGTGAAGTTTTTCGGAACGCCGCCCCCAATCATGAAAATGCCCGTTGTCGGATTTTCAATTTTGATGCGTGTGAGTTCCAAAAAGTCTTTGCCTGAGTCAAACGAGATGTGCGAATCGGGATTGTTCCATTGATGATGCACAATGCCGAAACCTGCCGAACAATCGCTGAACGCGGGAATGAAAATCGGAACGCCTTTGCGATAAGCGGAAAGCACAATGGAACTGACGTTTGGGTGATGCTTTTCCAAATACTTTCCAAATTCAATCATCAATTCGCGTGAAGAATAGGGCTTCGGCGGAAGCGAGCCGAAAATTTTAGCGGTAGTGTCGTCGCACACTCTCAACTCGTCCTCGTCAATGTAGGTGTCGTAGATGCGGTCAATGTGAAGTTCGCGCAAAATGGCGTCATCAACGAAAGGCGTGCCAATGTAGTGCTTAAAGCCAAGGGCTTCGAAGAAATCCTGGTCAATGATGTTTGCGCCGGTAGAGACAACCGCATCGACCATGTTGTGCTCAATCATATCCACGATGATTTGCTTCAAGCCTGCACTAATCAGCGAGCCAGCAAGCGTGAGAATAATTGCACAGTCTTTGTCGGCAAGCATCATGTCATAAATTTTCGCCGCACGATTAAGATTACGCGCTTGGAATGCCATCTTCTCCATTGCTGAAACCATCGGCACAACATTGTATTGCTTCATGTCGATGTGCTCAATAGTCTCTTTTAAGAAATCCGCTTTGCTGAAAGTCTTTTGGTCTGACATTTTCACTGTATCGTTTAGATGGTTAAGAGAAAAACCGTTGTGCAAAAGTGATTGCAAATAAAAAAGGGCAAGCGGACTATATCACACGCCCAAGGTAACTGGATGCTGCTTCCTTCCGGACCTGACATGGTTGAGTTACTGGACGCTGTATAGGACTTGCCCGAAACTTAATACTTTTTCAGCACTTTCGGGATAATACCCTATGGTAGCTACTGCTACTCAAAAAAACAGGGTTTCAAAAATAGCACATCTTCGTTTTTTTCCAAATATTTATCGCATAAATTCTCTAAATTTTTGCGATGTATCTGAACGGCAAAACAAAAGTGAGGTGGCGTATGAGAAGAATAATTACAACGCTTCTTTTGGCAGGGTTGAGCTACTCCGCATCGGCGCAAGCGATTGATACCGTTATCGCGTTGCCGAATGCAAACAACTGGAATTTTATCTGGGGCGTGACGCGCATTGGTGACACGCTCTTTCTGGGCGACGATAACTTCGGCGATATTATCAGAGTCTCGGTGCGCGGCGACACGCTCGGCAGAATCGACTTGCCAAACTTCTACAACTTCAATCACGGATTAGAATTCGACGGCACGCATTTTTTAGTGGCGCAAGACTATCGCTTTTCAGGCGCAAGGCTTTACCGCTTCACTCGGCAAGGGCAAGTTGTCGACTCGATTCAATTTCCGTTTGTCATTGGCGACAACAACGGTCCGCCAATGCGTGCAGGCGGAATCGGCGACATTGCCTTAGACCGAAACGGACACTTGTGGTTTGCGGTCTATGAACCTGACAACATTCCTTCAAGTGGCGGCGGAAGTTATCCGTTTGCTTACGCCTACAAATGGGATTATCTCAACAACACACTGCTCGACACCGTCCCGCTCTACAACGGACAAGTGCAAGGCATTGCCGTCAAAGGCGATACGCTCTTCTATGTTGGCGATAACTTCCACAACAATCAACCTGAACGTGTCTATGCCGTCAATCTAAACTCGCCAACCAAAGACACACTGTTCAGTTTTCCAATGCCCGACCCTGATAACGACCAAGACCCACGAGGCTTATACTGGGACGGCAATCGCCTATGGTCGGTAGCGTTCCGCGTGGGCAATAATATCAACCGATTTCGCGTGCTCTATCGCTTCCGAATCGATGGCAGTGGCTCGCCGAAAATTGCACTCTCGACCTCGACAATTAACTTTGGAAATGTCGTTATCAATTCGCGCGATTCAATCGCCTTTACCATTAGCAACATCGGTTCAGCACCGCTCCGCTTGAACGGCATTACAACGACCGCCAATCACAATTTCGGAACAAACGTCGGCACTGATACCCTCGCCGTGGGCGCAACGAAAACCTACTTTGCTTCATTTGAACCGCAAAATTTTGGCAATCAAGAAGCCGATATTTTCATTAACTCCAACGACCCAACCGAGCCGCAAAAACGCTTAACCCTGCGTGGCAAGGGCGTCTATCAAGGCAAGTATGTTCATTTGAGTGCAACACAACACGACTTCGGACAGCGGCGGCACAATGCACGCTCGAGCTATATGCTCACAGTTGAAAATCGCGGAACAGATACATTGGAAATTGTAGGCTTAACGACAAAGAGCGAAAATTTTTATGTCGATAGCCTTTCGCTGGAGCAAGTGCCAATTCGAATTGCGCCACAAGCATCAAGCGAAGTTCGGGTGTGGTTCAAAGCACCTGCTACAACAGGCGTTGTGAGCGATACGCTTTATATTTTGTCGGACGCCTCAAACGGTGCGGTTCAGCGGCTTGCGCTTCGTGGCGAAGGCGTGTCGGTAAATCGCGAACTTGGAGCCGTGCTCTGGCAAGGCACTGTGCCCGCCAACCCTGCCACCTCGTTTCAAGATTATTCACCCGTATCCATGAAACCTATTCCCGATGTGAATGGAGACGGCATCGACGATATTGTGTTAGCCACTGAAAACTATTGGACGCTGTGCATCAATGGCAATGCGTCAGGAAGTATGGACATTTTTTGGCGATTTAATACAGGCACCAACAACAATAATTCAGGCTCGGTCGACCGTGTTGGTGCATTGCAAATTGCACCTGATTTGAACGGCGATGGGGTTGCCGATGTCGTTATCGGTTGTGGCGGTGGTAACGAAGAAGTCTATGCAATTTCAGGCAAAACGGGACGGCTAATTTGGCAATGGGAACTCTTCGATAGTGTTAATTTCGCCTTAGGCGACATCAACGGCATTGACGCCAGCCGAGATTTCAACGGCGACGGCACCGTAGATATTTTAGCCACGTCATCGGCAACTAATTCAAGCGGCACACAAGGAAGGCGTTCTGTTTATTGCCTTAATGGACGCACAGGACAAGTGCTATGGCAACTGCCCTTAAACCGATTTGTCGATGGCGTAATTGCCACATGGCTCGGCGGTGTGGTGGCGACAAACTCGCAAAGCGACGCCAATAACTTCATTTACGGATTCGATAGCACAGGCATTGTGCGATGGAGTTACAACAACAACCGTCCCGTTTGGGAAATGGCAAAATTTCAAACTGCACCAAACAACCAAACCGTCATTCTTGCCGAAGGCACATCGACGCTCGCAAGTGTTTCTATTAAAGCACTGAGCGCGCAAACAGGGCAACTCTTATGGACAGGCGCAACGGGCAACGGCTTTTACACCGATGTCAAACTCACGGCTGACTTCACAAACGATAACATTCCCGAAGTGATTGCCGCAGGCGGATACAGCGCGTTTGTGCTCAACGGTGCAACCGGCGCAACGCTCTGGCAAAATCCGCTCGGAAGCATTACGCTGGGCGCAGCAGAACTTCGCAAAGGCAATCGCTCAATCGATGGCTCAACCTCAGCCGTCGCATTTGCAACGCTCGACAATCGCGTGTTGGTCTATGATGCGCCAACAGGACAACAACGCTTCGTCTTCAACACAGGCATTGGCACGAACAGCACAGCAGCAGAGCAAATCAGCATCGTCGACGATATTACAGGCGATAACACGGTGGATTTTGTGGTAACCTCACGCGATGGAAGAATCTGGTGCCTCTCAGGCGGAGTCGGATTAAGTTCAACACGAGAGCCATTAACTCAAAAACCGCAGGCGTTCGCGTTAGAGCAAAACTATCCGAACCCATTTAATCCAACGACGGTCATTCGGTATCAGTTGCCCGTTGCAAGTCGCGTAACTTTGCAACTCTTTGATGTGTTGGGCAGAAAAGTGGCAACGCTTGTGGAAACGAAGCAAGAAGCAGGCGTTCATGAGTATGTGCTCAACATGTCGGGCTTTGCATCGGGCATGTATTTTTATCGCTTGAAAGCGGCAGATTGGTCTTCAACCAAAAAATTGATGTTTCTCAAATGAGCCTTACAGAGCAACGGGAGTGGGCTGAAAAAATTCGCGCCTTTACAGGCATTGAGCGCGATTTCGTTGCGCTGAAATTTTGCCCGACACTTGCCGATGTGCCGCCTTACGCCGTGCGCTATCAAGGCAAGGGCATTTATTGCGGCATGTGGAAGGAAGTGTCAAACTACGCAACGCCATTTTACACCGTCCCTGACGACCACATTTGTGCAGGCGGAACAAGCTACACAGGCATGGGGCAAAAAGACCTACCGCCGAAAATGGTTGAGCACGGCTGGAACATGCTGGTTGGCGAAGGCAAAATTTATTACTCGCGCGAATCAGCAATAAAGTGCCAAGAAAGTGTGCCGTTTAGTTTCAAAAAGGAAAAGCGATTTGAGGCAACCGTAATGGGACGATTAGAGCAAGTCGAAGACCCTGACGTGGTGATGTTCTTTTGCAACGCGCGCCAACTCGAGTGGCTTTGCCACGCATATAGTTTTGAATCAGGCGAGTTGGTGCAAGGGCTTGCAGGGCTTTCGCTCTGTGCGCTGGTCGTGCCGCATCCGTATTTGGCGCAAAAGCCTGTTTTTTCGCCCGGCGATTTATCGGGCAGAGAACTGGCGCGAATGACCGATGGCGAGATGTGCATGACCGTTCCATTCAAAGATGTGCCAACGATAGCGACAAACCTCTGTCGCATCAAAAAATTTGAAGACCTACCGAAATCACTACTCAAATGACCTATCTCGACAAAATTTTGGACGAAAAGCGTAGCGAAGTTGCCGCTCTGAAACTGCGCGGCGTTGCACGAACCTTTGAGGCAGAGCGCAAGTATTTGAACCCAACGCGCGACTTTTCCAAAGCCATTCGGCGCGAAGCGGAAACATTACGCTTGATTGCGGAACTGAAAAAGGCTTCGCCCTCGCGCGGCATTATTGTCGAAGACTTCAAGCCGATTGAGCGCGCAGAAATGTATCTCAATCTCGGTGCGTCGGCATTTTCGGTGCTGACTGATGAAAAGTTTTTTCAAGGCAAAATCGCCTATCTCGAACAAGTTCGCTCACGCTTTGAATTGCCCGTCTTACGCAAAGACTTCATCATCGATGAAACGCAAATTTTGGAGACGCGCCTTGTGGGCGCAGATGCTATGCTCTTGATTGTCGCCGCGCTGGATAATGCTCGACTGCAATCCTTCCTGCAATTAGCAAAAGAAATTGGCTTGTTTGTCCTGACCGAAGTGCACGACGAGTGGGAATTGGAGCGGGCAATGAAATATGACGCAACCATCATCGGCGTCAATAATCGCAATTTGCATGACTTTTCGGTCTCGCTTGAAACGTCGCTTCGCGTGAAAAAAGAAATTCCAAAAGAAGTGACGGCGGTCTCTGAAAGTGGGATTCAAACCAAAGCCGATTTGCTCAAAATCGAAGAAGCGGGTTTTGATGCGGTGTTAATCGGCGAAGGTTTAACGCTTGAAAGCGATTTGAGCGCATATTGGAAACAAGAGAGCGACGCGACACGATGAAAAGCGGTCGGAAGTAGTCAAAAAATTTTGTTTTATCTCGCAAAGTTTTATATTCGCTCGTTATTAAACGATTAAATTGTGCTTAAAAGCACTTTAGCTGTCTTCCAATTACAATGAGCGTGAATCATTCGCGCTTGAAATCGCATACCTGAACTTTGCGAATGAGAATGAAACACATTGCCCTGCTTTTCTTATTGCTTGTAAGTAGCGCAAGCACTTCTGCACACTTCGGAACAACAGGAAAATTGACGGGCGTCGTCAAAGATGCACAAACAGGCGAGCCGCTGATTGGTGCGACGGTTGTCCTGCAAGGCACGAAACTTGGTGCGAAAACGAACTTCGATGGCGAGTACACAATTCTCAACATTCCGCCTGGTCAGTATTCACTCCGCGTAACCTACGTTGGCTATCAATCCAAAACCGTTGAAAAAATTACCATTCGTGTCGACCTAACCACGCGCGTCGATGTTGAACTCTCGTCGCAATCAGTGCAGGTGCAAGAAGTGGTGGTCAGTGCCGAGCGACCGATTGTCATCAAAGACCAAACGTTTTCATCGGCGGTAGTCAGCAGTGAGCAAATTCAGAAACTGCCTGTTGAAGATGTCAGCCAAGTGATTCGCTTGCAGTCAGGGATTGTGGGCGGAAGTTTTCGGGGCGGCAGGTTCGGCGAAGTCGGCTACTTGGTTGATGGCGTAACGGTAACGGACGTCTTCGACGGCAACGCAGGCAGAGGCGGCTCGACCTTCATCGACCCGCAGTCGATTCAAGAAGTGCAGGTGATTACGGGTGCGTTCAACGCTGAATATGGGCAAGCGATGTCAGGCATTGTAAATATTATTACTAAAGAAGGCGGCGAGACTTATTCAGGGCAGGTTCAACTTTACGGCGGCGATTATTTGACAGGGCGGCGCGACCTATATCGCAACATGAACAACTTTTCCCCCTTTGCCACGCCGAACATGCAAGCTTCGGTCAGCGGACCCTTTCCGTTTTTGAAAGATAAACTTTCGTTCTATGTGGCAGGGCGATACTTCCGAAACGAAGGTTATCTGTTTGGGCGTCGGCAGTTCCGAACTGACGATGTGCTTCAACAAGGCAATCCGCTAAATCCTTACAATGCGCCTGCAATTGCAGGAAAATTTCGACTCACAACACCAGACGACCCCAATTCGATTAGCTCATTTATCAACGAACAAGGGATTCCTGCCTCAATCGTTGATGAACGCAGAAACCCCGTCTTTATTGCGACGGATGCAAACGGACGCGCCATTATCGACCGACAAAACGGAGCGCGCATTTTTATTCCGTTCAGCGTGAGCAATCAATTCGGATTGGAGCAACGCTTTAACCGATATGAAAATTTTGGAAGTGGTGATAATGCTCCTGTGCCGCTCAACGAATATGAGCGCTACTCGCTTCAAGGCAAACTCACCTTCCGTCCGTCCAGCACCTTCAAGGCGTTTTACAGTTTTAACTTCGAAGACGAAAATTTCAGAAGCTACGACCACGCATGGAGTCTTAACCCAGATGGCGAACTGCAAAATTTTCGAAGCGGATTCACAAACATTTTGGGCATAACCTACACGCTGAGCGCGAACACCTTCCTCGACGGACGATACTCGCTCTTCCGAACTGGATTTAAGAACTACGCTTTTGAAGACCCCTTCGACCCGCGTTATCAAGATTTAGGGGTGCCTGGTGCAGTAAGACGAGGCGTGAATTTCGTGCATGGAGGCACGAAAAATTCGCGCGTCGACCGAACCACGCTCACAAATCAAGTTCGACTCGACCTGACCACACAACTCAATAAACACAACCTTGTCAAAACCGGCGTTGACTTCAAGTATCATCGGTTAGATTTTGAGTTTATTGAGATTCGCGACCGCACGGGCGAAATTCGCGATGGATTTCAGCCTTATATTCCCAATGCTGAAACTGAATTTGGGCATGAACGCTACACGCGCAACCCGATTGAATTTGCCGCCTACATTCAAGACAAATTGGAGTTCGAGAACTTCATTATCAACTTAGGGATTCGCTTCGATTACTTCAACTCGCGCGACCAAGTGCCGACCGACCCCTTAGACCCGAGCCTGTTTTTCAAAATTGATAGCGACAGTGTTTTTGCTGCGCGGAACGGCTTTAGCAATCGTCGCAAGAATGCAACAGCGAAATTTGCGTTCAGTCCGAGAATTGGCGTTTCGTTTCCGATTACAGAGCGCGGCATGTTCTACTTCTCCTACGGACAGTTTTTTCAAGTTCCGAACTTTTACCTGCTCTATGAAAATGCGCTCTTCAAGTTCCGAGAGACCGACATTACCAGTCGGATTAACTCGCCATTTGGCAATCCTGATATTCGTCCGCAACGCACCATCACAGGCGAAATTGGGATTCAACAACAAATCGGCGAAACGATTGGGCTAACGATGAGTGCCTACTATCGCGATATTCGCGACCTTGCAGGCTCGGCATTTGCACGACAATTGATTACGGGCGGGCAATACTTCGTCTTTGACAATACCGACTATGCTTTCGTGCGTGGCATTGTGGCAACGCTGAGCAAGCGGCTGTCGCAAAGTATCAGTTTCAACATCAACTACACGCTTCAAGTGGCACAAGGCAACTCGCCTGACCCACGAACGGCAATTGCGGCGATTGCAAGCGGCAACGAGCCCGAAACACAACTCATACGATTGGATTGGGACCAGACGCATACGCTCAACGCCGAAGTCCTTTACGATGACCGTGATTGGAATGTCTCGGTTATCGGTCGCTATGGCTCTGGTTTTCCTTACTCTCCGACAACAGTGCCGCAACCACCAACGCAAGGATTAGCAAGGCTATTTCAGAATGGCGGCTCCAAACCTCAGACCTTTTCTGTCGATGTGCGTGCGACGCGCAACTTCAAAATTGGAGAAACCAATCTGGCAGTATTTGCACAAATTTTCAACTTGTTTGATACGGCAAACGAAATTATTGTCTACTCGACAACTGGGCGCGCCACATATGAACTGTATCGCTATACGGTATCGGAACAAAATCAAGCGTTCAATTCACTGCCCGACTTTTTCTTGCGTCCCGATTTCTTTTCAGAGCCGCGCCGAATTACGCTTGGAATGTCGATTAACTTCTAAACCAATGACAAGACACTAAGACGATGCAACACGCACGCACAAAAGCATTTTACCGCTATTTACTTCTCTGTGCTGTTTTTAGCACCGCCGTGATTGCCCCAACCGAATGTCTTTATGCGCAACGAGAAGCAGGACCAATTAACACGAACTACGATATACGATTCACGCGGGTTGGGCTACACAACGGAAACCGAGTGAAAGCGGCTTTTGCGAACACAGGTTTCATTGGTCAGCCAGCAGGCTTCACCCAGTTGCCCAGAAGTGCATGGCCGGTTGAAGAAAACACCTACTTGCCCGACATCAACATTATTATCGGCATTCAAGGCGTGCGCGATACGCTCATCAACTTCACCGTAGGCGCAGACAGCGTTAGAGGATTTCGGTTGCGAGACCGTCGAACAGTCAGTGTCGCATTCGGAGACACGGTTGGCAGATTTTTCAAAGGCGATACGCTAGCCATGGCGTTGCGCTATCAAGAGTGGTATGTAACCAGTCACCCCTCAGTGCGCTTCGGCGAAGCCCCGGGCGGAAAGTCGGGGACAGGCGAATTTTGGGGCATCACGCCATATGAAGGATTTTGGAATCCGCTTCAAAACAGCGTCGCAATGAGCCATATTCCGAACTCTTGGCCCTCATCGTGGCCTGGCAATGAAAATTTTCCTTCTGACCCTGTAACGGGACGCGTTTTGTGGAACGGCTACTTCGGACCGGGTATAACCAATGCTGACCAAGAAAGTTACTTTGCCGCCACAGACGGAAAAGACAAACAATACTTCAGCCGGTATAACTTTCTTCCAAACCCCGCACAACCAACACGCTATGGCTTCGGACTTGATTTAAGAATGCGTGGGTTGCAGTTCTCAAACTTCCTTGCCCAAGATGTGATTTTCTGGCTTTATGAAATCAAAAACAACTCGATTTACGACTATGAAAAAGTCTTCTTCGGTTCTGTTGTTGGAACCGACATCGGTGGCGGCGGCACAGGCGGCATTGACGGCGTATCGGCGTTCGACCAAGCCAACTCTATCACATACAGTTTCAAAAGCACGGTCAATAATCCGCCCGTTGCGGGAAGTTGGAATCGAAACTTTTACCCGCCCGGATATGCAGGCGCAGCGTTCTTAGAAAGTCCTGGCAATCCCTTCGACGGAATCGACAACGATGGCGACTGGGAAAAAACGGATAATCCAACTGAACAACCCTCAATTTTCAGCAAATTGCCTGGAACAGGCGATTACGATTATAGCATCGTCGATACAGCGTTTCGCCGAACCATCACGCCCGGAAGCCCACTTGTTTTAATTGAACGGCGCGACACGCTCATCAACAACCGCCGAATCCTCAAATACATACGGCGCGTCGTCAGAATGCCCAATGCAGACACGACCGTCGTCTCACTCGGTATTCCTTATCGACTTAGCGCCTCAGGAACAGTGCTCAAAGAAATTGATAACAACCTCTTAGACGATAACCTGAACGGCATTATTGATGAAAACTACAAACAGCACGTTGGGCGTCGCCGTATTGAGTATGACCTTATTCAGCGCATCGTTATTCCGAGAGAGCAACCAGCGCTTGCCTACGTGAATTACATTCAACTTGCGCAACGCTTTCCAACTGGCATTCCCGCAGGAAGTGGCATTTATGACCCTCTGGAAATCAATCGCACACTGTATCCAATGATTGATGAGCGGCGCGACGACGGCTTCGACAACAATGCCGACGGTTTCAGTGATGCCGTTGATGTCAAAGAATCGGACCAAATTGGATTGACGGGATTTGCCATTCGTCCAAACGAAGGATTGCCCATTGCAAGTCCTCAAACTGTCGACTTGATTCCGCAACTGGCGTTGCCCGGAACCTACGACATCATTACGGACCTCAATCAAACCATTGACCAAGATTACCTTTACAGCACGGGCTATTTTCCGCTTCCGTCAGGGCAAACAGAGCGGCTTTCAATTGCTTTGCTCTTTGGCACTGATGCGCAATCGATTGTTCAAACAAAAGATATTGTGCAGGCGATTTATGATGCAAACTATAACTTTGCTCGCCCGCCAACACCACCGACCTTGCGCGCCTACACCGACGACCGCCGCGTTACGCTTTATTGGGACGCCGTCGCTGAAGACTATCGCGATGAATTTATCCGCCGCCGATTAAACCTACCTGTTGGCACCGACGACCCGCGCGTCAAAAATTTTGAAGGCTACAAAATTATCAAAGCCACTGACCCAAACTTTGCTGACGCGCTGCTCGTTACAGGCTCGCGCGGGGAAGAAGCCCAACAGTTCAAGGCACTTGCGCAATTTGATTTAGACAACGACGTCTTTGGAAACTTCCCACTGACCACGCGCGAACTCTTGCAACAGTCGCGCGGCATTGCTTATTACTTAGGCAACAATTCTGGATTGCAACACACCTTCACTGACTCCAACGTCGTCAACGGGCGGCTTTACTTCTACGCCGTTTTGGCTTACACGCGTGGCGATACTGCCTTGAGCCTTTATCCCGCTGAAAACACCCCAAGCGCAAGACCTGATGGACAAGGCAATTTCGTTTTAGGAACAAATGTCGTGGCAGTCGTGCCACAACCAAAGGTCGGTGGATTTACGATTCCGTCAGAGGGCGGTGCACTTCAACCAATCGGCAACATTATCGGAAACGGAACAGTGCAATACACCGTCGTCGACCCTAAAATCGTTCAGGATAAAACTTACACCGTGAAATTCTTCGACACAGCAACAGACGGATTGGATAACAACGGCAACGGCTCAATCGACGACGATGATTTCGAGGAGCAACTCGCGGCGACATCGTTCTTTTCCGTTATTGATATAACCAATCCTAATTCGCCCGATACAGTGATTAAGCGCAATCGCCGACCGCTCAACGAACAAAGTTCTTACGCCACGCGCGACCGCCAACTCTACATCGCGGACGATGAAATTTTCAACGGCACGTTTCTGACGATTCGAAACCTCATCCGAGGCGAACTCAACCAAGCAGAGACAAAATGGACACGAGAAGACATCAACGGCTATGATGCTTTCGTGCAAGCCACCGACACTGCAGGACGCAACTACTTTGTCAATCCCCGCGGCGTGTTTGCTACCGTCTTGCGACCTGACGACTATGAAATCGAAATCGTGCCCTTCGGCGCATGGCGAAGCGATACTGTCCGTTACATCAGAGCATCATCAGGACAGCCAACCGCAATCGGACAAAGTTTCATTGGGCGACCGACGAACTTCATCATTCGTAATTTAAGCACGGGCGATACGGTGCGATTCTTTCTCACCAAACGCTCAACAAATGTCTTCGACACGGTCGCAACGCAAAACTCAGGCACCATTGAAATTGGATTGCCATTCTACAAAAACCCGCGTTCATATGGAACGAGTCAAGTCCCTGCCGATTCGGTCTTCACTTGGACATTTGTGTTCAATCCGCGTTTAGGACCGAATCGGGTTGTGCCGCGCGTAGGCGATAAGTTTGTAGTGCGTTTCAACAAGCCTTTCCGCACTGGCGATAGTTTTCGGTTGGAAACCCGTGCCGCATTCGTCGATAACGACCGCGCAAAAAGCGCACTCGACCGAGTCAAAGTGGTGCCGAATCCTTACATCGCACGAAGCCAATATGAGCAACCGTTGCCACTGGGCGTTACACGCGGACGAGGCGAGCGCGTCATTCGATTTACCCATGTGCCAAGAGGTTCAACAATTCGCATCTACACGATTCGCGGCGATTTGGTCCAAACACTGACACAAGACGGCTCGCTTGAAGGCGACGTGACGTGGGACTTACGCTCGCGTGAGCGGCTCGATGTGGCTTATGGATTATATCTCTATCACTTAGATGCACCAGGCATCGGCACAAAAACAGGAAAATTCGTTTTGATTAAATAACTCGGACAATGAGAAAATTTTATTCGGCGATTCTTTTAGTGCTCTTGTTGGAGATGTGCCAAAGCGCGTTGGCGCAGTCCAAAGTCGGCACAACAGGAGCACAGTTTCTGGGCATTGGGATTGGCGCACGTGCGGTGGCAATGGGCGGCGCGTTTACAGCAATGAAAAACGACGCCTCCATGCTCTACTGGAATCCTGCTGCGATTGCGCGAAATGAGCGCGTGCAAACAGCGTTCATTCACTCCAACTGGCTCATCGATACGCGCATTGCTTGGGCAGGTGCAACTGCAAACTTTGGCGACGGCGGCACAGTCGGCGGTGCAGTTACACTGCTCACATCGGGCGAGATTGAACGTACCACCGAAAGAGACCCGGACGGCACAGGTGAATTGTTCTCAACCTCCGACCTCTCGTTCAACCTCACTTACGCACGCCCGCTCACAGACCGCTTTGCAGTTGGAATCACAGCGAAACTTATCTCGCAATCACTCTATCAATCTTCGGCACAGACCGTTGCGATAGATTTAGGCGTTTTGTTCGATGTCTCAAAACGATTCCGACTGGCCGCAACCATGCATAATTTCGGCGGCACAATGCGCGTGCGCGGAAACGCTCTGCTGATTACAGCCTCAACAGGCACAGGCTTAAATGGAGACAACAACGGTATTCCTGCCGAGCTGTCAACTGACGCGTGGAACTTGCCGCTCGTGTTCAGAGTCGGCATTGCAACCGAAGTGCTTGAGGACGCAAGCAATCGACTCACCCTTGCGCTTGATGCTGTCAATCCGAACGACATGCAGCCCCATGCAAATGTTGGAATCGAATACGGCTGGCGCGATATGCTCTTTTTGCGTGCAGGCTACAATCAACTCTTTGTCGAATTTGCAGAAGCAGGGTTGACACTCGGTGCAGGCTTGAAATATAATCTCGGTTATCTCGCTTTCCGATTGGATTACACTTACCAATTCTACGGACGCCTGAACGCGCCGCAGTGGCTTTCGCTCTCGCTGCTTTTTTAATCCGAGTAAAGGTGCAGCCATGATTCTGAACAAAGCAAAAGGCGGAGCGAAGAATCCAAAAAGTTGTTGACACAGACTATCAAAACGAAGTATCAAACCAAAAGCAAAATGGCAAATCTTGCAACGCCTGAAATCGTAAAAACTGCCGAAGGTTCTGAAAAGAACTACACGCCTGCGTTCATCGTGGTTACAGGGCTTTTCTTTATGTGGGGATTTCTCACATGCCTGAACGATATTTTAATTCCACATCTCAAAGCCGTCTTTGACCTGAACTATGTTCAATCCGCGCTGATTCAGTTCACCTTTTTTTCGGCGTATTTCCTAATGTCGCTACCTGCGGGAAAAGTGATTGCATGGGTTGGCTATAAGCGTGGGATTATCGTCGGGCTTTGCACGGCGGGCGTCGGCGCGCTGCTCTTTTTTCCTGCATCAGCAACCTTAGCATATCCGCTCTTTTTGGGCGCATTGTTTATCCTTGCGTCAGGCATCACGATTCTGCAAGTTGCAGCAAATCCATATGTGTCGGTACTCGGCAAACCTGAAACGGCATCAAGCCGATTGAATCTTGCACAAGCGTTCAATTCGCTTGGCACAACGGTTGCGCCGTATTTCGGCGGATTGCTCATTTTGAATGCGGCGGCAAAAACTGCAGAGGAACTCAAAGCCCTTTCGCCTGAAGAACTTTATGCTTACAAACTTGCAGAGGCAGCGTCGGTGCAACTGCCGTACATCGGACTTGCGCTTGCGCTCTTTGCGCTCGCAGGCATAATTGCGCTCTTCAATCTTCCCAAAATTGAAACCGTCGAGGGCGAGTCTGAAACAGACGTTGAAAAAGAAAGTGCATTCGGTGAAGCGCTTAAAGTGCCACATCTTGCGCTTGGTGCAGTTGGAATTTTCGTTTATGTCGGCGCGGAAGTCTCCATCGGAAGTTTTCTCATCAACTTTATGGGATTGCCTGAAATTCAAGGCTTGAAAGAATCTGACGCAGCTGGGTATGTATCATACTATTGGGGCGGCGCAATGGTCGGGCGGTTTGTGGGCTCGGCGCTCTTGCAAAAAATTCGTCCAGGCGTCTTACTTGGCATCTTTGCAGGCGTGGCGGCAGTGCTAGCGCTAACCGCCGCAGTTTCATCGGGCGCATTCGCCATGTGGACGGTGCTTGCTATTGGTCTGTTTAATTCAATCATGTTTCCAACCATTTTCACGCTTGGCATTGATGGTCTCGGAAAACTCACGAATGCAGGTTCAAGCATCTTGATTATGGCAATTGTTGGTGGTGCGCTTCTGCCTGTAGCCGTTGGTGCAATTGCGGATTGGGCTGGCTTGCAAAGTGCCCTCCTGCTTCCAGCGCTCTGCTATCTCTATATCGTCTACTACGGGCTAAAAGGATCGAAACACGCAAAACTCGAGGGCGTCTGAACCATGCTATGGGGAGTCGATTTGGGCGGAACGAAAATCGAGTGCGCAGTTTTGGAAAATCCAACCAGCACCTATACGCTGGCGCGCAAGCGGATACCGACAGAACCGCAGAAAGGCTATGCGCATATTCTCTCGCAAATCAAACGGCTGACTGATGATGTCGCAAAAGAAGTGGGAAGCCGACCAACAACAATCGGAATTGGAACGCCCGGCACGCTCGAACCCTCAACACAGACGCTCAAAAACAGCAATACCGTTTGCCTAAACGGAAAACCTTTCAAACGCGATTTGGAAGAAATTTTAGGACTCCCGATTGAAATTGCAAACGATGCGAATTGCTTTGCATTAGCCGAAACAAGACTCGGTGCGGCAAAAGGCGCATCAGTCGTTTTCGGCGTAATTATGGGAACAGGCGTCGGCGGCGGAATCGTCGTCAATGGAAAAGTTCTCAACGGCAAACAAGGCATCGCAGGCGAATGGGGACACAACACGCTCGAGAAAAACGGCGAACAATGTTATTGTGGAAAGCGCGGCTGTGTAGAAACCGTTCTCTCAGGCGTTTGGCTGGAACGCTTCTATCAAAAACAAAGCGGTCAAACAAGAAAACTAAAAGATATTGTCGAGCGACACTTGCGCAACGAAGATGAACACGCTACGGCAACCATGCATCGCCTAACCGAAAATTTTGGAAAAGCCATTGCCGTCGTCATCAACATTTTAGACCCCGATGTGATTGTGTTAGGCGGCGGCGTGGGCAACATCGACTTGCTCTACACTGATGGCGTCAAAACAATAAAACGATATGTGTTCAATCACACGCTTGAAACAAAAATCGTCAAGCCGCTCCTTGGCGATAGCGCAGGCGTCTTCGGTGCAGCAATGCTGACCGCAGAATAACTCAAGTTTTGGAATTGAGTTGAAAAAAATTAACTTTCACTGCTGTTAAACGATTAAATCAAACAAGCAAGTTTTAATCGTGTCAACACAACATTGAGAGTTTTCTTTGAAGATTTCTTCCTTTAATTAACGATAAACCTTTGTTCAAACTATGACAAACGCTACGCTTCTTCGTGCGTCCAAGTCAGTTTCAACTGTGAAACAAAGAACGCTTGGAACGCTCACTGCGCTTGCCTTCCTGCTGTGTATGGCTCAATCTCTGCTTGCACAAGTCCCAACCAATGGGCTTCAACTTTGGCTCAAAGCCGATACGCTCACAGTGCCAGACTTTTCACTTGTGCCAAGTTGGCCCGCTGTGGTAGGTCCATCGGCAACATCATCAGGCGTTCACATTCCATTTCTTCAAACAGTTAATATCAATGGTCAGCTTAAAAAAGTAGTGAGATTTTTAGGAAATGGAAGTTGGACGAAGGATCAGCCACTAATGGTCGTCCAAGGTATTTCAACAGGTGCAAATGTAACG
>CALKXI010000143.1 GCA_938003965.1 uncultured Chlorobiales bacterium
GGTGAAGCCGACCGTATGAGTTGAACAAGGTTGTCGTAATTTTTTTCGTAAGCCTGAACATTAAACGGTTCATAACGCGAATCATTCACACCGAGCGAGAGAATAACTAAATCCGGTTTGAGCGTCTTCAAGTGAAGTTCTAAAAGCGAGCAATGCAGAAAGGCGTTGACCGTTGCACCGTTAATGCCGACTGAACTGTAACTGAATCCCGCCTCATCGTTTTCCAAACTAATTCCATAGAGAACAAACTGCACTTGATTCGGGGAAGATTTATAGACCCGTAGCGGCAAGCGCGTTTGTGGCTGTTCGAACACAAATTCAGTATAGCCCCAGCCTTCGCTTGTCGTTTTTTGATGTGCGACGGCGGTGTCGAGGGCTAATTCAAAGCAAGAACTATCGGCGTTGTGAAACACTTTGGCGCGTGTGAAGTGATACTGCGGATAAGGAAACTCTTGATGGCTTTCGCCAACCAGCGTAATGGTTAAGTGTGCTAAACTATCGTGTGTTGCCGATGCGACGCCTGCCAGACCAATCGGATAACTCACTCTTGGCAAGATGTTTTTATGATACGACCACCAGCCTGTATAACTGACGAGAAAATTCGGCGAGCCATTGCTACGCGCTAATTTCTGCGGGAAAATAAATCCGCGCTCCCCTTCATGCCCCGACCACTCACGAAGCAAGCGGCGCGTTTCGCCCGACCACACATCTGCCTGAATATGCGAGCCGCCAATGTGCAGAATGTTGAGTTTCTTTTTCTTGCCTTGCCGAATTTCTTCCATCGTTCTGAAAAAGCGTGCGTAGCCACTTCGCTCAAAATCGTTGCCGTAAAATTGTAGTTTGTTCTCGCTGTAACGAATGAAGGGATAAAGGGAATCAATTCGAGCGGAAGTTACATCAATCGAAACTGAATCAATCGTGATGAGCGAATCGAGAATCGCCAGCGAGTCTAAAACGCGAAGCGAATCGAGGTTCGTCTTCGGCATTTTGTGCTCTTGTGAGAGTGCGACCGAAAGCGTTAATGTGTAAATCAACAGGAGCAAGCATGAGAGAAAACGCAAGTTATTTGGTTGAGGCATTGGAGAGTAAGGATTTAAGTTCCATTCGCGTTTTATATTCGTTGTAATCTTTCATCAATGATTTGACAAAGAGACGTGCCATTTTCGCCGCGCCATCACGATTGAAGTGAATGTAATCGTCAATCGCAAGTGGCGGCGTGGCTCTGACAAATTCGGGCATAGAGTTTTCGCCGCCCATCGCTTCATACATATCCCAAAATACGCCGCCGACTTTATGCACTTCTTCTTTGGTTACATCGCGCACTTGCGCCACCGCAGGATAACTGACCATGTCGCCACGCACACTCTTCGACATATCCGCCAAGCCAATCATAATAATGTGAAGACCGTGATTTTTGAACACCGCAAGTTGTTTGGCAAATGCTTGTCGATACCAATCCAAATCTTTTTGGTTTTTAATCACAGGCACCACATTTCCGCCGAACTGCAAAATCACAGCGCGCACGTTGAGTTCGCGAATGCAGTCAGCAAGCAAGGCTGAATCAACCTTCGTGAAATCTAAGCCTGATGAACCGCGAATCGGAATGTTGTCGACGCACACACCGTTTTTGCTGTCGAGCGCGACGGCGTAAATATCGGGGCTTTCGCCAGAGAAGTGAAGTTTGAGTGCTTTTGCGGCGGAGTCAAGCGTCCAAGTCACGCTGTGTAAGCCTCGCCCTGAACGCAGAAGTTTCGTGCCTTGCGAAACCCCATCGGCTATGAGCGTTGCTTCAGCAGGACTTTCGCCATAGCCGTAAAGAATTTTCACGCGCTCAATATCTCGACTAACTTCAAACGAAAGCCGTCCTTGCTTGAACGAAAGCGACGCCGATTTGCCTTCGTATCGGCAAAAGGCACACATCACGCCATAGCGGTTGTGGTCGGCTTGGTCCCAATAATTTCCGAAAACGACATATCGCTTAAAATTGCTCGACCATGAATGTTGTATCGACATGGGCACAGCCACAGGCACAGGACACACTAAGCCCGGACCAGAGCCGCCAAACTCTTGTTGCAATCGCGCCCGAATCACGCCCGTCATGCGGTCTTCCTCGATTTGCGAATCGCCGTAATGCAAAATGCGAATCGAGCCGCCGTGCTGTTTAACGCTATCGAGCAATTCAAACAAGGGATACAAAACGGCTTTGTTGTTTTCAGGATAATGCAGGCGCGTGGCGTCGGTGCTATCAATGATGAATTCAATTTTTTCTTCTGTTGGCGTGCTGATTGTTTCGGCAGTATCGCGGTTCAGCGTTTGAATCATTTTTTCCGCCGCTAAATTATGCTTTGATGCTTTCGGCAGAAAAATTTCTCTTGCGGTTGGAAAATAAAGCGTCAGCGATTCCGTTACGGGAATGCCCTGCGGTGGAAAAACCGCCGCAACGCACAGAAGCACGGCAAGCACAGAAAGCAAAAAAATGAATTTTCTAAACGGAGACACGGCGATAAGAAATAATGAGTAATGAGTAACGAATAATGAAAAAAGGACGCGCAATTTTGTTTGTCATCGTGAAAAATTAAGAGTGGACATAAGTCTCAACGTTTAATTCTTCACTCTTCATTATTCACTATTGATTATTTGCGTTTTTTCGGCTTGTAGTTCAAATACGCTTGAAGCGATTTAACGCCGAAGTCTGATTTGCGCAACTGTTCAATGCCGGCGACGGCGGCTTCTGCGCCTTCAATCGTTGTAACCCACGAGACGCCCGAGAGCACAGATGCCGTTCCGATGGATTGCTCATCGAAGCGCGACTTTTCGCCGAGCGGCGTATTGATGACGAACTGCACCTTGCCAAGCATAATCACATCAAAAATGTTCGGTCGCCCTTCACCGACTTTGAACACTGGCTTGCACTCGACGCCATGCTCTTGCAAGAATTTTGCCGTGCCGCTCGTGCCGATGAGGTCAAAACCCATATCGTAAAAGCGTTTCATGATTTTAACAGTGCGTTCGTTCTTATCGCCGTCATTGACGCTGACGAAAACCGTTCCGCTCGTCGGTAATTTGCTTCCTGCCGCCAATGCGGCTTTTGCAAAGGCTTCGCCAAATGTAGTGGCAAAACTCATCACTTCGCCTGTTGAGCGCATTTCAGGACCGAGATAAACGCCCGATTTGAGAAACTTCGCAAATGGAAACACCGGCTCTTTAATCGTGATGTGTTTGAGTTTCAAATCGTCGCAATCTTTGAGGTTGTAAGCCACTTTGAGTTTGGAAATCTTTTCGCCAAGCATGAGGCGGCAGGCAACTTTCACAAGCGGCATGCCTGTCGCCTTGCACACAAATGGCACCGTGCGCGAGGCTCGCGGATTGACTTCCAAGACATAAACCGTTTTGCCTTGCACGGCAAATTGCACGTTCATCAGCCCAACCACCTTCAAGGCTTTGGCAAGTTGGCGCGTATATTTTTTCATCGTTTTAATCACAGACGATGCAACGCTAATCGGCGGCAGAATGGACGTCGAATCGCCGCTGTGAATGCCTGCGGCTTCAATGTGTTCCATGATGCCTGCGACAACGCAGTCTTTGCCGTCAGAGAGCGCGTCGACATCGAACTCTTTAGCGTGTTCCAAAAAACGGTCAATGAGTAAGGGGTATTCGTCCGAGACATTGAGGGCTTGTTTGACATAGTTCTCGAGCGATTCGTCGTTGTAAATAATTTGCATGGCTCTGCCGCCAAGCACGTAAGAGGGACGAACCAAAACGGGATAGCCAATGCGTTTGGCGATTTTCATCGCTTCGTCGAGCGTGGTGGCTGTGCCGTAGTCGGGGTGCGGAATGTTGAGTTTATCGAGCAGTGCGCCGAACTTCTTGCGGTCTTCGGCTAAATCAATGCCTTCGCTTGATGTGCCGAGAATGTGAATGCCAGCTTCTTCGAGCGCAGTTGAAAGTCGAAGCGGCGTTTGTCCGCCGAAACTAACAACGATGCCGTCAGGCTTCTCGAGCTCGAGAATGTTCATGGTGTCTTCGTAAGTGAGCGGCTCGAAGTAGAGTTTATCGGCGATGTCGTAATCAGTGGAAACGGTTTCGGGATTGCAGTTAATCATGATGGTTTCGTAGCCCGCCTCGCGAAAGGCAAATACGGCTTGAACACAACAGTAATCGAACTCAATGCCTTGTCCGATGCGGTTTGGTCCGCCGCCCAAAATTACAACCTTTTTTTTCTTAGAGGGTTTGGATTCGTTTTCTTCGGCGTAAGTGGAGTAGTGGTAAGGCGTTTGTGCGTCAAATTCGGCGGCGCACGTGTCGACAGTTTTGTAGACGGGTTTAATGCCGTTCATTTCGCGCAAGGCACGAATCTCGTGCTGAGAAACGCCGAAAATATGGGCAAGTTGAATATCAGAGAAACCAAATTTCTTGGCTTGCAGAAGTTTTTCTTTGGGGAGTTTTTGTGATAGTTCGTGGAGCGCGTGTTTGGATTCGGTCATGGATTGTTTTTCGTTGAAATCGTGCGGGCGTGAAGATACAAAAGCGCACGAACATTTTCATGGCAAAGACATCGCGCCACGCTTCTCTCGTTTAACCTTCTCTTTCACCAAAGCAAACTGGTTTTGATACAGTCAGGGCGATTGAGCGCAACATCATAGCCAACTTCATATTGCGCAATCGGAAAGCG
>CALKXI010000144.1 GCA_938003965.1 uncultured Chlorobiales bacterium
TCTTCTAATGAAAATAGTATCGTGCTCGACTGCTTTGCAGGTTCAGGAACGACGCTCAAAGTCGCACATATAAATGGCAGAAAATGGATAGGCATTGACCAATCAGAAGAAGCAATAAAAACAATTATTCGCAAATTAGACGGCGTTGAAGGTGATTTATTTATCTCAAAAGCCGACTACAAACTTTTGACGATAAAAAAGCAATAAAGCAGAGAGAAACAAAGGTTCATAAAACGCTTCCCCGAATTCGTGCGTTAATCGGTTCACAACAACTCAATTTCAAACGATGCCATCTTATCAAACCGCATTGGTGTGGTTTCGCAACGATTTGCGCGTGCGAGACAACGAAACGCTTTTTCGCGCACAAGAAAGCGCAACAACCCTCATTCCGATTTACATTTTTGATGAGCGACACTTTGGCACAACACGATTCGGCTTCAAAAAGACAGGCGCATTTCGCGCGAAGTTTCTGCTCGAGAGCGTCGCCGATTTGAAACACGCGCTTCAAGAGTTGGGAAGCGATTTAGTATTGCGTGTCGGCAAGCCTGAACTCATCATTCCTGAATTGGCACGACAAATCGGCGCAGAAGCCGTGTTTTTCAGCGAAGAATCGACCGACGAAGAACTCACAGTCGAGCGCAATCTCAAACGCGCATTGCACACGCATACGATTAAGTTTCACACGGTTTGGCAGTCGACGCTCTATCACAAAAACGACCTGCCGTTTTCGCCCGAAAAATTGCCTGATGTGTTCACGACCTTTCGCAAGCAGGTGGAAAAGTTGTCCAAAGTTCGACCGACGTTTCCTGCACCGAAAAAGTTAAATCCGTTGCCGAGTGAACTCGTAGTCGGTGAATTGCCGACACTAGCGCAATTTGGATTAAGCGAACCTTGCGACGATGCGCGCAAAGTATTAGCCTTCAAAGGCGGCGAGCGTGAAGCCTTGAAACGACTCGATGACTATTTCTGGAAGTCAGACGCATTGCGACGCTACAAAGAAACGCGCAACGGACTTTTAGGCGCGAATTACTCGTCAAAGTTTTCCGCATGGCTTGCCAACGGTGCAATTTCGCCGCGCACGATTTACGAAGCCGTCAAACGCTACGAGCAAGAACGCATTGCCAACGACTCGACCTATTGGCTCGTGTTTGAACTCATCTGGCGCGATTACTTCCGATTCATATCGCTTAAATATGGCAACCGTATCTTCAAAATGCGCGGCATTAAAAATCAACCAGTGGCGTGGTCGCAAGACGAAGCGAAATTTCGAGCGTGGGCAGAAGGCAGAACCGGCGTGCCGTTTATCGATGCCAATATGCGCGAACTTTCAGCAACGGGCTTTATGTCGAATCGCGGACGGCAGAATGTGGCAAGTTTTCTCGTCAAGGATTTGAAAGTGGATTGGCGCATGGGGGCAGAGTGGTTTGAATCGCTTTTGATTGATTACGATGTGGCGAGCAATTACGGCAACTGGAACTATGTGGCAGGCATTGGCAACGACCCGCGCGAAGACCGCTATTTCAATCCGCTCCGACAAGCGGCGATGTATGACCCCAACGGCGACTATGTCCGCCATTGGATTCCTGAATTAAGCCAAGTGCCTGCATCCTTCATTCATGAGCCACATAAACTTTCGCCGATGGAAGCAACGCTTTACGGCGTAGAACTCGGCAAAAATTATCCGCGCCCCATCGTGAAACTCAAATCACAGGAATAAAAAACCCTCTCTCCGCAAAAGCACGAAGAGAGGGCAAACGATGAAGAAACCAAATTCAGAGAGTTAGTAATGACCGCCAACGGCTTGAATGGTCGGCATTAAGGTTTGTGGCGTGAACTGTTTTAGGAATTCTTCGCTTGCAAGTCCGTTGCGATTGACGGCACTGCTCGGCGAGACGCGATAAATGCCATCGGGCAAATTGCGCGTGTTGATAGCGGGAATGCTCGCATTGAACTCGCGCTCGATGATGGGAATCATTTGATTGGCGACAATCGCATGTCCTTTTGGTCCAGGGTGGACGCCATCGATGGTGAAGATGCCGCCTGTTAAGAACGTCGCGCGCAGTTCTTCGCCGTCGGGCGAGGTAATGCCTTGTGCGACAACTCTAGCGAAGAGCCCTGCAATATCAACAACGAAAATGCCGTTGGCTGGGCTGTTCTTCGAGTTGATGAAGGCATTGTATCGATTGACAGCGTCATTGGCTTGGGCGATTTCGGCTTGGTCGAGCGTGAATTGGTCGGGGAAGGGATTTTCGCGTGTGCCAATGGGCTTGGTAGTATCGACGCCTGCGCCGCCTGTGAAGTTTGCGGTAAGTTGTTGCAAGTTAATCGGTGGTAGCCCTTGAAGAGCGCGCGTGTTGTTGATGGAGGCAAGCAAGGTGCGCCAGAGCACGCCTTTGACGCCCGTTGTGGTGTCGCCAATTGCCGCAACGCCTGCGCCGCCGGGCAAGAGCACCATGAACTTCGTTACATCGCCAATATCGGCTACAACAACGGTATCGACGGTGTTGCCTTTCGCATACCAGAGCTTCGTAAGTCCGCGTTGAGTGGCAACGGCACGGGCGTTTGGACCTAAGAAGGTCGCAAACGGAATCGAGGCGACATTGGGAATGTTAAAGACGATAATTTTGACGTTGGGAATGCCTGCTTTGAGGCGCGCTAAGATGGTGTCGTATTGCGCTTGAAATGCTTCGAGTGGATAAACTGGTGTAACGCCGCCACTGGTAATGAATCCAAGCACTTCATTTGCGCCTGTCCAAACGGTAACCAATTTCGGCAGCGAATCGGGTTGCGCGCGCATCAAGTTGATGGCTTGCTGAACGCCGTTAGAGCCAAGGGCTTGATTGCGGAAAATAAATTGATAGAACGGACTCGCTCTTCCTGTGCCAAACCCAAAAGGATTATCGCTTAAAATGTCTGCCGCAAGCGAGCCGGGAATGCCGAGGTTGTTATACGGGCGGTTTAAGGTGGTCAATCCGTCGGGGTTGAGGTTAGCAGGTGAAAGATTCGTGCGCGTGATGGGCGTACCTGCGCCTGAGATGCCTGTAAGTTCAACGCGGTTGCTGACAAGACGCACGTTGCCCGGAACGGTGGTATCGAAGAGCGCGCCGCCCAAGCCGGGATCGCCGAAAGCAGGGACTTTGAAAAGGTCGTCGGTTGAAGCCCCGTGAACGGCTTTGGCGAGCAGGTAGTCGTAGGAGTGCTTTTGTCCGCCTTGTTGTGCGTCGGCATAAAGTGAGCCGTTCATGAAGCCTGCGGTCAGGCTAATACCTAATCCGACGTGGCGAGCGGCGTTGTAGCTACCGGGGCGCAGTTCTTTGGGCGGTGTGCTGTCGTCCTTGTTGTCGTCGCTACAACCGAACAAGGCAATGGCGGTTACGCAGAGGGCAATGCAAAAAGAGATGGATTTAATGTGTCGCATGTGACTTCTCTTGTCTTTAAGGTTTAGAAAAAACTTAACACATTGGATTAATTGTGTTAAAGTTTGGCTATTTACATAAACGCTTAAAAAAAAAGAAATGTGTGCGTTGTAAAACTGCAATGTGTTGCAAGCCTCATGCTTTGCAAATCCGCTTGAAAGTGTAAATTTAATTCAGAAGTGCAAAACAAAGGAGTGCGTTTAACTGCATTCAACATTTAACAAAACAACAATCAACAATGAGAAACGCCATACGACATGCGGCGCGACCGCTATTCTCTCTACTTTTTTTGCTTATCACTTCAACGGGTTATGCGCAAGGCGTGCTAAAAGGCACGGTCAGCGATGAAAAAACGGGTGAAGCATTGCCGGGCGCAACGATTCGGCTACTTGGCTCTAAATACGGTGCGAAAACTGATGCAAGCGGTAAATTCACCCTCTCCAATCTTCCCGAAGGTCCTTACAAAATTCAAGTATCGTTCGTCGGCTATAGAGCGATAACCAAAAATGTATCTGTTCAGGGCTCTGAACCTGTAACGCTGGATTTCAAATTGCAAACGCTCGAGACGTTCGTCAAAGAAGTGGTGGTAACGGCATCGAAGGGGCGGCAAGAGAAGAAGTTAGATGCGCCGATTACGATTGAAACGATTGGCTTCGACGCGCTCAAGCAAACGGCAAGCACTTCGCCATTAGGAGCGGCGGCAAAACTCAAAGGCGTCGATTTCGTCGAGCGCGGCATTAACACGGTCGACATCACCTCGCGCGGCTTGAACACTCAATTCAACACGCGCATGCTTACACTCATCGACGGACGCTTAGCAACCTTGCCCGGCTTGGGCTTGCCGCAATTTACGCTTGCCCCGAACCCAACGCTCGATATTGCCTCTGTGGAAGTGGCGGTTGGACCTGCCGCCGCGCTTTACGGTCCGAATGCACATGCGGGCGTGGTCAATATCATCACCAAAGACCCGTTCAACTTTTCAGGTGCGGAAGTGCAAGTTCGCGGCGGCTCGCAATCGCTCTACGACATTGGCGTGCGCTACGCTGACCACATCGGAAACTTTGGCTGGAAACTCACAGGGCAATTCATGAGTGCCAATCAATTCGAGAGCGGCAACTTGTTCATTTACGACTTTCCGCGAACCGTCGGTGAAAATCAAACCATCATCAACCCAGAAACGCCTGCCGCACGCCGGCTGCGCCAAAGCGATATAGACCGTTTGCAAAATATCGGCAAAGCCTTCACAGAACGCCAACTCTCCCAACTCGAAGCGTCGCTACGCAAAATTGACGGTGCGCTCTATTATCAAAGTTCAGCCGTGAATGCAAAATTTGCCGCAGGCTACTCGGAATCCTACGGATTTGTCGGAAGTAACTTCGGTGTGCTCGAAGCCAATGGATACAGCATTCAATATCAAAACCTTCAACTCACGGGAAGCATCGGCGACTTAGGGTGGTATGCGCAAGCCACACGCACAGCAAACGCCGCAGGAAATTCGTTTCAGTTGCACGACAAAGCCGAATTCATGACGCGCGCCTTCGGTGCCGCCTACATGAACCGAGACCCGCGAACCTTGAAGCCACAGGAACTCGTCTTCCCGTCCAGCACCAAGCTTGAACAATACAATGAGATTTTCAGCCGAATGGACCGCGCCTATATCGACTCCGCCTCAATTGCAACTGACAAATCCGAACTCTGGGATTCCGAAGTCCAACTGCGCTACACGGTTTCAAACACCGACATCGTCGGCGGATTTCAATACCGCTACTACAATCCCAAAGCCAGCTTTCTTTCAGGAGCAGATAACCCCGCCGCCGTCGCCTTCGGTGCCGCCCGCGACATTACCGCAACCGAAATCGGCGGCTACTTGCAACTCGACCGACGTTTTTTCGACAACAAACTGCGCGCAACACTTGCCGCCCGCTACGACAAGCACACCTACTATGACGCGCAGTTCAGCCCGAAAATTGCGTTTGTCTATTCGCTCACACCTGAACAAAACATTCGCATAAGTTTCAATCGCGCCTTCAAAGTGCCCGTCATTCTTGAAAATCATCTCTTCTTGCTGGGCGGATTGGCACGCGGCAATGTGGGCGGATATACCGTGATTACAGGCGGCGGCGGAACGCCAAACTTAGCCGATGCCGAAGCCCAAGCCCGCGCCGAAAACAGAGCTATTACGCGCTACGACGCCCTCCGCCCCGAACAAGTCAACTCGTTTGAACTCGGCTACAAAGGCGTCATTTCCGATAAATTCTTCTTCGATGCGGTTGGCTACTACTCGATTTACAACGATTTCATCAGCCCTGCATTTGAAATTGCAAACCCTGCACCCGGCGCACTCGTTACACCAACCTACGCTTACGACAATCGCACAGGACAAATTCTAACCAATACCGTTGGTCAAACTGGTCGCGTGATTACTTACTTCAACTACGGCAAAGCCACGATTTTCGGCTTCGATATCGGCGCAACGTATTTCTTCACGAAAGATGTGTCGCTCGAAGGCAGTTTCTCGTTCATTAACCTTGCCGATTCCGACAATCCCTTTGAGGCGCAAGGCATTCCGCTGGTGCTCAATGTGCCCACAACGAAATACAAAGCCACGCTCACGGCAAAAAATCAACTCGTGAAAAATTCGTTTATCTCGCTTCACGGTCGGCATATTCCGGGCTACCTCTTTCGTGCAGGGCGTTGGAACGGCAGGCTTGCAGATAGAACCGTCATCGACCTCACGCTCGGCTATGACTGGAAACCACAAGGTGTAACCTTCCAAGTCGGACTAAACAACATTCTCGACAACAAGACGCCCGATGTGCTCGGCGCGCCGATTATGCGCAGGTTCATTTCCGCCTCCGTCACATATGGCATTGGCGGCTTTGGAAATTGAGAGATTTGAAAATTGAGAGATGTAAAGTTGAGCGTAAGGGACACTTGGAGCGGCACCGCAGGGTGTCGCTCTCTTTCAAGCGACTTCGTGAAGAGTTAGCGAAAACTTAACGAAAAATTAGTATCCGAGAATTCATATTGTAAGTTTCAAAAACCAAATGGCGCGAGGCGTTTCGGTGAATTGCTGCATCGCTTTTGCTTCGTGCCGATGTGGCGACACTTCATGTGTTCAATTGAAGAAAATTGAACGATTTTATGCGGCTACAACCCTTTTGACTGTATGATGAACGAGTTATTCAACGGCTTTTCCCAAATCCTTCTCGACCAAACAAGCGATGGCATTGTGCTCACCGACCAAAATGGCTTGATTTTGCAAGCCAATCGCGCCTTTGCCAACTTTCATGCCTGCAATGCGGCAGACCTCATCGGCAAACCGATGTGGAGCGTATTGCCAAGCGAGCAACAAGAAAAAGCACGCGCGCAGTTTTTTGAAATATTTTCATCGTGGGAGTCAGGGGCTTCGTTTGAGACGATTATTCCGAGCAAGGGCGAATCGAGCATCTTGCTTGAAACGACGCTCTATTTCAGCGAGCCTGTTGGCGAACGAACAAAAATGCTTGCGCTTGTCCGCGACATAACGGAAAAGCGAAACAAGCAACGCCGCCAAATTCTTCAGTCGGAAATGGACGCGCTCAGAACGCAATTTGAGCAACTGCTCAAAGCGCAAAAGCAAGTCGAAAAAGAACTGCGCGACTCCCAAGCCGAACTGCGCAAGAGCCAACAACTCTTCGAATCCATCGCGAAGAACTTTCCAAGTGGTGCTATCAATGTTTTGGATAGAGCCTATCGCATCGTTTTCGCCGACGGAGAAGAGTATCGCAAACAAAACTTCGACCCTTCAACACTTATCGGTCAGTCGATTGACGCGCTGTTCCCGAACAAAGATTTAGCCCTCGCAAAAGCACGCTACGACAAGGTTTTTCAAGGCGAAACCCAGCACTTCGAGTTTGAAAACTTCGGAATGTTTTATGAAAACCTTGCCGTGCCGCTTCCCGACGAGAATGGAAATATCCATCAAATTCTAACCGTTACGCTCAACATCACCGAGCGCATTGAGCGCGAAAAGCAAATCAAACGCTTCGAGGAACAATTAAAACTTGTTATCAAAAATGCGCCGATTGTGCTTTGGGCGGTTGATAAAGAAGGTCGTTTCACGCTCTCGGAAGGAAAAGGATTAGAGAAATTAGGCTTCGCGCCAGGCGACGCAGTTGGCTTTTCAGCATTTGAGTTATACAGTTTCAATAAAACCTTTATCGAGATGCTTCACAAAGCCCTTGCAGGCGAAAGCGTTGAGTTTGAAAC
>CALKXI010000145.1 GCA_938003965.1 uncultured Chlorobiales bacterium
GGAATCGCTTTCTAATTTCAAAGGATAATCTCAACAAAGAATTGTGAAATCGCTTTATCTCATTCGACACGCCAAATCTAGTTGGGACTATCCCGACCTTACAGACTTTGAGCGACCGCTCAACAAGCGCGGCTTGCGCGATGCTCCGTTTATGGGCATGATTTTGCATGAGAAGCAAATTGCGCCTGAACTCTTTCTTTCAAGTCCTGCCAAACGCGCTTTGACCACCGCGCAACTGTTTGCCAACGCGATGAATTATCCTGCCGCACAAATTATTACTGAGCCTCGCATTTATGAAGCCTCTTGGCAAACACTTTTAGAAGTTATTCAGTCGCTTCCCGATGCGCTCAACAGCGTGGCTGTTTTTTGCCACAATCCAGCCATTACTGACCTTGCCAATTTTCTTTCCGATAGGCGAATTGACAATGTGCCGACGTGCGGCATTTTTTCCGTCAATCTCGATTCACCCTCATGGCGCAGTCTTGAACAAGGCAAATGCGTGTTTAACTTTTTCCTTTATCCGAAAAAGTTTTTGAAGTCTGTTTAAGAAATGGTGAGCGTTGGGTCGATGCGTTCTGTTTCTTGGCGCAGTGGTAGTGAGATAATGAACTCTGTTCCTTGTTTTTCTTTGCTTTTGACTTCAATTTTTCCGCCGTGGCGTTGAATGATTTTGTAGACGATGGAAAGCCCAAGTCCTGTTCCTTGTCCAATTGGCTTTGTGGTGAAGAAGGGTTCAAAAATTTTTTTCAAGTTTGCTTCGGAAATTCCGACGCCTGTGTCGGCGATTGAAATTTTTGCCATTCCGTTTTCCGTCCAAGTTTTAATCGTGATTTTTCCAAAGTCTTCAATGGCTTGAACAGCATTGGTGATGATGTTCAGAAACACTTGATTGAGTTGAGCGGGATAGCACTCGACGAAGAGGTTTTCTTCGTAGTGCGTTTCGACTTCGGCTTTATGTTTAATCATATTGTTTGCAATGAGCAAGGCGGATTCAAGGCTTTCGCTCACGCTGACTTTTTTCATTTCGGCTTCGTCTAATCGCGAAAAATTTTTGAGGTTGAGAATTAACTCTCGAATGCGTTCCAAGCCGATGTTGGCTTCATCGATGCGGTTCTTTGTTTTTTCAAGCAGATTGAGTTCGAAGAGGCGTTGCAAGGAAAATTTCGTGTCATCAAGTTTTTGCAGGGCGTCGTTGAGGTCTCCATTTTCAAGCATCGTGACAAGTTCGCTGGTTTGCATAATGGCTTCGTTGAAAAGCCCGATGTTGCGCTCAATGACGCCGACGTTCGTCATCACAAAGCCGAGCGGCGTGTTGATTTCATGCGCAAGTCCGGCGACCATTTGCCCAAGCGACGCCATTTTTTCGGATTGAATGAGTTGTGCTTGCGTATTGGTGAGGTCGATTAAGAGTTGCTCGACGGTTTCCTTTTCGCGTGCGAGTTCATCGCGCTGTGCCATCAGTTCGCGATTGCGTGCTTCAATAATGGCATCGCTCCGTCTCAAAGAAATTGTCAAACGAATCGCCATTCCGATAAACATCATCAAGCAAATGAGCAGTGCTGCCACTTGCACCAGTTGGGCTTGTTTTAACCGTCGACTTGAATTTTCAGAAAGGTTGATGATGAGCAACGAGAGCGCGTCTAAAACTTCATCTTCTTTCTTAATTGCAAACTCTACGCAACGATCGAGCGTAGCCGTGCTTACGCTTCTTGGATTCATTTCGGCAAGCACTAAGAAATCGTATTTTGCTTCTTTCCACAGACGGCTCAGTTGTTCAAATATCTGTTTCGCTGCCTTATCTTGAATGGGGACAACTTCAACGACTTGTCCACCTGCTTCGATTGTTCCACCTGCTTCGAGTGCAGCTAAGAACGTGTCGAAGCGCTTGATGTTTTCTTTATAGCCATCAAAGGCTTTTAGAAGCGAATCGTCTTTTCCGTAGAAGCCGATGTTGTAGGTTGTCAAGTTTTTCGTTGCGCGCTGCCATGCGCGCTCGGTGCGGTTGGCACAAAAAGTTTGCGCAGTATCATCGCTACTTTTGATTGAAAGAAAGAAATTGAGCAAAAACATCCCCATCACCAAGAAGATGAAAATCAGTCCGAAAACGATTAATTCTGTGTATCGACTTTTTGTGCTGACGACCAATTGTGGCTGTCCATTTGGCATTTGCATAGATGATTGCTAAAGTCTTTGCATTCCATCAAATTCTGCTGAAAATAAAAATTCATCTCCAAGACTACTTAACATCATGAAACCCAACCGAATTATCCTTATTAGGCACGGCGAATCTGAAGGGAATGTCAATCGGCGCGTTTATGGCGAAAAGCCCGACTATACGCTTTTGCTCACTGAAAAAGGCATAGAGCAAGCCCGCTTAGCCGGGCAAGAACTGAAAGCGTTTCTCAAAGATGAGCGCGTCTTTTTCTATGTCTCGCCGCTCTGGCGCACGCGCATGACCTTTGAGGAAATCGTCAAATCGTTTCCGCCCTCTCAATTTGAATACAACGAAGAGCCACGTTTGCGCGAACAAGAATGGGGACACTTGCGCAACCTTGAAGAGTGCGCCAAAACCGACCGCGAGCGCGACGCCTTCGGCACATTTTACTATCGCATTGAAGATGGCGAATCGGGTGCCGACGTCTATGACCGCGTGAGCGATTTTCTCTCCTCACTCCATCGCGACTTTGAAAAGCCCGACTACCCCGAAAATACTGTCATCATCACGCACGGCATGACCATTCGCATTTTCCTTATGCGCTGGTTTCATTGGACAGTTGAAGAATTTGAAACGTATTCCAATCCCCAAAATTGCCAAATGGTAACGCTCGAACGCCAACCCGACGGACGCTATCGGCTTATGACGGAACTCAAACGCAAAGCACCGCCGCACACCTACCAACGCCCAATTCGCCTTCCCTACTAAGCATCGCTAAGGCTTATCGGACACAGGCTTATCAGGCAAAATCAGATGCTTAAACCGTTGATAGAGATACGACACCAACAGCAAAAGCACGCCTAACCCGATGAACGAGAAAATTCGATACAGCGTGGCAAGAAACGATAGGTCGTAAATGAAAATTTTGAGTATCACCAGCCCAAACAATGCGATTGCCATCAGCCGAATCGGTTGCCGTGAACGCCAAATGCCATAGAGCATCAAGGTGATGGAGTAGAACATGAGCGCGGCGGAAATTGAGAGTTGCTTTTGATTTTCGTATTGGGCTATAAGGTCGCGCGTTGTGGCGTCTGCATGTTCGCCGAAAGAAAGCCAGTTGATTTTCTGTTCAAAAAAATCGTTTGACTCTGCCACGAGAAGCACCGCGCCGAGCAATGCCGCCACAATTCCAAACCACGCCGAAAGCCTTGCAAACGATTCCGATTCCGAAAGCCGAATTGCAATGAACGCACTTCCTGCCATCAAGACGAAATACACCAAAGCGCGATAGTTCAGCATCAACGCAAAATTTTCAATCGGCTCAAACGAAAATCCTGCGAAGATTACCGTGATGACGGAAAGCCCAAACGCCAGCGCGCCCGCATAAAACAAAGGCTTGACGGATTTTTCAATTCCGAAATAAAGCATTGGCGTTGCGTAAAGCGTCCAAAGAAGCACAAGCGTCAAAGCGCGATAAAAGCCCTCGTCCATTTTGCTCTTCAAACTTGCCCACCGGAAGTAATCGATCGCCTCAACCGTGAGCAACAAGAAAAGGAGCAATGCGAACGCATAGCGCAAGAGTTCTGCCGTTCTGCTCTTGCCTTCGTTAGTTTGTTCGAGCAAGGAAATCGTCGCTAGCACACCAACGATGACAAGCAAAAACGCCAATGCACGCAGGTTCAAAATCGGAAAGAAAATTTCAATCGGCTCAAAGCGAAGCCCAAAAACTAAGTTCCAAATCACGCCAAGCGCAAGCACGAAAAGCCCTGTATTGACAAGGCTTCGCGACGATTTCTTCACGCCAAACCACAAGAGCGCGACCGCATAAAAAAGCCAGATAATCGCAAAACTCATGCCTCGCGTTGAGCGCGCAAAATCAAGCGTCTCATTATGGAGAGCTTCGCGCTTCAAGAAAAAATCATTCACCTCTACGGTCAAGAGCGTGAAGACGATGAACGCCCAAGCGTAACTGAGGAGCGTCGATGCTATTGGGTTTGATTGTTGAATCCATTGCGCGCTGATGAAGAGCGACAGTGCGAGTGCTAAAAATCCGACTGTGCGAAGGTTCAGAATCGGTGTGAAGTCTGAAATGGCTTGATATGAAAGCGCGTCAGGCGAGATGAACAAGCGAAAGATTGTAACAGCAAGCAAAACCATGGCGACGCGCTCCAAGAGTTTCTGCGCGGCTTTCTGCGCAATCCACAGCACGCCGACGGCTTCTGCCGCCCACAATGCAACGGTAAGAAAATCACCGAACTGCACTTCAATCGCCGCCGCTGTGAACGCGATTGTGCCGATGCTGTAAATCGCGGTCAATTCACTTGTTGCAGTGGGGTTTCGTTTTTGTATCGTCCAAAAAAGCGCGAGATAAACGCTCGCGATAAGCACGGTCGCAATGCTGAACCACCAAGTTGGCATAAGAGACGCATACAAAAAGCCGAAGTAAAGCAAAGCATTGAGCGCGCTGGTCGCCGCACGCAATCGGAATTGACGGCGTTCATCGTTTAGCGCACGATAGGCTTCGCTTGCTAAAAAGAGAATCCAAAAGAGCGTGAGGAAAAATGTTTTCGTGAGCGTTCCCGTTTTTTCGCCGTGCCCCGCAAACCAAGCAGCATAAACGAGAAAGGTTGCAATCACAGAAAGCAGTTCAATCACAACCCATTCAGGTTTGAGAAAGACAACGGCAACCATACCCAAGTTGAGCAAAGCGAGATAGACGAACAGCCCGATGGCATTTGGCTCTGCACTCGCCAGCAAGAACGGCGTGAGAAATCCACCCGCCCACCCCAAAAGCGAAATCGCACGTGAGTTGTATCGCACCGCAACCAAAAGTGCGACCGCCGTAACTGCCGACATCAACACGAAGGCAACCGCTTGCGGAAGAAGTTGATAAAAATTCAGTGCGGCGTAAATCGAGAGATAGAGCGTTGAAATTCCTGCTCCGAACAAGCCTTGTGAAAAGACCTCAAACTTCTTGGCGTTTGCACGCATGCCTCCAACAATTAAACTCACGCCAATCACAAAGCCAATCAAGATGCGCACAACGGGCGAAATCAAATCGTTATCGAACGCATATTTCAAAAAGAAGCCGATTCCGAAAATCAGCGCGAGCGCGCCAATTCGATTCAGAATGTTTCCGCCGATTAACGTTTCGAACTCCGCCGTGCTTTTAATCTTTTCAAACATCTTAAACTCAACTCTCCCGAAACTCGATGGTGGCGCACCTTTCTGCCCTTGCACTTCAACCGATTTCACCGCATCAGATTTCACTGTATCAATTTTGGACGCATCATCAGAGAAACTTGGTTGTGCTTCTGCTTTTAGCGGCTTTCCGGTGAGGGGTTCATCTGTTGCTGTTTTTTGAGCAAGGTTGATTTCGGGGGCGCTTGCAATGTCGTCTTTGAGGTCTTTTGCAGATTGAGAAGCGGTTGGTATTGGCGGGGGCTTTTCGTCGAGTCGGCGCGTGAGGTCGCGCATTTTTTGTGCTTGGTCGAGCATTTGCGTTTCCAATCGCGCCAGCCGTGTGGAAAAATTTGAGAGGCGAATGAGTAGCACTATCACCGCAATGAATAAAAGAAATAGTAATGCCTCTCCCATTACATCTTTGTTTGGTTTTTTGGAATGACGCTCGCAAGATAAGTTTATGCCGATATCTGAAGAAACCTTCGGCGTGCGCAATCGTGGCGTGGTGCTAAAAGTAACATACTGGTTCAATGCCTAAGCTTCAAAAAATTATCTCTGGCGGACAAACCGGCGTCGATCAAGCCGCGCTGCAACTTGCGCTCGAACTTGGCTTCGACAT
>CALKXI010000146.1 GCA_938003965.1 uncultured Chlorobiales bacterium
TTGCCGAGCACATCATACACTTTCAGCGAGACATTGCTGGCGGTTGGCAACTGATACGCAATCACCGTCGTCGGGTTGAACGGGTTCGGATAGTTTTGCTCCAACGCAAACACCTTCGGCAAGCCCGCATCAACTTCAATCACATTGGAATACTCAAACTGTCCGTCAAAATCCACTTGCTTCAAGCGATATTGCACTTTGCCTGACGCGGTTCTATCCAAGAACGAGTAGGACTGTGCTTCGGTCGTCGTGCCGTTGCCGCGCACAAAGCCCAACACTTGCCACGCCTCGCTACTCACTTCTCGATTCACGCTTCTTCTTTGCACTTCAAAGCCTGCGTTGTTTTGCTCCGAAGCCGTGCGCCACGCCAGTTCCACGCCTTGTTCCACCTTGCGCCCTGTGAATGCCACAAGTTCCACTGGCAGTTGGTTATCATCGCTTGCCAACACGAACTCGCTGAACGCCGTGGTTGTGGCGCGCACTTCGTTGGGGAAACTGGGGTTGTAGTCGTTGGGCAACAGGCTGAACGCCCCTGTGCCCGGCGTGGGACGCCGATAAACACGCACCGTTTGTGCATTCGTGATGCCTGAACCCGGAATTTGGGTGCGGTCAAAGCGCAAGCGCGCGCTCGTGAAAGTGAAGCCTGACGCATTGATAACAAAGCGATAGGGGCTCACATTGGCATGGGTAATGCCGCTGACATTTTGCGCGGGGCTGTTATCGTAGCGTTCAACGGTGCAAGCGCCTGAGCCAGAAACACCCGAGAACTCAATGATAACCCCTGTGCCGAAAAAGGTGTAAGTGCTGATGCTGGAAGTAACGGTATGGCTATAAGAGGATGGGGCGTTGGTGGCTGTCCATTGTGCAATGCGAGAAGAAAGAATCGGATTATCGCCCACATTAACAACGGTGAAATCGCCGCCCAAGAAAAGGCTGTTGTTATACACCGCCAGCGCAAGGACTCCATCATTCACCCCATTGCCCGAGCCTGTGCCGAGCGTGTTCCAACTCGTCCCGTTCCAGCGCGCAATGCGGTTCGCACTACTGCCGCCCGCCTCTGTGAACTCGCCCCGCACATAAAGTTCCCCGTTATACACCGCCAGCGTACGGACAATGTTATCAACGCCATTCGGCAAACTAAACCCTGTCCCCCAAGTGCCCGAAGTGGTGTTCTCGGTTTGCGCCTCGCCTTTCGGCAACGCACGCGGCACGCCGTTTTCGTCTATTTGCAGTTCATAGCCCTCAAGGCTATATCCCCCATCGCGCTCTAAGCGAATTGTCCCGTCAGGGTTGAGCACGTTTTGTAAGGATTGCTCTTGCGCTTGTGCGCCGAAGGCAATCGTCAAGAAGAATGCCAGCAGAAAAAGTCGCGAGATGTTATTCATGACTGTGTTTAATTATGAGGTTGATTAAAATTGGCTTTCAAAGGAAAGCCAGAACAAAAGTCGGGCAGAAAAGGGGCGGGGAAATAGCAAATGTTTGTCATTTTGTCCTTGATTTTGAGCGAATTTTGATTTTGAACGGGGAAGATTCGCTTTGCAAAACAAAAAGAGACGCAGGGCGCGTCTCTTTCAAATTTCAGGGTGGGCAATGAATGATAGAATTATGCCGTTGTAGGCTCGGCTTTTAGGCGTTCGGTGGCGCGCTTGATGCGTCGGCAGACGGCATCTTTGCCCAAAATTTCGAGCATGTGAAAGAGGCTCGGTCCGAAACTTGCGCCCGACACCGCCAGCCGAATCGGGTGAACCATCTCCGCCGTTTTGATGCCCTTCGACTCACAGAATGATTTTAATGCCGATTCAATCTCTGATGCCGTGAATGCAGGCAAGGCTTCTAACTGTGCAGAAAACGCCAACAACAGCGCGTTTGTGTTTTCTTTCCATCGCTTTTTGACCGCCTCCTCCTCGTAGGTTTCAGGCTCAAAGAAAAAATAGCTGCTGAAAGTAACGAACTCGTGAATAAAATGCACGCGCTCTTTCATTTCTCGGGCAACGGCTATCAGATAATCCTCGCTCATGATGGTTTCAATCGGCAATTCCGTTTGGCGCGTTTTCAAAGCGTCTGAAAGAATCGGGCGAATGAGATTAGCGAGTTCTTTATCGCTCTTGCGGCGAATGTGTTCTTTTTCAATCCAACTGAGTTTTTCAAGGTTAAATATCGCCCCTGATTTGCCCACGTGCTCGAGCGAAAACTGTTCGTGCAATTCCTCGAGCGTGAAAATTTCTTGTTCGCTACCGCTTCCGGGGTTCCAGCCTAAAAGTGCGACAAAGTTAATGAGCGCGTCGCGGCTGAATCCTTTTTTGATGTAATCTTCAACGGCAACATCGCCCTGACGCTTCGAGAGTTTCGTGCGGTCAGGGTTCAACAGCAGCGGCACATGCGCATACACAGGCTTTTCCCAGCCGAAAAATTCGTAGAGCAACACATGCTTCGGCGTGGAAGAAAGCCACTCTTCGCCACGAATCACGTGCGTAATTTTCATCAAGTAATCATCGACGACCACTGCCAAGTGATAGGTTGGGAATCCGTCGGCTTTCAGGAGCACTTGGTCGTCGACGACGGCGGAATCGAACTCGACCGTGCCGCGAATGACATCATGAACTTTAATCGTAATCCCGTCAGGCACTTTCATGCGCACCACTTTCGGAATGCCCGAGTCGAGTGCTTCTTTGATTTTGCTTTCAGGCATTGAGCCGCCCATGGATTCGGGAAGCCACTTGCGATTATACTTCGGCTGCAAGCCTTGCTTTTGTTGGAGTTTGCGAACTTCTTCCAACTCTTCGGGCGTCGAGAAGCAGTAGTAGGCTTTCTTTTCGGCAATCAGTTGCTCGCAGTAGTGTTTGTAGAGGTGCAATCGCTGGGATTGTGTGTAGGGACCGAAGTCGCCGCCACGTCGCGGACTTTCATCAGGAATTAACCCTGCCCATTCTAACACGTTCTCGATGTTTTCCGCCGCCCCTGGCACAAGCCGCGTTTGGTCGGTATCTTCAATGCGAAGGATAAATTTGCCGCCGTGTTTTTTGGCGAAAAGGTAATTGTAAAGTGCGGTGCGAAGTCCGCCAACATGGACATAACCCGTCGGCGACGGCGCAAAGCGCGTTCTAACAGTGTCTGAAATTGCCATAGCAAACAAAAGTGTCTGAATTCAAAGTGAAAAGAAGTGCAAAGATAACGTTTTGCAGATTGGCGGAACTGGCTTTTACACAATGCTTAATGCGAAGAACCACTTTTCAACCATACTACAAATTGTCAATAGAAGTTGTCGCCACGCCTGATGCAAAAGCGATGTTATCGGTCGTTCCGTTTTCTTCGTTTAGATGTTGAGCCGTCCGAATGTCTCGTTATGTGGAACATTCAAATCAATAAACTGAAAATTCAGGGTAATTTCTCGTTTGAGCAAGTTGTAAATCTTTAAACTCTCCCTATCTGACGAGAGGTAAAATTCTATTGTTTTCTCGCGGTCGGCTTGAGCAAAAAGCTTGGTGTCGTTCGGGATAAGGTTGCGCTCTTTTAGTTTCAATGTCCCTTTGTTCTGAAAAACGATTTTGGCAAACTCGCCTGTGCGTTCTGCATGGTCTAAGTTGAAAGGAACAATTTGCAAGTTTCTTAAAGGAAGTTCTTGAACATCACCACCGACGCAATATTCAGCAATACTAATCGTTGAAATCATCATCGTAATTTCTTTCTGCAAAAAGTATCGGAAATAGCCGTCGGCTTTTTCAAACAGTGTGTCAGTATCGTTCAAGAAACGAATAAAGAAACTGGTATCAAGTAAAACGGCTTTATGCCTCATATCCTCCCCTAATTTCTTTCAACCACGCATCGGGGTTTAGGCTACCGAGCCAAGATGTTTTGGCTTTGTCGCGAAGTGCTTTTAGATATTGCTCGTCATATTTGGGTTGATAGGTAACCAACTCAACAAACTTCAATGTTGATGTATCTATTTCACCCGTTTCTATATGTTGCTTTCCTGTTGCTCTTATACCAAAAGTCTTGTAGAGTAAGTTCTCGCTATATTGCTCCAAAAAGCGAATCGGTGTTTCGATTCTGACTGTTCCGAGTTCTTCGGTGAGAATGTGGATATTGGCTCTGTCTTTGCCGCCTGCATTTGTAACTTTTCCATAGAAATAAAATTCAGCGTCTGCCCAAATTGCCTCTGTCCTGTAATACCTTGTCGTTTTATCAACTCTCACTTCGTTTGTATGCTCAAGCGATGTTTTGATGCTGAAAACATAGTCATGTTTGGTTGCGATATTCTGTATGTTTTCAAATGCTCTTGCAGTCTCCAAATCAAGAAAGTCAATGTTTTGAACTTGGTTGACCTGTCCAATGATTGCGTTGAAAGCAATGATATGTTGAATGGAAGTCTTTAAGATGTGTCTTACTGAGCCTTCTTCAATTTTGTAACTAATGGTTGGTCGGCTTTTCCTATCGCCTGGATACAACAATTTTTCTGCGTTTTCAAGAATAAAGATAATCTCTCGAATGTCGTAGTGGTCGGGTGAAAGGTCAAGGTTTCCCTTTGAACCTGTGATTCTTATCTCTATGAAACCAATTTTTTCCACGACACAAGTTTAAGAAAAGTTTATGCTGAACGCTTGGAGTAGAGTAATAACAAAGCCTGTGAGCGAACGTTTCAGGCGCAAAGGGTGAGCACGGCTCAAAGGTGATAGGCAATGTTCGAGCCCGTCCAGTTTTGCACCTTGTTGAACATCGTGTTAATTAGTTTTCCACGACTCATTCGAACAAGATTATTCACAAGCATGGGTTTTTCGTCGCCATCGCGCCAAAAGAACATCATGCGCACTTCGACCTTTGTGCCGCCTTCGGGCGTCTGGATAGCGGGGGCGTAATTGACTTTCTGTTGCAAAAGGTAATTCGATTTATCCGCGATGTTATCCAAATCTTCCTTTGTTACATCAATCAGCACGCCGCCGCCTGAAAACGAGAAGAGCGGCTTGGCGACGTAATTTTCCAAGTCGTCGGGGTAGCGTTCAAGGTCGGAAAGGAAGTAGCATTTGGGTGCGTATTTGCTTTGAAAGAGCGGCAAACAGAATTTGGAAATTTTGAAAAACCAGTTCGGATGGTTGAGCCATTTGACCTCGAGGTCGTCTTGAAAGGAAAAATCAAACGAGAGCGTTTTTTTGTCTAACTCGTCAAAAATCACGCGGTTGTAGATGCGCTCAATCGGAATTTCTCTGCCGTTTTTTCGATAGTAAAGTTTTGAGCCACGCCGTTTGACATCGGTTAAACACACAGGCGTAACGCCGAAGTAGGCTTCGGTCATGTGAAAATCGATGCGCGTTTTTTGTTTATCGGGCTCGATTTCCAAGAGAATGACGTTTTCGGGGTCGGAATTGCCGAGCAAAATTTCTTTGAGTGCGGATAAGTAAGTCTCGCGTGAAAGTCCGTTGAAGTAAGATTTCAAGTCGGCGGGAATCGGGTAGTGTTGGCGCAGTTTTTCGTCAAGCAAGGCTTGAAAGGCGAAGACGGTCGGAAAGCCTTGCAGCTCGATGAGTTGCGGGAGCGGGTTGCCGTTTTGGTCTTCGCAGATGGCAAAATCGATTTGAAGAAATTGCGGGTGTGGGTCTTCGTTTGGCACATGAAGTTCTGGTGGAACGGCGTCGCGGAGGCGCGACCAAATGCGTTCGGTGCGAAGGTCATCGGCAATGCTGTTCGCCGCTGAAATGAGTTCGTTAGTCAGTTCTTTTGAAGGGAAGAACGGTGTTTCGCTCACGCGAAATTCTAACGAGTTTTTGCCGCTTTGGTTGAGGTCAGCAATAAGGGCATTGTAAGTTTCGGTCTTGAACGTGGCGTTGAAGGTTTGACGGAAATCGCTCTCGAGCATGGGCAGTGGTTTTGTTGATAGTATTTCCGGGAAGATAAAAAAATTTATCCAAGTCTCATTGCTTCATGCACTTCCGACATCGTTTGTTCGGCGACTTTTCTGGCGCGTGCTTCGCCCTCGAGCAGAATGGCTTTCACATCGTCGGGCTTTTGTTCCAACTGTGCGCGTCGCTCCAAGATGGGCGCGAGAAATTCTGAAATGCTTGCTGCGCATCGCGTTTTGCAATCGACACAGCCGAGCGCGCCGCTTCGACAATCAGCATCGATTTGCTTGACCTCTTCGGCGCGGGTGAATCGTTTGTGATAAGTAAAAACCGTGCACACATCAGGATTGCCTGGGTCGTGCTTGCGGACTTTTGCCGTGTCAGTAACGGCAGTGCGCACTTTCTTCACGACCTCGCTGAGCGGGTCAGAAAGCAGAATCGTATTGCCAAGCGATTTTGACATTTTCGCCTTGCCATCTAAACCGACCAACCGCGCAAATTGGGTGATTTTCCCTTCGGGTTCGGGAAACACGGCTTCACCGTTGGGCTTCGGATAGGCTTGATTGAATCGGCGTGCAATTTCGCGTGTGATTTCAATGTGCGGCAGTTGGTCTTCGCCAACAGGCACAACCGAGCCTTTGTAGAGCAAAATATCCGCCGCCTGCAAAACAGGATAACCGAGATGCGCGTAAGAAATGGTGTCTAATTCCAAGTCGCGCACTTGCTCTTTGAGCGAAGGATTGCGCTCGAGGCGCGAAGTGGTAATCAGAAGCGAAAAAATCAAAAAGAGTTCTGTATGCGCTTTGATTTGCGATTGGCGAAAAATCGGACTCTTTTCAGGGTTGATGCCTGCCGCCAGCCAATCGATTGCCATCTCGACCGAGTTTTGGTAGGTGTGGCTTGAATCCAAGTTTGTGGTGAGAGAGTGATAATCGGCGATGAGAAAATATGTTTCGTATTCGCCGCTTTCTTGCAAGACGACCCAATTTTCAAGTGCGCCGACATAGTGCCCCAAGTGCAATTTGCCCGTCGGGCGCATTCCGCTTAAAATTCGTTTCATGCGTTATGGTTGGTGTTCTTGCTTAGCAAATCTCTGCGGCATTAAGGTGCTCTAACGCCTTGTCAAAAAAATACGAATTCATGGTTATCGCGCAAATTGTCCGAAGGTGAAAATAAAGTTCCACCCTTGATTTGGGCGACCGGGATTAGACGGCACGGGGTCGAAGCCGTAGCCGTAATCGAGACCGATGAGTCCGACGATGGGCAAAAAGACGCGCACGCCGACGCCTGCTGCACGTTTGAGGTCGGCAAAGTTGGCGCGCCCTGCATTGGCATAAATGTTTCCTGCTTCGGCAAAGAGAAGCGCGTAGACCGTTGCTTGCGGATTAAGGCTAATCGGATAGCGCAATTCGGTTTGAAATTTCGTGTAAAAGTTTCCTGTGAAGATGCGCAGGTTTGGGTCGAAGACGCCGAGCCCTTGGTCGGGATAGCCGCGCAAGGGAACCGTTGGAAGAAACGAAATGCCGCTACCGCCCATGTAGAAAAAGTTAATGGCGGGAATGTTGCTGTTTTGATTGCCGATGCGCTCGAGCGAGCCGAATTCGGCATTGGTGGTCAGCACTAAGTCGCCTGCGAGTTGAGAAAACCACCCTGCGCGAAAGGTAAGTTTGAGAAAGTCGACTGTGCCTGGAAGCGGACCACCAGAGAGTTGTGTAGCGAAGGAAAAATCGCTACCGCGTCGGGGATAGATGGGATTGTCGGTGCTGTTGCGCGAGATGGTTTGAATAATGCTGTATTCGTCAGCCGTTACGAAAAACAAACTTCGTTGGAACGTGCCGAAGGTTGAGCCGCCCACGCGGTTGCGTTGAAAGCGGAAGGTATAATCAATTCGGAAGTAATCGTCGGGAAAGGTTAAGCGTCGACCAACGGAAATCGAGACGCCTGTTTGTTGGAGTTCTTGTCCGAAGTTTTGGCGTGTGTCAAAGATGCTGAATCCGAGCGAAGTCGGTGTGCCAAATGCCCATGGTTCGGTGAAGGAAAGTGAGAGCGTTTGAAAGTTGAATCGTCCGAATTGCCATTGGAAGTCGAGCCGTTGTCCGTCGCCGTGCGGAAGTGGCGTATAGGCTTCGCGTTTGGTGATGTCTTGAATGGAGAAATTGTTGAAGGTTAAGCCGAGCGCACCTGTAAAGCCAATCGCGCCGCTGTATCCTGCCGAGGCGTTGAAAGTATCGGTAGATTTTTCGCTGACGTTGTAAGTGATGTCGACTTCGTCTTCGCTTCGGGGCTGAATATCAGGCGTAATTTTTTCTTGGTCGAAGTAATTGAGTTGAGCAATTTGTCGGATTGAGCGAATAATGTTTTCGCGGCTGTAAAGGTCGCCGGGAATGGTATAAAGTTCGCGGCGAATCACGCGGTCTTTGGTTTTCGTGTTGCCTGAGATGTTGACATTGCGAATGCGAAACTGTTTGCCTTCGGTGATGAAAATTTTAAGGTCAATCGAGTCGCCTTCAACGACAGTTTCTTCTTTATCAGCGCGAAAGGTCAGATAGCCGCGGTCTTGATAAAGCGAGCCGACATCGCCGCCTTCGGCGGAATAGGTCAGGCGCTCCATGATTTTTTTCTCGTTATAGACATCGCCTTTTTTGTAGCCAAAGACCGCATTTAACTCGGCTTTGGAGTAAAGCGTGTTGCCTTCCCATTCCACATTGCGCAAGACGTATTTCGGACCTTCGTAGAGGAAAATCGTCAGGTGCAATCCGCGTTTATCGGGGGTGTAGTAGATCGAATCGCGAATGACGTAGGCATCGCGGTAGCCGTTTTCGCGATAAAAGGTAATCAGTTTGCCTTTATCGTCTTCGTATTTCTTTCGGTCGAGCGTGGGTTTAGAAAAAATGCGTCGCCAGAAGTTGAGTTGTTTGGTGTCCTCGAGCGTGCCGAGCAATTCGCCTTTGTCAAAGGCTTTGTTGCCAACGAAGTTAATGCGCTCAATGATAACGCGGTCATTTTCTTTGATTTTGAAGAAGAGCGTGGCGCGTCCCTTTTTGGTTTCGCGCAGTTCGTAATCAATTTCGCAAAGCAGGTAGCCTTCTTCTTCGTAGAATTTCAAGAGCCGTTGGCGGGCGAGGTAAATCATTTGGTCGGTAATGGTCGCACCGCGTGTGAGTTCGACTTTTTTGAGCAGGTCTTCCTCATCGTATTCGCTATTTCCTTCAAACACGATTTGCGTGAGCACGGGGTATTCTTTGACCTTGATAGAAAGGAAAACGCCTTCAAAGGTTTTGCGGTCAATCTCGACGCGAATGTCACTGAAAAGCTTTTGTTTCCAAAGTCGCTTTATGGCGTCGGCAAGTTCGCTACTGGGAATGGTAATGTCTTGACCGACTTGAATCGGAAATCGCGCAAGAATATCTTTTTCTGAAATGCTGGAGTTGCCGACAACGGAAATGCCAAGCACCTTGTATTTGGCGGGTTCAGAGAAATCGAGTTGAAGTTTGGTGTCGTCGTCGCTGTCAGGCGTATCTTGGGCAAAAAGCGTCGAGGTTGAGACGATGAAAAAAGCGCACAAGAGGTAGAACAAGTGGCGAGAAATCATGCGGTTCAAGATTGATGCAAGATGAAAGGTTGAGCCAAAAGTGTCTTCCAGTTTCACGGCTGATGCGTTTGATGGAGTGGGTTGGTCAGCATGGCTAATTGTTCGCTTGTCATGCCAAACCGGCGTTCACGGCGTTGAAAGTCGCGAATGGCTTCGTAGAGTTTATCGCGTCGGAAGTCGGGCCAATAGCAATCAGTGATATGAATTTCGGTGTAAGCTAATTGCCACAAAAGAAAGTTACTAATTCGGAATTCGCCGCTGGTGCGAATGAGCAAATCGGGGTGCGGCATGCCGTAGGTAGCAAGGTATCGCTCGAAGACATCATCTGTAATCTGGTCAGGGTCTAATCGTCCAGCTTTGACTTCTTCGGCGATGCGTTTGGTGGCTTGCATGATTTCCCATCGTCCGCTATACGAAAGCGCGAGTGAAAGTGTCATGCGTTTGTTGTGGCGCGTCAGTTCCATGCCTTCCTCGAGTTCTTGGCGCACATTGGGCGGAAGGGCGAAGATGTTGCCAATGGCGTTGAGCCTGATGTCGTTTTCGTGAAGTGTTTTCGTCTCTTTGCGAAGGGCTTGAATCAAGAGATGCATGAGCGCAGAGACTTCATTTTTCGGGCGTTTCCAATTTTCGGTCGAGAACGCATAGAGCGTCAAATAACCAACGCCGAGTTGAGCACAAGCCTCGACCGTGTCGCGCACAGATTTCACGCCAGCATTGTGTCCAGAGATACGCATTTCGCCTCGTCGCGCCGCCCAGCGCCCATTGCCATCCATAATAATGGCAATGTGTTGCGGAATCGGTCCGCTTGCTTTGAGCAACTCTTGCGCTTGTGCGTCGTCGGAAGGCGAGTCGGGCGTTTGGTTCTTGCTGACAAGTGCGTTTTTTATGCGAATGACGTTCGATTTCGTAAGCGTCTCCATTTCCTTCGTTTAAGCCCCTTGTTGAAATGAGCAGAATTTACCCCTTCGTGCCTCAAATTTCAAACCATATCCTTTGGGCGTCAAAGATACCTGAAATAACGCAAAGAACGGCTTGCTGTTTAACTTTCTGTAACCGCAGGCTCAAGCACTAACCGCTTGGAGTGGTCGTTGAGCGTTTGTGCCAATTTGTCGAATGTGCCCTCTACAAAGTGCTGTTCGCACTCGTGTTCGTATTCAAGCAAGCGATCAATGATATTCTGCCACTGCTCTTCGCGCACCAAAAAGTCGCGCACTTTGCTCACGTTCGGCAGACCTTTGAGATATGAAGCGTAGTGCCGTCGCATTTCCAAGACGCCGTATTTTTCGCCCTTCCACTCAATCGACATTTTCAGGTGCTCAATCGCAACATGAATTCTCTCGTGAAAGGTAGGCGGCGGAAGTTCAACGCCTTGCATCAAGGCTTTGGCTTCGCGGAAGATGAACGGATTGCCAATCGCACCGCGTCCAATCATCGCACCGTCGACGTTCGTGATTTGAAAATGTTTAACCGCGTCTTTTGCCGTCCAAATGTCGCCATTGCCGATGATGGGAATGGTTGCAATTTCTTTGGCGCGTTTAATCCAAGTCCAATCTGCCGCGCCTTTGAACATTTGCGAGCGTGTGCGTCCGTGAATTGTGAGGGCTTGAATGCCTGCGCCTTCAAGGCGTTTGACTGTGTCAAGAATCGTGATATTGTGTTCGTCCCAACCAATGCGCGTTTTGGCAGTAACCGGAAGTTTAACAGCTTTAACGACTGCCGCCGTGATGTCTTCCATCAAGGTTGGATTGCAAAGCAAGCCAGAGCCTGCGCCACGCCCTGCGACTTTCTTTGCAGGACAGCCATAGTTGATGTCGATGAAGTCGGGATTCGCCGCTTCGGCAATTAACGCCGCCTCGACCATTGCCTCAATCTCGTTGCCGAAAATCTGAATCGCGACCGGTCGCTCATCGTCGAAGATTTTGAGTTTGCGACAGGAACGCGCCGCACCACGCCTCAAGCCTTCCGAACTGATAAACTCGGTATAAACGATGTCTGCCCCAAATCGCTTGCACAGTCGGCGAAACGACGGGTCGGTAACATCTTCCATCGGCGCAAGCACAATGGGTTTATCTATCTCAATCGCTCCGATTTTCATGGCTGAAAAAATTAGGGTGTGAAGTTACGAAATTTTTTGTTCAGCAGGCGAAGAAACAACATCATCATCTCTTGCTGAATTATCTTTGGATAATTAGACGTATTCACATCGCTCGTGTTATTTTGAGTTTTCGCAAATCGCGTTTTCTAAAAAGTAAACTGTTTAAGCGTTCTAAGTAGCCAACATCATGACCACGACCGCACCGCAAACTGCCAACGGCATTTTCATCAAAGGTGCGAAAACGCACAACCTCAAAAACATCGATGTCTTTATTCCGCGCCGCAAACTCGTCGTGATTACAGGCGTTTCAGGCTCGGGCAAATCGAGCCTTGCCTTCGATACGCTCTATGCCGAAGGGCATCGGCGGTATGTGGAATCCATGTCGGCTTACATTCGCCAATTTTTAGAGCGTCTGCCGAAGCCTGATGTGGAGTATGTTTCGGGCATTGCGCCTGCGATTGCGATTGAACAAAAAACCATTTCCAAAAATCCGCGCTCGACCGTTGGCACCGTTACGGAGATTTACGATTACCTCCGATTGCTCTTTGCGCGCATCGGAAAAACCTACTCGCCCGACACAGGCGAAATGGTCTTGAAACACTCGCCCGAAGATGTGGTCTATCAAGTGCGCTTACTTGACGAAGGCTCAAAACTTTACATCGGCTTCCCTATGCCGCACCACACTGACGAAAAGTCCAAAGAGCGCACGCTCAAAGAAGAACTGCAAACGCTCAAACAAAAAGGATTTTTCCGCATTGCACATGGCGAAACATTGATGGATTTGAACGAGCCCGACGCGGAAAAAAAACTTTTGGCTCTCTCTAAAAAAGAACAAGCCAAATTGATGGTGCTGGTCGATCGAATTGCACTTCGGCACGACGACGAGACGATGCAACGCATTTCCGAAGCGGCAGAGGTGGCATTTGCAGAGTCAAATGGTTACGCCATCGTGCGCGTTTTGGGCGGACGGGAATTTCAATTCAGCGATAAGTTTGAACTGAACGGCGTGGAGTATGAAGAGCCGTCGCCGCAGATGTTCGCCTTTAATTCGCCTGCAGGTGCGTGTCCTGTCTGTCAAGGATTTGGGCGTGTAACAGGCATCGATGAAAATGCCGTTGTGCCGAATCGCGCGCTTTCCATCAGAGACGGCGCGATTGTGTGCTGGAACAGCGATAAGCACTCCAAACACTTGCGCGATTTAATTCGCATTGCGTCGAAGTATAATATTCCGCTCGATGTGCCTTATGGCAAACTGCCCGCATCGGCACGCAAACTCTTGTGGGACGGCGTTCCAAAAGATGGCTTCATCGGCATTACAGGCTTCTTCAAAGAAGTCGAGCGCGAAGGGCAATACAAAATGCACTATCGAATTTTGCTCGCGAAGTATCGCGGATATAGCGTGTGTCCTGAATGCAATGGCTCGCGCCTGAAAAAAGCTGCAATGAATGTAAAAGTCGCAGGCAAGACCATTCACGACGTTGTGCAAATGACGATTGGTGAAGCAAACGAATTTTTCAAGACGATGGAAATTTCTCGCTTCGACCGCGAAGTGGCTTCAACCATTTTGGCAGAATTGGAAAAACGGCTCGGATACCTTGTCGAAGTTGGGCTCGATTACCTCACGCTCGACCGAAACGCAACTACGCTTTCAGGTGGCGAGTCGCAACGCATCAACCTTGCGACCTCGCTTGGCTCTTCGCTGATGGGCTCGATTTACATTTTAGATGAACCCTCCATCGGCTTGCATCAACGCGATTCAGCGCGGCTGATTCAAATTCTCAAAAAACTGCGCGACATCGGAAACACTGTCATCGTCGTTGAGCATGACCGCGAAATCATAGAAGCCGCCGATGTGATTATCGACATGGGATTAGGCGCAGGCAAAAACGGCGGCGAAATTATTTTTCAAGGTTCTCCAACAGAAATTTTAACTCACACAACATCGCTCACGGGCAAGTATTTGCGCAACCTGAATGCTATTGCGCTTCCGCAGAAACGGCGCAAGGTCAATCTCAACAATGCGATTGAAGTTATCGGTGCGTTGGAAAACAATCTCAAAAACATTGATGTAAAATTTCCGCTCGGCGTGCTCACGTGCGTAACAGGCGTGAGTGGAAGTGGCAAGTCGACGCTTGTTAATGATATTCTTTATCTCGGCATTTTGAAGCAGAAGGTCGGCACGTCGGAAAAGGTCGGCACGCATCGCGCGTTGAAAGGCATTGAGAAAATCGAGAAGGTTGAGCTTGTCGATCAATCTCCCATTGGCAGAACGAGCCGGAGCAATCCTGCAACCTATCTCAAAATTTTTGACGACATTCGCGCGCTCTTTGCACAAACCCAAGTTGCCAAACTCAAAGGCTGGGACGCAGGCTACTTTTCGTTCAACATTCCGGGCGGACGGTGCGAAACTTGCGCAGGCGAAGGCGTTGTAACCGTCGAGATGCAGTTTCTTGCCGATATTCAAATGCCATGCGAAGATTGCAACGGCAGACGCTACAAACCCGCTACGCTTGAAGCCACCTACAACGGCAAATCCATCGCCGATGTGCTTGAAATGACCATCGACGAAGCCTTAGAGTTTTTCAAAGACCAAAAAAACATCACGAAAAAAATGAAAGTCCTTACCGAAGTCGGGCTTGGCTATTTGCAACTCGGACAATCGGGAAGCACGCTTTCAGGGGGCGAGGCACAGCGGCTTAAACTTGCCTATCACATCTCAAACAACGACACGCAAAATTCGCTCTTCATTTTTGACGAACCCACAACAGGACTGCACTTCGACGACATTCAAAAACTCATCAAGTGTTTCAATCGCCTAATTGAAAACGGCAATACGCTCGTTGTGATTGAGCACAATCTCGATGTCATCAAGCAGGCAGATTGGATTATCGATTTAGGACCAGAAGCCGGCGAGCGCGGCGGGGAAGTTGTTGCTGTTGGCACGCCTGAAGAGGTTGCCAAAAACAAACACTCGTTCACGGCGAAGTATTTGCGCGAGTATTTGAATGCGCGATGTTGAATAGAAACGAGAGCGGACACCCATTGAGCGGATTTGACAGATGAGACGCAAAACCCGTTGAATCTGTTTTGTCAGTGTTCCGATGCACGAGCATACAAATGTTTGCTTATACTGAAAGGTCGAGGGCGACAAGGGTGTCGAGATTTTTAGTGTAATAAAGTCGATTGCCGCGCACGAAGAAGCCATCGGTCAGTAAGCCGCTCATGGCGTCGCCAAGTGTATCGCGATAAACGATGTTTTCATCTTCCAGCACGAAGAGGGTGTAGGTAAGGGCTTTGACGGGCATGCTGTTTTGCGTCAAGACCATTTTATCGGTTTGTTCGTGATAGCCGAGAATGGTTACAGAGCCAAGCTCGATGCAGTCGTATCCTGCAATGATGTTTTTTGCTGGAGAGCTTTTTTCGGCAAGCGATTTCATGCGTTCAAAGTCGGGGGAAAAATTGTTGTGCCGTGTTGGAAGCGTAACGCCTTGCGCCGTAGCGAAATCTTGCGACTTATCGCGAAACGCATCGGCTTCTGTGGTAGAAACATCGCGCAATTTTTCGCCCGTCAAAGCGTTGAGGATAAAGTATTGGCGTTCGGCAAAACTTTCGGTATCGGCGGGACGATAAACGAGCAGTTCATCACCCACGTGAGCAACAAAACTAACGGATTCATCTTTCCACACAAGTTTTGTGGAATAGGCATCAAACGCCCACAAGCCACGATGCTCCGGAATGCGTGGCGCAACATAGCTGTGCAAGTAAAATAAGTTTTTATGAACGAGTTCCAACCCAACCCACCAGCCTTCGCCGATTTCATTTCCCTGTTCGTCAGTGAGCACGAAATTGTCCCAAAGTGGCTTTCCTGTGTTTGCGTCAATCGACAGAAAGCGCACCTTGCGTTCTTTTAAGACTGCACGACGTTCGCCGATACGGTGCTCAATAATGAGGTTTCCATTTTCTAAAAACTGCGAGAGCCAAATCGTGCCTTCTTTTTGGAACGACCAAACAGGCTGGCGTTTCTTCTTAAAAATGTTCAGCATTATGTTAAGGGACTTTTCTAAATCGGGTATTTGCCAAAATCCACTCCAAGCCGAGCAAAAGCAGAGCTGGCAGGAGAAAGACTAAAAACTCTTCTTTGTATTCAGTGTAGATTTCGGTCTCGATTTTCGTTTTCTCGAGTAAGTCGATTTCGTTGTAAATGGTTTTGAGGCTTTCATAGTCAGTGGCGCGGAAGTATTTGCCGCCAGTAATATCGGCGATGCGTTGGAGTGTAGCGTCGTCGACATCGACCTTTTGGCGAATGTAACGCTTGCCGAAAATTGGGTCGATGATGGGATAGTTCGCGTAGCCTTGTGTGCCTGCACCAACGGTGTAGATTTTAATGCCAAGAGCCGCCGCAAGTTCCGCTGCGGTAATAGGTTCAATTTCGCCCGCGTTGTTTTGTCCGTCAGTCAGAAGCACAATCACACGGCTTTTCGCCGTCGAAGTGCGCAAGCGATTAACCGCTGTTGCTATCGCCGTGCCGATGGCAGTGCCGTCTTCTTGCAACGAGCCAGCCCGAAGTGCGCCAAGCATTGAAAGTAGCAAGGGATAATCGAGCGTGAGCGGACACTGCGTAAAACTTTTTCCTGCAAATACCACCAACCCAATTCTATCGCTGATGCGCTTGCGCACGAAATCTTGTGCAACTTCTTTTGCCGCTTCCATTCGGTTTTTCGGCTCAAAGTCTTCGGCAAGCATCGAGCCCGATAAGTCCATCGCTAAAATAATGTCAATGCCTTCGGAATAAACAATCTGCTTTTGGTTTTTCAGCACAGGACGCGCGAGTGCCAAAATCAGAAGCACAAGCGCTATCGTTCTGAACGCAAACACCACATGACGAAACTCTTTCAGCCGACCCTGACGCGCTCTAACGACTTGGCGAACATCGGAAAAGACAAGTGCGGCGCGCTTCCCCTGCTTTTCGTGCCAAAGGTAATGGGCAATCAAGAGCGGAATCAAAAGCAAGAGCCACAAAAAGGCTTTGTCTTGAAACGCAAAACTCGATTTTGAAAACAGTTCAAACACAAACAGGTGTTGGGTTTAAGAAGTTAGAGTTTAGACGCCGTTGCTGATGGTTCAAGTTTTGGCGTGGCGTCTTCAATAATCGCCTTTGAAAGACTTAAACTTTCTCGCGCTTCAATTTTACTCGGATAAAACTTGGCGAACTTGACAAGGTCGGCGCGTTCAAACACTTGTCGATAGCGTTCAACCTGTTCTGAACTCAATTTCGTGCGAAGCGAATAGAGAATTTCGGATGTGATTTGTTCCAGCGCTGGCACGCGATAATGCTGCTCAATAAATTCGCGCAAAATGTCAGAAAGGTCGCTATAAAACTTCTTGAAATCTTCTTGCGTCTCGAGCGGATAGGCGTCGAGCGCAGTAAGTTTTTCAAGGGCGATTTGATACGGCGGTTTTTCAGGCACAACAGGTTTAGGCGTTTCGGCTTTGCGGCGTTTCTGCCAAACTGTGAAGAGCCAATAGCCGCCACCGATGAGGAGCAGAAGAACCACAGCACTGACAACATAAACCCACGCAGGCAACGGAAGCGTTTGAAGTGGCTTGATGTCGGCAATGTCTTTGACTGTGGTGTCGAGCACGGAGCGCACATAAATCATTTTCGAGTCCAATTTCAAAACGGTTTCCGATGAGTCGGATTTGCCAATTTGAACATAGCGCAAGTCGAGCGGCGGAATGATTTGCGCGCCTGTATCAAACACAGTGAGCGTGTATTGCCATCGTTCGGTAATGAAGCCGTCGCGTTCTTCTTCGAAGAGTTTTTTTCGGGAGCGAACTTCAAACGGATAGAAGGCGACTTCATCGGTGTCGGAAGGAAGCAAAACAATCTGTGTTTCGTGGTGCGTGATGGAAAGCAAGTAAAACACATTGTCGCCGATGAGGCAGGTGTCGGGGGTGATTTCAACGGAGGCTTTGGCGTGTTGTGCAACGATTGCAACGGGGGTGAGAAGTAATGAACATGCGATAAGAAAAATTAGTGCTAATGGATTCATGCGTTTCAAGGTTATCGACGAAGTTCGCGTTGTTTGAAAAGGTTAGCGAGCGGACGAATGTAGGATTCATCGGTCGAGACGCTGACCAAGTCGATTTGCAATTTTTGAAGCGCTGTTTTGCGTCGCTGTTGAAGTTCTTCCATGCGCTTGGCATAGTTGAAGCGGAATTGCTCGTCGAAGGTATCAGCGATAAAATGCTCACCGGTTTCCGCATCTTCCAATTCCAACAAGCCGACGGCAGGCAACTCGAATTCGGATTTATCGGTGATTTGAATGACAACGAAATCGTGCCGCTGATTCATCATGCGTAGAGGCTTTTCGTAGTTGGAATCCATTAAGTCGCTCACGAGAAAAACAATCGCTTTGCGCTTCAAAATGCGCGAGGCAAACTCAACGGCGGCGGCGATGTTCGTGCCTTTGCTTTTTGGCTCGAAGTAGAAAATTTCTCGCAAGATGCGAAGCACGTGCGTTCTGCCTTTGCGCGGCGGAATGAAGAGCTCGACCTCGTCAGTGAAAATCATCAGCCCAACTTTGTCGTTGTTCTTTATAGCACTGAAAGCCAGTGTGGCACAAATTTCGGCGGCGTAATCACGCTTGAACTGTTTATGTGTTCCGAAAGCGCCTGAACCTGAACCGTCGAAGAGAATCATCAAGATTTGTTCGCGCTCTTCTTCAAAGACCTTGATAAACACATCGTTTTTACGCGAGGTTACATTCCAATCAATGGCGCGCACATCGTCGCCGTATTGATACTCGCGCACTTCGGCAAACTCCATGCCCTTGCCTTTGAACGCCGAGTGATACTCGCCGCCGAAAATGTTATTGACTACACCGCGCGTGCGAATTTCTAATTGGCGGATTTTCTTGAAAATTTCTTTGAGGTCTGGCTTCGACATATCGTTCAAGCTAAAGGCAAGTTAAGATACCTGCAACACATTAAGGCACATTGACCGCATTCAAGACTTTGCGCACAATATCTTCGGGCGTGATGTTTTCGGCTTCGGCTTCGTAGGTTGGAATGATGCGATGTCGGAGCACATCGTAAGCAATGGTTTTGACGTCTTCAGGCGTGGTGTAGCCGCGTCGGTTGAGAAAGGCATTTGCACGTGCGGCAAGGTTGAGATTGATAGTGGCTCGCGGCGACGCCCCATATGCAATCAAGTTCCGTAGTTCGTTCAAACCATAGTTGAGCGGCTCGCGTGTGGCAAAGACGATATCGACGATATACTTCTCGACTTTCGGGTCTATGTAGACATCATTAACGACTCGGCGCGCACGCAAAATTTCCTCGAGCGTAACGCACGGCTCAATCGGGTCGCTCTTCTCAGTGCGGGCTTGTCGGCGCATAATCTCCAACTCCTCTTCAGGCGAAGGATAACCAACCTTGAGTTTCATCATAAAACGGTCGACTTGCGCTTCGGGCAAGGGATAAGTGCCTTCTTGCTCGACGGGGTTTTGCGTGGCTAAAACCAAAAACGGATTATCGAGTTTGTAGGTTTGGTCGCCAATCGTAACCTGTTTTTCCGCCATTGCCTCGAGCAAAGCAGATTGCACTTTGGCAGGCGAGCGGTTGATTTCATCGGCAAGAATAATGTTAGCGAAAATCGGACCTTTCTTCGTGGTAAATTCCATCGTCTTTTGGTTGTAAATCATCGTTCCTAAAAGGTCGGAAGGCAAGAGGTCGGGCGTAAATTGAATACGTTGGAATTTGAGATTGAGCGCTTTGGCAAGCGAACTGACCGTAAGCGTTTTCGCCAGCCCAGGCACACCTTCAAGCAAAATGTGCCCGTTGGTCAGTAGTCCAATCAAAAGCCGATCGACGACATAGGGCTGACCGACCACAACTTTGGCAACCTCAGCGCGAATTTTTTCAACGAAAGCAGATTCAGCGCGAATGCGCGCATTGAGTTCTTCGATGTTGAATGTATCAATCATTGATGACGGTTAAAATGATGGTTGGCACATTGAGTTGTCGCAAAGCGACTTATGGTTTTTTATCTTCTTGACCAGGAACATAATACATCGTGCTGAACGCCCAAATGAGCAAGGCAACTCCGCCAACGGTCAACAGAAGCGAAAGAAATGTATCGACTTTCACGACATCATGGATAATCCCAACGCGCGGCGCAAAAAGAATCGCAAGGTTCATGCCCAATAAGAACAAAAGAACTCGAGAAAACTTCGGAACGGGCCGTGCACCTTTCTTATTTTGATTGTCTGACGACATATTAAGCTAAAATTAAAATGAACATTCTCGGTATTGAATCCAGTTGCGACGACACATCTGCCGCTGTGCTTAAAGGCAACACAGTTGCATCTAACATCATTTCGTCGCACCTTGCGCATCGCGAGTTTGGCGGTGTGGTGCCTGAAATTGCCTCGCGTGAGCACGAGCGGCTTATCGTCTCCGTCGTGCAACGCGCATTGGAAAAGGCGAATATAAAAAAATCTGACCTCGATATCGTTGCCGCAACTGCGGGACCAGGACTTATCGGCGCAGTATTGGTGGGACTCAACTTTGCCGAAGCCTTTGCCTTTGCGCTGCATAAACCGTTTGTGCCCATCAATCACATTGAAGCGCATATCTTCTCAACCTTCATTGAAGAGCCGTATCCATCGTTTCCCTTTCTCTCGCTCACAGTGTCGGGCGGACATACCCTGCTGGCAATCGTTCAAGACGATTTATCATACCGCGTCATCGGACGCACCAT
>CALKXI010000147.1 GCA_938003965.1 uncultured Chlorobiales bacterium
GGAATGACTCTGTGGGAACATGTCTCGACAAGACTTTTCGTTTAGCGATACACGGGTCGCACGCGATACGGAATCGGGTCTTCGATTCCAACCTCCTGAAAGGCACGCAAGCGTAAGGCACAACTATCACATTCGCCACATGCGACATCATTTTCCCGATAACACGACCACGAAAGTTCAAACGGTGCGTTCATTTCCAGACCGAGTTTGACAATCGCCGATTTTTTCATGTCAATTACGGGCGTAATGACTTGAATATCGCTTGTCGGCTTTGTGCCAAGTTTTATCATCTGATTAAATGCGGCGTAAAATTCTTTTCGGCAGTCGGGATAGCCCGAAGAATCTTCTTCTACTGCACCAATAAAAATGCGCTGTGCGCCAATCACTTCCGCCCAACTGACCGCAATCGAGAGAATGTTCGCATTTCTGAACGGCACATAACTCGTTGGAATTTCTTTGGAATGAATATCGGCTTTGCTTACTTCAATCGTTTTGTCGGTTAGTGATGAGCCGCCAATGCGCGAGAGGTGCGTAACATCAACGACGAGTTTTTCTGCGATGCCGTAGTGCGCTGTAATGCGCTCGAAGCAGTCTAATTCTTTGCGCTCGGTGCGCTGTCCGTAGTTGAGGTGCAAGGCGGCAAGGCTGTAGCCGTCGCGCTTGGCAATCGCTGTTGAAACGAGGCTATCCATGCCGCCGCTGATTAGCACAATCGCTTTCATTGATGACTTTTGTAGAGTGAAACGGTTTGCGGGAATTCTCTTTCAAATCCTGTCTTCAAAAATTCTGAAAGAAACGGGGGATAGAGCACGTAATCGCTCAAATGCGCCAGCGGAATCCAGTTGCTTTCCACGATGAGTTGATGGTCGCCAAATTCGGGGTCGTGTCCGGTTTTCAAATTGCCGCTTGTGATGTTGCCGTAAAAGCAAATCGAGACCGAATGATGATGCGCTTGTTCTTTTGGAACGCCAAACGGAAAAATCAATTCTTTGATGAACGCTAATCGTCCGACTTCGCACCTGTATCCTGTCTCTTCCAACACTTCGCGTTCAAGGGCTTGTGTGAGCGATTCACCATACTCGACGCCGCCGCCGGGCAATATCCACGACTCTTCGGGAAAGTGCGTGCTCGTTGCAAATCGTCGATGCTTGACAAGCAAGACTTTCTCATCTTGAATAAAAATTCCGCAGACGCGCAAGCGTGGCGCAGTTTGCTTTGTGGTTGGGTCAGTCATACTTGTAAAATCCTCGTCCCGACTTGCGCCCCAAATAGCCTGCCGCGACCATGTTTTTGAGAAGAGGCGACGGACGATACTTTGAATCGTTGAAGCCTTCATAAAGCACTTCCATAATTGCCAAGCACACATCAAGTCCGATGAAATCTGCCAGCGTGAGCGGACCCATCGGGTGAGCCATGCCGAGTTTCATAATCTCGTCAATGGCTTCGGGCGTAGCAATGTTTTCATAAACGCATTGAATTGCTTCGTTAATCATCGGCATTAAGATGCGATTCGAGATAAATCCGGGATAATCGTTGCAACTGACGGGCGTTTTGCCGATGGCTTTCGCTGTTGATTCAATCGCTTGAAAGGTCTCGTCCGATGTTTGCAACGCACGAATCACCTCCACCAATTTCATTACCGGCACAGGGTTCATGAAATGCATGCCAATCACTTGTGCAGGACGCTTAGTTGCCGCCGCAAGTTTAGTGAGCGAAATTGAACTCGTGTTCGAAGCCAAAATCGCTGATGGTTTGCAGTGTTCATCAAGCGTTTTGAAGATAGATTGTTTCAGTTCAAGGTTTTCGTTAACGGCTTCAATCACCAAATCCACATCTTTGACTGCGCCGCTTAAATCGGTTGTCGGCGTGATGTGTTTCAGCGTTTCATCTTTTTGCGCTTCGGTCAAGATGCCTTTTTTGACTTGTCGGTCTAAATTTGTGCTGATGGTTTTGAGCGCTCTGTCTAAGAACTCTTGTTTGATGTCGACGAGCCTTACAGAAAAATTGTGTTGCGCAAACACATGCGCGATGCCGTTGCCCATTGTTCCGCCGCCGATTACGGCAATGTGTTGAATTGTCATGGCTTTGAATTGGAATGTTGTTTTTGAAAGTGATGCGTGAAAATAGGGAAGAACTTGCTTTTGACGGCACTCTGTCGGCTCAAAGGGATTCTTACTTTGTTCGGAGTGATAACCTGTCGCACCTCGTCGTTCTAAGCGAAGCGACGAATCCAAAATCAGTGTGAAATCTGCTCAATCCGTCAAATTCGTGTTCTATTTCAATTCGCCCACTTCTTTTGCGTTGCGCCGAATTTTATTAGTTTGCGTCGCCAAATCAAATGCAGTATGAGCGCATTACGAACACTTCTACATCACGTCATTGATTACGCAGGTTTGTTCCCGCCCGCCTCGCTTTCAATGACCGACGCCGTTACCAATTATGCGCATTACCTTCAAAGCCCGCACCGTTGGGCACTTGCACGCTTCATTGTTCCGGTTTCACGGTTAGAAGAGTTTTCAAATGCGGTTCATGCACTTACGCCTGACTTACGCAATCAAACATGGCATCTTTCCGCGCTTGTTGGAACCGATATTAACAGCGAACTGCAAGCGATTGACATGTTTAATGCTCGGTTTTCACGTGCGCCGCGCTCCATGCTCATTGACGCCATTGAGTTGAAAGCAAGTTCTGTTGAAGAAATAGAACGGCTGAATCTTCCGCCGTCGATTGTTTCATTTATTGAAATTCCGATTGCTCACAATCCTGAACCGCTTCTTGAAACCATTAAGCAGAAAGGCGCACGTGCGAAAGTGCGAACAGGCGGCGTTGTTGCCGAGGCGTTTCCTTCGCCGAGCGATTTAGCGCGTTTTATTTTTCTTTGTGCCAAACATCAACTTGCCTTCAAAGCCACAGCCGGATTGCATCACCCGATTCGCGCTACTTATCGCCTCACTTACGCGCCCGATAGCCCAAGCGGCACGATGTTCGGATTTCTGAATGTTTTTCTTGCAAGCGCGTTTGCTTATAGCGGCATGGCGGAATCCGACCTCGCCGACCTGTTGAGCGAAACCGACCTTGCGCAATTTTCTTTTAGTGAAGCACACGCACGCTGGCGCACACATACTTTGGACGCTTCTATGTTGGAACGTGCTCGTACACAATTTGCCATTGCTTTTGGCTCTTGCTCATTTGAAGAACCGATTGAAGACCTTAAAAAACACCATCTGCTCAATTCATGAAACAAAACGACACACACAATCCCGACCTCAAATCGTGGGTTGACTCTGCCAATGACTCACAGACCGATTTTCCCATTCAGAATCTTCCGTTTGGCGCGTTCAAATCACCGAAGAATTTTTCGCCGCACCTCTGCGTGGCAATCGGCGATAAAGTTCTCGACTTGACTTCGGTTGCGTTAAATAACTTGTTGGACGTTTCATCAGAAATCAAAACCGCTTGCACCAAGGGATTTCTCAATCAACTCATGGCACTCGGCAATGAGGCGTCGTCGGAACTGCGGCAAGCACTTTCCAAAGCCTTGCGAAGCGATGCGCCCAAAGACCTTCAAGAAAAACTCAAACATCACCTGTTTGAGCGCGAGAAAATCGAGATGCTCAATCCTGTGCGGATTGGCGACTTCACCGATTTTTATGCGTCCATTTATCACGCCACAAACGTTGGCATGATGCTTCGCCCTGAAAATCCGCTCTTGCCGAACTACAAATATGTTCCGATTGCCTATCACGGCAGAGCCTCCTCGATTGTGATTTCAGGCAGAAAAATTCGCCGACCGAACGGTCAAATCAATTCCGATGATAAAGCCGAGCCGAAGTATATGCCCTCGCGCCGATTGGATTACGAAGCCGAGATTGGATTTTTTGTCGGAACATCGACGGGGTTTGGACAGATGATTCCGATTCGTCAAGCCGAATCGCACATTTGGGGCGCGTGCATTGTGAATGATTGGTCGGCGCGCGACATTCAGCGTTGGGAGTATCAGCCGCTTGGTCCGTTTCTTTCCAAAAATTTTGCGACGAGCATTTCGCCTTGGGTCGTTACACTCGAAGCCCTTGCGCCGTTCCGTGTGCCTGCTTTCGTGCGCGACGAAGGCGAGCCGAAAGTTCTGCCGTATCTTTATTCACCTGAAAACGCACAGCATGGCGGCTTGGGCATCACCATTGAAGTCTTTATTCGCACCAATCAAATGCAAAAGCAAAACCTTCCACCCTTCCAACTCAGCAAAGGGAATTTCAAGGATATGTATTGGACGCCCGCGCAAATGCTGACACACCACGCCTCGAACGGCTGTAATTTTCACACAGGCGACTTATTCGCAAGCGGCACGGTATCAGGAAAGACGCGCGAAGAAGCCGGTTGTTTGCTCGAGCGTGCTTGGCGCGGCGAATCACCGATTGAACTGCCAACCGGCGAAAAGCGCAGTTTCATCGAGGACGGCGACGAAATCATCATCAAAGCCTATTGCGAAAAGGAAGGCATGCGGCGCATTGGCTTCGGCGAATGCACAGGCATTATCATTCCGCCGTTTAGAGTTGGAAAGTAATTTTGACACGATTCATTTAATCCAAAAACCGTTACACGTATGAACAATACTACACCTTCGCCTGAAATCCTCCGTCGTCTTGCGAGCGACATGACCTTCATTGCTTGGTATTACATCATTACAGGCGTGCTCATTTGCTTTTCCATCGTCGGCGCGATTGTTGGCATTCCTCAACTCATTAGCGGAATGCGCTTGAAAGATTCTGCCGACGAACTCGCACGCTACGCCTACGAGCCTAATCCGCAACTGCTCGAGCAAGCACTCACCCTTCAACAAAAATTTTTCTTCATTCAGAAAATTCTTGTCATTGTCGTGATTGCCTTCTCGATACTTTACTTTTTCTTCTTCTTTGCCTTTATCGGGGCGGGCATTTTCACCAATTAAGACAAATAAAAAAGGCAGGTGTCTCTCCTGCCTCTGCAAAAGCGATTGAAAATCGTTTTAATCTTCCAAGATGTAAGTCAGCACGGGGTCGGCGTCGCGGTAATTGACAGTGGTCGTGTTTTTTCCGGGCTTCAGTTCGAGCGACTTCACGAGCAAGCCACTTCGCTTTTGCACACTGTATCCGGTGAGCAAAATGTATTTGCCCTCAACTAAACTTTGGAACTTGAATTTGCCTTGATTGTCGGTCTTGACATCTGCGGCGGCTTCTTTGGCAAGTTCTTTTACGATGGAGATGAATATCGCACCTTGATAGTCTTCAAGTTGGCGTTTGAGTTGCGCTCCGCTATCGGCAACGGCTTTATACTGTGCCTCAATTTTTTTATCGCCTTTTTTCTTGAATTCAGTTTGAAGGCTATCGAGCAAATTCCCAATAGCAAGATTGGCTTGTTTGAATTTTGCGACTTCTTGCTTATAGCCTTCGCGATATTGTTCTAATTTTTTTGCGACAAGTGAATCGGGAATCAAGAGAACGGAGTGATTGGCTAAGGGCGGGTCGTTGATTGTGCCTGTGCCTAAGGTGAGCGTGCCTTCGAGCGTTGTGGCTTCTTTTGAGCACGCGGCAAGAGTTGCGATGATGAGAACAAACAAAAGTTTTTTCATGGTTAAGCCTCCTCTTTTTCGAGTTTAGGTTGAGCAAATTCGTCGTATTGTTCGCGTTTGATATTTGCGCCAAGTGCTCGCAGTTTTTGTTCGATTTTTTCGTAGCCTCTATCCAAGTGATAAATCCGCAAGACTTCGGTTGTTCCGCTTGCCACCAATCCGCCAAGAATTAAACTTGCCGAGGCGCGCAAATCGGTCGACATCACCTTCGTGCCTGAAAGTTTTTGAACGCCTTTAACGATAGCCGAATTGCCTTTGACTTCGATGTTTGCGCCCAGTCGATTGAGTTCGGGCACGTGTTTGAATCTATCGGCGTAGATGTGGTCGGTGATTTTGCTTGTGCCGTTGGCTTGTGTCATGAGCGCAGTCCATTGCGCTTGCATGTCGGTTGGGAATTTCGGGAAGGGCTTGGCTTCGACATTCGTCGGGCGCAGGGCTTTTGGCGATTTAAGTGAGACGGCAGTTTCGGTGTATTTGATTTCACAGCCGGCTTGCTGAAATTTTTTCAGAACGGCTTTGAAGTCGTTTGGATTGACATCGACAAGGGTAATATCGCCTTTGGTAATTGCCGCCGCACACAGGAGCGTGCCAGCTTCGATACGGTCGCAGATGTTGGTTTCGCGCACGGCGTAAAGTTC